>JALYWW010000122.1 GCA_030852515.1 Pseudomonadota bacterium
CTTCGCCCCCATCATCGGAACATGGCCCACAAGCACGCCTGCACCGATCCCCACCACCACGTCGACGACGCCAGCGCGTTCATCGATGCGGTGGAGGTCGCCTGCCGCGCGCGCGGGCTGCGGCTGACGCCGATCCGCGCACGCGTACTCGGCCTGGTCGCCGACGCCGGCAAGCCGGTCAAGGCTTACGACCTGCTCGAGCAGATTCGTGTCGGCAACAGTGGCAACAGCGAGGGCGCCGGTGCTGCGGCACCGCCGACGGTGTATCGCGCGCTCGACTTCCTGCTCGCCAACGGCTTCATCCACAAGCTCGAGTCGGTCAACGCCTTCGTCGCCTGCCACCATCCAAGTACGGCGCAGCATTCAGTGCCGTTCCTGATCTGCGACCGCTGCCATTCCGCGGTCGAACTGGAGGACCGGCAGGTCGTCGCCGCGCTCGACGAACGCGCCCGCGCCCTGGGCTTCGTCCCGCAGGCGCAGACGCTGGAAGTCCACGGGCTCTGCGCCCGCTGCTCCGCTCAGAAGTAGACTCGGACGCCAGCCTCGATCCCGCGCCCGGGCAGCGGTGCAACATCCTTCAGGAACGAGGTGTGCGGCCGCGCTTCCTCATCGAGCAGGTTGGTCCCGTCAACGAACAGTTCGAGCGCAGTGCCGCTGTTGCTGTCGAGATGCCAGGCGAAGTGCGCGTCCATGAGGGTATAGCCGGGGGTCGCGGTTTCGTTCGCAGCCACGCGATCCTGCTCCAGGTAGCGGACCGCGCCCAATGATGCGCTCAACGCGTCGCGTTCCCAGCGCAGTTCGCCGCCGACGCGCGCCGGGGCTATGCGCGGCAGGTTGCCGCTGCGCGCCAGCGCGACGCTGTAGTGATGGCTGTGGTCGCCGTGGGGGACGGCGAGATCGAGGGTGCGGGTGCCCGATCCCGTCAGTTCCGCGCGCACCATGTCGCCGAAGACGCGCAGGTCCCAGCTGCCGGTCGCGTCGTCGAGAAAGTTCCACTCCGCTTCGACTTCCAGGCCCTGGAAACGGGCATTGTCCTGGACCCAGGCATGGACAGGCACGCCATCCTCCTCGATCCCGGTGTTGGCCAGGTAAATGAAGTCGTCGTAGCGGACGTGGTACAGGGAACCACCCAGCGAGAACTGGCCGCGGTGCCAATGCACGCCGAGTTCGGCGCGGTTGGCGGTCTCCGCCTTCAGGTCGGGCCGGCCCAGCTCGATGCTGCCTGTCGCCACGTGCGCGCCGTTGGAGTACAGCTCTTCGGAAGTCGGAGAACGCTGCGCTCGATCCAGCCCCAATGCGAAGTGCAGGTCGTCGCTGGCATTCCATTCCAGCGAGGCAGATCCGCTGGTGGTGTTGAACTCGCGGTCGGGGCCAATTGCCAGGGTGTCGTCAACGTCGATGCGGTTGTTGTCGTGGCGCAGCCCGAGCTGCAAGCCTAGGTCACCGAACTCCCGGTTGCCGATCCAGAACGCGCCGATGTCGCGCGATTCCGATCCGGGAACGAACGCCTCGTCGCCGACGGCGATGAAATCCCGTTGCGACCACTGCAGCCCGAGGGCGCCTTCAAAACCGGCCAGCGGCTGGTGCACCAGTTCCAGGCGACCGTCGACGCTGTCGTTGTCGAACACGGTACCCACCGCGCCGCCTTCCAGCTCCGTGTGGGTGTAGGTCGTGTGCGCCAGCTTGGCGCGGATGGTCTGGAACGGGCCGGCGTTGTCGATGCCGCCGCGTACCTCGCTGCGGCGCTGGTCCATCACGATGCGCACACCGCCATGTTCCGCATGGTCGTGCTCATCATGGTCGTGTTCCTCATGATCGTGATCGTCGTGATCGTCGTGTTCTTCCCCGGCGTGCTCATGTCCGGGAACACCGTAGCGGGTCGAGAACATGCTGTAGCTGGCACCCAGGAAGCCGCGGGTGCCGATCCACGATGCGCCCAGTGCTGCGCTGTTGGTGCGCAGCGAGCTGTTCGGCAGCACCCCGGCCTCGTCGGGATCCGGCACTTCGCCTTCTTCGGCAAGATGCTGCGCGCTCTCGGCGAAACCAGGGATGTCGAAGTCGCCGGTGTCGCGACTGAGGGCGTCGAAATGGAACACCACGTCGCCGGCGCTCGCGTCCAGCCGGAACATGCCGCTACGGCTGTCGTTGACGCTGCCGGCGCGCAGTTCGGCGCGGCCCTGCAGCGGTGCACCGGGCTGCGCTTCCGGAATGCGGCCGTCGACCACATTGACCGCGCCGCCGATTGCGCCGCTGCCGTAGAGCAGGGTGGCCGGACCCTTGAGCACTTCGATCTGGTCGGCCAGGAAGGGTTCGATGCTGACCGCGTGGTCGGCACTGACGGTGGACACGTCGCCCGAGCCAAGCCCGTCGCTGAGCACCTGGACGCGCGCGCCGTCGAAACCGCGCACGATCGGGCGGCCGACGCCGGGACCGAAGTACGAAGACTGCACGCCGGGCAGCTTGTTCACGGTTTCGCCCAGGGAGCTGGCCTTGGCCTCGTCCAGGCGCGCACCGGCCAGTACCTCGACCGGCACGGCAAGGCTTTCTGCAGTGTCCGGCAGGGGCGTCGCGGTGACCTCGACGGCTTCCAGGGTCTTGGCCTTGGGGTCATGCCGGGGGTCTGACTGGCCGGTTGGGTTGTCGCTGGCCTGGGAGAGGCCGGAGACACCCAGGACCAAGGCCAGGGCGATGAAAAGCGGTGCGCGGGACGGGACGGATCGGGTCATGGGAGCCGGCGTAGTGGTGATGTTGGATTAGTATGTTATATTATTACTTATCGACCACAACCCGTCGAAAGTCATGCCCAAGCACTTCCACCTGGCCGACCGCTTCGGACTCGCAGCATCAATGCTGTGCGCCATCCACTGCGCGCTGTTGCCGCTGGCGATCGCGCTGTTGCCGTCGATCGGCATCGGCGTGTGGCTGGGCGACGGTTTCGAGCAGGCTTTCGTGGTGTTTGCGACCCTGCTGGGCCTGTTCACCCTGATCTGGAGCTATCGCCGCCATCGCGCGGTGCGTGCGCTATGGCTGCTGCTGCCGGGCCTGGCGGTGCTCTGGGTCGGCGTGCTCTATGCGCCGCTGCACCATGCGCTGGTCCCGCACGCGGTGGCCATGACCTTCGGCGGCACCCTGGTCGGCCTGGCCCACCTGGCGAACCTGCGGCTCAACCACGGCCACGTCCACGACGCCGCGTGCACCCATTAGGTTAAAATCCCCGCTTTCTCGAGGAGCACGACATGGGCAAGGGCGACCGCAAGACTGCCAAGGGCAAGCGTTACAACTCCAGCTACGGCAACTCCCGTTCGCACACCGTCGCCAAGGCCGCCGGCGCGGTTTCGGCTCCGGTGGTGAAGAAGGCCGCGACCAAGGCCGCGACCAAGACCGTCGCGAAGAAGACCGTCGCCAAGAAGGCCGCAGCAAAGTAATCAGCTGACCAGGTGCCCGCCGGCGAACACCGCGCCGGCGAGGTCACCGCCGAGCCAGTAACAGAGCTCGGCCGGGCGCGTGACGCGCCAGTGCACGAAGTCCGCGCGCATCCCCGCGCGCAATATCCCGCGATCCGACATGCCAAGCGCGCGTGCCGCATGCACGGTGGCACCGCGCAACGCTTCTTCCGGCGTCAGGCGGAAATGGCTGCACGCCAGTTGCATCGCCTGGCGCAGCGACTGCAGCGGCGACGTGCCCGGATTGCAGTCGGTGGCCACCGCCATCGGCACGCCATGCGCGCGCAACGCATCGAGCGGCGGCAACACGGTTTCGCGCAGCACATGGAAGGCGCCGGGCAGCAGCACCGCTACGGTGCCGGCCTTGGCCATCGCACGCACGCTGGCTTCGGAGCTATGTTCGATATGGTCCGCGGAGAGGCCTGCGTACTCGGCCACCAGGCCCGCGCCATCCAGGTCGCTGAGCTGGTCGGCGTGCAGCTTGACCGGCAGGCCCAGTGCCGACGCCGCCTCGAACATGCGCCGGGTCTGCGCCGGTGTGAAGCCGATGCCTTCGCAGAACGCGTCGACCGCATCGACCAGCTTCTCTTCGTGCAGGGCCACCAGCCATTCGATCGCGCTGGCGATGTAACCGTCGGCATTGCCCGTGAACTCCGGCGGCAGCGCATGCGCGCCGAGATAGGTGGTGCGCACGCCTATCCCGAGTTCTTCCCCGATGCGGCGGGCGACACGCAGCATCTTGCGTTCGTTGGGGAAGTCGAGGCCGTAGCCGGACTTGATCTCCACGGTCGTTGCGCCATCGCGCAGCAATGCGCGTGCGCGCGGCAGCGACTGCGCCAGCAGCGCGTCCTCGCTGCAGGCGCGCACCGCGTGTACCGTCGACAGGATGCCGCCACCGGCGCGGGCAATGGATTCGTAGCTGGCGCCCTGCAGGCGCATCTCGAACTCGCCGGCGCGGTTGCCGGCAAAGACCAGGTGGGTATGGCAGTCGACCAGGCCCGGGG
>JALYWW010000123.1 GCA_030852515.1 Pseudomonadota bacterium
GCGTGGCGACGAGGCGGCGGTCGACGTGCAGGCCACGCTGCTCGAACTCACCGCGGCCAGCGTCACCGACGCGTTGCTGCGCGGACAACCGGGCACCCAGCGCTTGCTGGTCTGCGGCGGCGGCGTGCACAACCCGGTGTTGCTGGCGCGCATCGCCGCGCGCCTGCCCGGCATCGCGGTGGAGTCGACGGCGTTGCACGGCGTCGACCCGGACTTCGTCGAGGCAATGGGCTTCGCCTGGCTCGCGCGCGAAACCCTCGCCGGCCGTCCCGGCAACCTCCCCACCGTCACCGGCGCCGCCGGCCCCCGCATCCTCGGCGCCATCCATCCCGCGTGACTCGCTGCAAAAGGTTTTTTTAGCCACAGATTTCACAGATGAACACAGATGGAGGAGCAAGAGCTTTTTGCTTTTTCATCTGTGCAATCTGTGAAATCTGTGGCTAAGGCTTCTGTTCCTCGGTTTCGCCCGGAACCTTGCCGATCGCGGCGAAGGTGTTGGTGGGGATCTGTTCTAGGGCGGCGATGGCGGCCTTGAGGGCGGCGGCTTCGTCGTTCTCCAGGCTGGCCGGGACCTCGGCTTCGAGCACCGGCACGCCGCGGTCGATCGCGTAGCGCAGGGCCTCGCTCTCGCTCCAGCCGCGTTTGCCCGCGAGCTTGCGCAGCCGGTCGGCGAGGATGGGATCAACGGCATCGAGCAGGAAGGGACTCATGCAGCCTCCAGTTCCGTGCGGTCACGATCATGCGTTTCATGGCGGTGGATCCGACGCCACAACCATGCCAGCAACAACAGCGTCGGGACCACGGTCAGCGCACTCAGGGTGAAGAAGGTGGCGTACGACGTCGCCTCCACAAGATAACCCGATACGCCGCCCGCGAACTTGCCCGGCAGGTTGGCCAGCGACACCAGCAGGGCGAACTGGGTCGCGGTGAAGTTGCGGTCCGTCAGTGCCGACATGAAGGCGATCAATACCACGCCGGCGAAGCCCTGGAACAGGTTGTCGGCGGCGATCGCGGCGTAGAACGCCCACAGCTCCGACGGATGGTGGGCCATCAGCAGGAACGCCAAGTTGGACAGCGCCACGCCCAGGGTCGCGACCAGCAGCATGCGCCGGAACCCGAACGCCGCCACCGCGATGCCGCCGGCGAACGCGCCGGCGATGCCCATCCAGATCCCGAACAGCTTGGACACCGTGGCGATGTCGGACTTGCTGAAACCCGAGTCCAGGTAGAACGGCCCGGCCATCACCCCGATCACCTGGTCGGGGAACTTGAACAGTCCGACGAACAGCAGCAGCACCAATCCGAGCAGCACGCCGTTGTTGCGGAAGTAGCTGGAGAACGGCTGCCAGAACGCGCCGATGAAGTCGATCCGGCGCACTACGGTGGACTCCGGCGCCACCGGTTCCGGCGCCAGCAGCGTGGTCGCGATCGGAATCAGCATCAGCGCGGCCATCCACAGGTAGGACGGGGTCCAGCCCTGGAAATCGGCGATGTACAGCGCGCCGGCGCCGCCGACGATCAGGCCGAAGCGGTAACCCAGGACGTAGGTCGCGGCCAGGGCCGCCTGCGCGGCGGCCGGTGCGATCTCGATGCGGTAGGCATCCACCACCGAGTCCTGGGTGGCGCCGGCGAACGAGCCGACCAGCACCCAGGTGACGAGGCCGGTGACGCCCAGCTCCGGACGCATCAGCGCCAGCGCGGCCAGGCTGATGCCGACCAGCAGCTGCGACGCCAGCAGCCACGAGCGACGCCGGCCGAGGAATGCGGTGAGCGGGAACGGGAAGCGGTCGATCAACGGCGCCCACGCGAACTTGAGCAGGTAGAAGAAGCTGGCCAAGCTGATCAGGCCGATGCTGCCCAGGTCCAGGCCGACGTCGCGCAGGCGCGTGGACAGCGTCATCGAGGCGATCAGCAGGAACGGCAGGCCCGAGCCGAAGCCCAGTACCAGCAGGGTCATCGCCGACGGCGTCGCGAATGCGCGCTTGATCCCGGCCCAGCCCTTGTACGACACGGTGCCGGCGTTGCTCGCGCTCATCCGGCGTAGTCGACGGTGAATGGCGCGTGGTCTGAGAAGCGCAGCGCGGTTTCGATCGAGCACGAACGCAGCCGTTCGCGCAGCGACGGGGTGACGAACTGGTAGTCGATGCGCCAACCCACGTTGTTGGCGCGCGCGGCGCCGCGGTTGCTCCACCAGGTGTAATCGCGGCCTTCCGCATGCAGCGCGCGGTAGGCGTCGACCCAGCCCGTGTCGTGGCACATGCCGTTGATCCACTCGCGTTCCGGCGGCAGGCAGCCGGAGTTCTTCTGGTTGGACTTCCAGTTGCGGATGTCGAGCTCGCTGCGGACGATGTTCCAGTCGCCGCACAGGACGTAGTCGCGGCCGCTGGCCAGCCACTGGTCGAGGATGGGCTTGAGCCAGTCCATCACCTCGAACTTGAAGCCCTGGCGCAATTCGCCGGAAGAGCCGGACGGGATGTAGAACGACACGACGCTGAGGTTGCCGAAGCGCGCCTCGATGTAGCGGCCTTCCTCGTCGAACGCTTCCCAGCCCAGCGCGGTGCGGATCTCGTCGGGCTCGCGTCGCGCGTAGATGGCCACGCCGCTGTAACCCTTCTTCGTGGTCGCGTCGCGGAACCAGGCCTTGTAGCCGGGGGGCAGGAACTCAGCGCCCTGGAGCTGGTGCTCCTGGGCCTTGGTTTCCTGCACGCAGAGGATGTCGGTGTCCTGCGCGGCGAACCAGTCGAAGAATCCCTTGCTGGTCGCCGAGCGCAATCCGTTGGCATTGAAGCTGGTGATGCGCATGGGCCGCCTGGGTTGCCGGGTTGTGTTGCTGTTTTCCGATCATAGCAATGCGTGGGACAATGACGGCATGGCCGATTCGCGCGCCCCCGGACACCGTCGCCGCTTCCTTGCGCTGGCATTGCAGGCGCAGGCCCTGCGCTTTGGCGAGTTCACCCTCAAGTCCGGGCGCCAGAGCCCGTACTTCTTCAATGCCGGGCGCTTCGATTCGGGCGCGATGCTGGCGACCCTGGCCGAGTGCTACGCCGACGCCGTGGAGGCGGCCGGGATCGAATTCGACTGCGTGTTCGGGCCCGCCTACAAGGGCATCCCGCTGGCCACCGCCGTCGTTTGTGAATACGCGCGCCGCGGCCGCGACCTGCCGGTTGCGTTCAACCGCAAGGAAGCCAAGGCCCATGGCGAGGGCGGCACCCTGATCGGTGCGCCGATGCAGGGCCGCAGGGTGCTGGTGGTCGACGACGTGGTGACCGCCGGCACCGCGGTGCGCCAGGCGCTGGCGGAGATCCAGGCCGCCGGCGGCACCGTCGCCGCGCTGGCGATCGGGCTGGACCGCCAGGAAGCCATCGCCGAGGGCGACCCGCGCTCGGCGACCCGGGCATTGGCCGAGGACACCGGGATCGCGGTCGTCGCCGTGGCCACGCTCGACGACCTCCTCGCGCTCGCCGGGGAGAACGCCGAACTCGCCGGGCAACGCCAGCCGTTGCTCGCGTATCGCGCGCGTTACGGAAGCGCGCGGTAATATCCCAGCCGTACTCGACCGGGACCTTGCAGAACAGGGGCTGCAAACCATGAACATGAATCGCATCGCCGGCGCATTGCTGCTGCTGGTCGTCGCCACCAGCGCCGGCGCGCAGCAGAAGGACGGCAAGAAACTGTATTGCTGGGAAGAGAACGGCCAGCGCACCTGCGGCGATGCCTTGCCGCCGGGCGCGGTCGAACTGGCGCGCACCGAGATCAGCGCCCGCACCGGCCGCACCACTGGCGAAGTCTCGCGCGCGCTCACCGCGGAAGAAGTCGCCGCCGCCACCGCGCGCGAGAAGCAGGCGATCGCCGACACCCTGGCCGCCGCCGCGCAACGCCGCCGCGACATGGCGATGGTCGAGTCCTATGCAACCGAGCAGGACCTGCGCAACGCCTATGGCGAACGCCTGGCGCTGCTCGACGACGCGCTCAAGGCGTCGACCATGGGCGAGGACAACCTGCGCCGCAGCCTGGTGACCCTGCTCGGCCAGGCCAACAACCTCGAGCTGGCCGGCAAGCCGGTGTCCAAGGCGCTGCTGGGCAAGTTGCAGGGCCAGCACGCGGACCTGCTCAAGCAGCAGCGGATCATCGCCGAGCAGCGCGTCGAGCGCGCCAGCCTGGACGGCGAACTCGCCGACGCCGTCGAGCGCTACCGGGCCTTCAAGAACCCCGACGCCGCCGACCTGGCCCAGTAGGAGCGGCGCCAGCCGCGAAGCGAAGTTCATTCGCTTCCTTGATGGGGCGCAGCGGATGTGTGTGTCGCTTCGGGAGAGTGCCGAAGCATCGACCCACCCGCTTGGCTTAGCGTCGTGGAAAGGCCTTGCCCAAGGCGGGACTGTCGGAGACATGGATGTCGACGACAAGCCCCCATGGATGGGTTCACGGCGTGTCCCGACTTGGGC
>JALYWW010000001.1 GCA_030852515.1 Pseudomonadota bacterium
CCGCTCCTACACCTGAAGCCGAGGACACGCGGCTTGCCGCAGCCCTCGCCGGCAAGTCGCGCTGGATCGCGCTGCTCGGCTTCTTCGGCGCCGGCCTGCTGCTGGCGTTCACGCCCTGCGTGTTGCCGATGATCCCGATCCTGTCCGGCCTGATCGCGGGACAGGGCACGCGCCTGGGGACGTCGCGGGCGTTGCTGCTGTCGCTGGTGTACGTGGTCGCCAACGCCCTGGTGTTCACTGCCGCCGGCGTCGTCGCCGGCCTGGTCGGCGCCAACCTGCAGATCATCTTCCAGAAGCCGTGGATCATCGCCGCGTTCTCCGCGTTGTTCGTGGCCCTGGCGCTGTCATCGTTCGGCCTGTACGAGCTGCAGCTGCCTGCAAGCTTGCGTTCGCGCCTGGGCATGCTCAGCGATCGCCAGCGCGGCGGTTCGCTGTGGAGCGTGGCCGCGATGGGCGCGTTGTCGGCCCTGATCGTCGGCCCCTGCGTGGCCCCGCCGCTGGCCGCTGCGGTGCTGTACATCGGCCAGACCAACGACCCGGTATTCGGCGGCGCGGCGCTGTTCCTGCTCGGCATGGGCATGGGCTTGCCGCTGCTGTTCTTCGGTGCCGCCGCCGGTCGCGGCATGCCGACCAGCGGGCCGTGGATGATCGCGGTGCAGCGCATATTCGGTTTCGTGTTCCTGGGCCTGGCGGTATGGATGCTGGGACGGATCCTGCAGGGGCCGATGCTGCTCGCGCTGTGGGGGCTGCTGTTGCTGGCCGCGGCGGCGTGGGCGCTGACGGCAACGACGCGATCGCCGCGCACGAGGACGGCGGCGCTGTTCGCCGGCCTGGTGCTCGCGGTGATCGGCGCGGCGCAGTTGCTGGGTGCGTTGTCCGGCGGCCGGGACCCGCTGCGGCCGCTGGCCGGAATCATCGGTACAGCGCCGCAACAGCAGGCGCTGGCGTTCCGCACCATCAAGTCCACCGACGACCTGGACCGCGAGATCGCCGCCGCGCAAGCAGCAGGCAAGCCATTGATGTTCGATTTCTACGCCGACTGGTGCGTGAGCTGCAAGGAGATGGAGAAGTACACCTTCACCGATCCTGGCGTGCAGGCGGCGCTTGCGGATTTCGTGCTGCTCAAGGCCGACGTCACCGCCAATGACGACATCGACCAGGCCCTGATGCAGCGGTACGGCATCGTCGGTCCGCCCGGCACCCTGTTCTTCGTCGATGGCGCGGAGCTCCGCGGCCTGCGCCTGGTCGGTTTCGAAAAGGCGGCGCCGTTCGCGGATCGCGCCCGCCGGGCCGCCGGGGTGCGCTGAGGTGCGCCAGTCGACCAAGGTCGTGCTCGTGGCGCTGGCGGCCGGCACCCTCGGGGTGATCGCCAGCCTGATGACCTCAGGCCCCGGCCCCTTGTTGCGCACCGAGCTGGGACAGCGACTGCTCGGCAGCGCGATGACGGCAACGGCTCCGCCCGCACCCGAGGGCGTCACCGTCGCCCACCGTGGCGAGGCGATCCCGGCCATCGAGCTGCCCGACCTCGATGGCCGCCCCACGTCCCTGGCCGCACTGCAGGCGGGCCGGCCGATGCTGGTCAACGTCTGGGCTTCGTGGTGCGGCCCCTGCATCGAGGAAATGCCCGAGCTGCAGCGGTTCGCCACGTCGCAAGGGGCCGCTGGCGTGCAAGTGGTCGGCATCGCCCTGGATGACGCGGCGAACGTCCGCGAATTCCTGCAGAAGGTGCCGGTTTCCTACCCGATCCTGATCGAAGCGGCCGGGCCGGCCGATGCCGGCGTCCAGCTGGGGAATCCGAAGGGCGTGCTGCCCTATTCGATCCTGGTTTCGGCCGACGGACGCCTGCTGAAACAGCGCATCGGTCCCTTCGTCCACGGCGAAATCGACGCCTGGGCGCAGCCCTAGGAGCGCGCCCTGCGCGCTGCAGTTTTTCAAACAATCGCTTAAACCCCGGCGAACATCGGCGAACTGGACAGTAACGGCGCCATCGCGCAGACTGCGCCTCCGCTCATTCCAGATGGCTGCATGGCCCGACTGCTGCTCCTGCACGGCCCCAACCTCAACCTGCTCGGCAGCCGCGAGCCAGGGATCTATGGTCGCGCAACCCTGGCCGAAATCAATGGCGACCTGGCCGCCCGGGCCAGCGCCGCCGGCCACCAGCTCGACAGCCTGCAGTCCAACAGCGAGGCCGACCTGGTCGACCGGGTCCAGGCCGCCGCCGCGGACGGCACCCGCTTCATCCTGGTCAATCCGGCCGCCTTCACCCATACCTCGGTCGCCTTGCGCGACGCCCTGGCCGCGGTCGCCATCCCCTTCATCGAAGTGCACCTGTCCAACCCGCAGGCGCGCGAGCCGTTCCGCCACACCAGCTACTTCAGCGACCTGGCCGTCGGCGTGGTCGCCGGCTTCGGCGCCGACAGCTACCGCTATGCCCTCGACGCGGCGCTCGCGCGTCTGGCTAACCCCGATACCTAGCAAAGAGAACCGCCATGGATCTGCGCAAGATCAAGAAACTCATCGACCTGCTCGAGGAATCCAACCTCGCCGAGATCGAAATCAAGGAAGGCGAGGAATCCGTGCGCCTGGCCCGCGTGCCCCAAGGCCACGTCGTCGCCGCCGCGCCGCAACTCGTGCAGGCGGCGCCCGCACAGGCGATGCCGATGAACTCCCCGGTCCAGGCGGCCACCGGCAGCGCGCCCAAGGCCGCCGAGCAACTGCCCGACGGTGAGATCGTGCGCTCGCCGATGGTCGGCACGTTCTATGCCTCGCCCGCCCCGGACAAGCCCGCCTTCGTGACCGTCGGCCAGGCGGTCAAGGCCGGCGACACCCTCGGCATCATCGAGGCGATGAAGATGTTCAACCCGATCGAGGCCGACATCTCCGGCACCGTGCTGAAGATCCTTACCGAAAGCGGCCAGCCGGTGGAGTTCGACCAGCCGCTGTTCGTGATTGGCTGAGGCGCGCGCCATGCTCGACAAGGTCGTCATCGCCAACCGCGGCGAAATCGCGCTGCGCATCCTGCGCGCCTGCCACGCCCTGGGCATCCGCACGGTCGCGGTGCACTCCACCGTGGACCGCAACCTCAAGCACGTGGCGATGGCCGACGAGTCGGTGTGCATCGGCCCAGCGCCCTCGAACCAGAGTTACCTGGACATGGCCGCGATCATCGCCGCGGCCGAAGTCACCGACGCGCAGGCGATCCACCCGGGTTACGGCTTCCTCAGCGAGAACGCGGATTTCGCCGAGCGGGTGGAGAAATCCGGCTTTGTGTTCATCGGGCCGAAAGCCGAGACCATCCGCCTGATGGGCGACAAGGTCGAGGCGATCCGCGCGATGAAGGAGGCCGGCGTGCCGTGCGTGCCCGGCAGCGGCGGCCCGCTCGGCGACGACAACGACGCCAACATCGCGATCGCGCGCGAGATCGGCTATCCGGTCATCGTCAAGGCGGCGGGCGGCGGCGGCGGCCGCGGCATGCGCGTGGTCCATACCGAGGCCGCGCTGGGCAACGCGATCGCCACCACCAAGTCCGAGGCCAAGGCCGCGTTCGGCAACGACATGGTGTACATGGAAAAATTCCTGGAGAACCCGCGCCACGTGGAAATCCAGGTCCTGGCCGACGGCCAGGGCAACGCCATCCACCTGGGCGAGCGCGACTGCTCGATGCAGCGCCGCCACCAGAAAGTCGTCGAGGAAGCGCCCGCGCCTGGCATCACCGCCGAACAGCGCGCGGAAATCGGCAAGGTCTGCACCGAGGCCTGTGTGCGCATCGGTTACCGCGGCGCGGGCACGTTCGAGTTCCTGTACGAGAACGGCCGCTTCTACTTCATCGAGATGAACACCCGCATCCAGGTCGAGCATCCGGTCACCGAGATGGTCACCGGCATCGACCTGGTGCGCGAGCAGCTCAACATCGCCGCCGGCCGCAAGCTGTCGATCAAGCAGTCCGACATCGTGCTCGACGGGCATGCAATCGAATGCCGGATCAACGCCGAGGACCCGGACAACTTCATGCCCTGCCCCGGCCTGATCCAGCACTTCCATGCGCCGGGCGGCCCGGGCGTGCGCGTGGATTCGCACATCTACGAAGGCTACCGGGTGCCGGCCAACTACGATTCGATGATCGGCAAGCTCATCGTCCACGGCCCCGACCGCGAAACCGCGATCTGCCGCATGCGCGTGGCGCTGAGCGAGATGGTGGTGGACGGGATCAAGACCAACATCCCGCTGCAGCAGCGGATCATGGCCGACGGCGGGTTCCAGCGTGGCGGTCAGAACATCCACTACCTCGAGAAGCGGCTCGCCGAGCAGAAGGAAAAGTCGCTCTCGATCGTGTGAATGTCCGGTCGGGGGTGCATTCGTCGTTTGGCTCCTGCGATGACCAAAAGGACGACTGCACACATGAAGTACTTCCGCGTATCCGCCATTGCCCTCGCCGTTGCCGCCACCGCGGCGCCCGGCGCCAGCCACTCTGCCGGCAAGGACAAGCTGCCGCAGCTCTACATCGACGTCGCCACCCACGACATGGCCGGGATGCCGGCCCTGGGCCGCGGCGCGATGGACCTGTTCGGCAAGCGCACGGTCGACTACGGTATGACCCGCTACCCGGGCATGCCAGGGCAGTACATGGATATCGCCCTGTACACCGGCGCCAATCCCGCGCCCGACGCCACCCAGGCGATTCCCTCCGGCCTGCGCCTGGGCAAGAACCTGCCGCTGCTGCCGCCGCCCCCGGAACGCGAGATCCCGCCCAATGACGGCGGTGTCGGCTACGAGGGGATCGCCGACGGCGGCGAGCACACCACCCGTATCCTGATCTACTGGGGTTGCGGCGACACGGTACGCAAGGGCCAGCCGCGCGAGATCCGCATCCGCATGAAGGACGGCAAGGCCGACATCACCGGTTCCATGCCCAAGGGGCGCAATGCGCCGGTCAAGGCGATCGACCCCGGCCGCGAATTCGCGCTGTGGCCGAACGCGCGCAGCAACAAGGCGGTGTCCGACAAGGCATCGCTGGTCGGCGAGCACCAGGTCAGCGGCGCCGGCGTGCCCGAATCGATGCAGTTCGCGATCGCGCAGGCGCACGACTTCATGCCGAAGATCGAGCTGTCCAGCAGCGGTGGCGGCGATTCGGCCACGCAGTTGGAGTGGAAGGCGGTCGATCGCGCGACCGGCTACTTCATCAATTCGATGGGCCAGCGCGACGATGCGATGGTGATGTGGAGCAGCGCCGAGATGGCCGAGCCGGGTGCGGGCCTGATCGATTACCTGCCGGAGGCGACCGTCGCCAGGTGGATCCGGGAGAAGGTGCTGCTGTCGCCGCAGGCGACGCGTTGCTCGATCCCGGCGGGTATCTTCGGCGAGGGCATGGGCATGACCCAGATGATCGCCTATGGCCCCGAGAAGCACCTGACCTGGCCGGCCAGGCCGGCGAAGGCAGCCGCGTCATGGCAGCCAGACTGGGGCCTGCGCCTGCGCACCAAGTCGACGGTGATGGTGGTTGGCGGAGTGGGCGGCTCCGGCGGCAGCGAGCAGGCGCCGAAGCCGAAGATCGAACCGAAGAAGCTGCTCAAGGGGCTGTTCGGCCGCTAAGCTGGCGGCATGCCGTTCCTCGAACTTTCCATCCGCTGCCGCGAAAACGAGCAGCCCCGTTACGAAAACGCACTGGAGGACGTCGGCGCGCTTGCAGTGACCCTGCTGGACGCCGACGCCGCCACGCCCAACGAGCGCGCGATCCTGGAGCCGGGCGTGGGCGAGACGCCGCTGTGGGGCGAAGTCGCGCTGTCGGCGCTGTTCGCGCACGACGCCGACGCGCTGTTGCTGCTCGCGGCGCTGGAAAGTTTCGATCCGGCGCTGGACTGGAGCGGCGCGTCGTTCCGCAAGGTCGAGGACCAGGACTGGGAACGCGCATGGATGGACCAGTACGTGCCGCTGCGATTCGGCCAGCGCACCTGGATCGTGCCCTGGAACCAGGATCTCCCCGCCGATGCCACCTCGGCGGACGCCGCGGTCGTGCGCCTGGACCCGGGCCTGGCGTTCGGGTCGGGTACGCATCCGACGACTGCGTTGTGCCTGCAGTGGCTGGATACGCTGGCATCGAACGGCGGACTGCGCGATGCCAGCGTGCTCGATTTCGGCTGCGGCAGCGGCATCCTCGCATTGGCGGCGCTGAAGCTGGGGGCGAAGCGCGCGGTGGGCGTCGACAACGATCCGCAGGCGTTGCTCGCCACGGCCGACAATGCCGAGCGCAACGGCATCGCCGACCGGTTGCAGGTCTTCGTCCCCGACGACGAGCCCTCGGCGAGCTATCCGGTCGTCGTCGCCAACATCCTCGCATCCGCGCTGGACGCATTGGCGGACACGCTCGCCGCACGCGTGGGCCCGGGGGGGCGGATCGCCCTGTCGGGCATCCTCGCTGGCCAGGAAGCGCCGCTGCTGGCGCGCTACGGCGCCTGGTTCGACGATCTCCAGGTCGCCCGTGAGGGCGATTGGGTCCGCATCGACGGACGCCGGAGGTAGCAGCACCCATGCGCCGCACCCTCCCCAGTTTCATTTCCCCGCCGTCGGCCTCCGCCCTTGCGCCACGCAGGCGCCGCGACTGGCGTGGCCCGACCCTGATCGCGGGACTGCTGTTGTTGCTGCTCGTGCAGATCCTGCTTGCCGACCGCGTGCAGCTGGCCACCGATGCACGCTGGCGCCCGCTGGTGACCGGCGCATGCGCGGTGCTGCGCTGCGATGTGCCCGCATGGCGGGAGCCGGCGGCAATCACCCTGGTCGACCGCGACGTGCGTCCGCATCCGGCACGCGCCGGAGCGTTGCGGGTCAAGGCGACATTCCGCAACGATGCGCGATGGGCGCAGGCCTGGCCGGTGCTGCTGCTGACCTTGTCGGATGTCGATGGCCGCGTGGTCGGTGCCCGCGCGTTCCCGCCGCGCGAGTACCTGGGCCGCGAACCTGCGAGCGCCACCATCGGCAGCAACCAGACCGCGACGGTGGCGATGGACATCCTGGAACCCATGCCGGGCGTCGTCGCATTCACCTTCGATTTCCGCTGATCGGCGCATGGCACCGATGCGCCCGGCGCGCTAGACTTCCCTCCCCCGCCGGGCACGCCGGCGGTGCCGGGCACGCTGCAGGGGAACCGCTTGAACGCCGTCGATCGCAACGAATCTTCCCGCAGTGGACCGCGTCCACCGCTGCGCGACCACGTCGCCAACTCCGTGCGCCGTTACCTGCGCGACCTCGACGGCTGCGAAGCCAGCGACCTGTATGAAATCGCATTGCGCGAACTGGAAATCCCGCTGTTCGCCGAAGTGCTGAACCATTGCGACGGCAACCAGAGCCGCGCCGCGGCGATGCTCGGCATCCACCGCGCCACGCTGCGCAAGAAGCTCCGCGACTACGGAATCGATTGATGGGCAACGACCTCGTGCGCGTGCGTCGGGCGCTGCTTTCGGTTTCCGACAAGACGGGATTGCTGGAGCTGGGGCGCACGCTGGCCGCGGCGGGCGTGGAACTGCTGTCCACCGGCGGCACCGCCCGCGCCCTGCGGGACGCCGGCCTTGCGGTCACCGACGTCAGCCAGGCCACCGGCTTCCCGGAAATGATGGATGGCCGGGTCAAGACCCTGCATCCGGTGGTCCACGGCGGCCTGCTGGGCCGCGCCGGCCTGGACGACGCGGTGATGGCCGAACACGGGATCGCACCGATCGACCTGCTGGTGCTGAACCTGTATCCGTTCGCGTCGGTGTCGGCCAACCCGGACAGCAGCTTCGACGAAATCATCGAGAACATCGACATCGGCGGCCCGGCGATGCTGCGCTCGGCCGCCAAGAACTTCGCCCGCGTGGCGGTGGCGACGGACCCGTCGCAGTACGACGCTCTGGTTGCCGAACTGGCCGCGAACGACGGCGCGCTGTCGGCGAAGACGCGCTTCGCGCTGTCGGTGGCCGCGTTCAACAACGTCGCCTTCTACGACGCCTGCATCAGCAACTACCTGTCGTCGCTCGACGATGAGGGCAAGCAGGTGCTGTTCCCCGCGCAGAGCAACAGCAACTTCACCAAGGTGATGGACCTGCGCTATGGCGAGAACCCGCACCAGCAGGGCGCGTTCTACCGCGACCAATGGCCGGTGCCAGGCACGCTGGCGACCTTCAGCCAGCTGCAGGGCAAGGAACTGAGTTACAACAACCTGGCCGATGCCGACGCGGCGTGGGAATGCGTGCGCCAGTTCGAGCAGCCGGCGTGCGTGATCGTCAAGCACGCCAACCCCTGCGGCGTGGCCGTGGGCCAGGGCTGCAGCGATGCCTACGAGGCCGCCTACGCCACCGATCCGACCTCCGCGTTCGGCGGCATCATCGCCTTCAACGGCACCCTGGACGAGGCGACGGCGAAGGCGATCCTCGACCGCCAGTTCGTCGAGGTGCTGATCGCGCCCGACTACGCGGAAGGCGCGCTGGCATACGCGAAGAAGAAGGCCAACGTGCGGGTGCTGCGCATTCCCCATGGCGACGGCCGCAACAATTTCGACGTCAAGCGCGTGGGCTCCGGCCTGCTGATGCAGACCAGCGACATCCGTGAAGTCACCCGCGACGAGTTGAAGGTCGTGACCAGGGCCGCGCCCACTGAAGTACAGCTGGCCGACCTGCTGTTCGCCTGGCGCGTGGCCAAGTACGTCAAGTCCAATGCAATCGTGTATGCGAAGGACGGCCGCACCATCGGCGTCGGCGCCGGACAGATGAGCCGGGTTTACTCTGCGCGCATCGCCGGGGTCAAGGCCGGCGACGCCGGCCTGGTCGTTCCCGGCTCGGTGATGGCATCCGACGCATTCTTCCCGTTCCGCGACGGCATCGATGCCGCGGCCGAAGCCGGGATCAAGGCGGTGATCCAGCCGGGCGGCTCGATGCGCGACAGCGAGGTCATCGCCGCGGCGGACGAACACGGGATCGCCATGGTGTTCACCGGCATCCGGCATTTCAGGCACTAGGCCGATGAAGGTTCTGGTCATCGGTGGTGGCGGGCGCGAACACGCGCTGGCGTGGAAACTGGCGCAGTCGCCGCGCGTCTCGGAAGTGCTGGTCGCGCCCGGTAACGCGGGCACCGCGCATGAAGGCAAGTGCCGCAATGTCGATGTCGCCACAAGCGACATCGATGGGCTGCTGGCGCTGGTCGAGCGCGAAGGCGTGTCGGTGACCGTCGTCGGCCCCGAAGGCCCGCTGGTGGCCGGCGTGGTCGACCGTTTCCGCGCCGCAGGCCATCGCATCTTCGGGCCGACGGCAGCCGCCGCGCAGCTGGAAGGCAGCAAGGCGTTCGCCAAGGACTTCCTGGCCCGCCATGGCATTCCGACGGCGTATTACGCCGTGCACGCCGACGTCGACGCGGCACTCGCCTATGTGCGCGACAAGGGCGCTCCCATCGTCATCAAGGCCGATGGCCTGGCCGCCGGCAAGGGCGTGATCGTGGCGATGACGCTGGACGAAGCCGAAGCCGCGGTGCGCGACATGCTCGCCGGCAATGCCTTCGGTGCCGCCGGCGCACGCGTGGTGATCGAGGAGTTCCTCGACGGCGAGGAAGCCAGCTTCATTTCCATCGTCGACGGCAACACCGCGTTGCCGATGGCGACCAGCCAGGACCACAAGCGCGTCGGCGACGGCGATACCGGCCCCAACACCGGCGGCATGGGCGCCTACTCGCCCGCGCCCGTAGTCACGCCCGACGTGCACGCACGGGTCATGCGCGAGGTGGTCGAACCGACCGTGCGCGGCATGACCGCCGACGGCGTGCCATTCACCGGTTTCCTCTACGCCGGGCTGATGATCGACAAGGCCGGCGCGCCCAAAGTGATCGAGTTCAACGTGCGTTTCGGCGACCCGGAAACCCAGCCGGTGATGCTGCGCCTGCAGTCGGACCTGCTCGACCTGGTCGAAGCCGCGATCGACGCGCGCCTGGCCGGCGTCGAAGCGCAGTGGGATCCGCGCCCGAGCCTGGGCGTGGTGATGGCCGCCGAGGGCTACCCCGGCACGCCCCGCACCGGCGACGTGATCAATTCGATCGACGCGCCCGACGTGGACGACAGCAAGGTGTTCCACGCCGGGACCCGGCTCGAAGGCCAGCACGCCGTCACCGCCGGCGGCCGCGTGCTCTGCGTCTGCGCGCTGGGCGACAGCGTCGCCGACGCCCAGCGCAAAGCCTATGCAGAGGTGGCCGGCATCTCCTGGCCCGGCGAGTTCCACCGCCATGACATCGGCTGGCGCGCGATCGACCGCGAGCCCGACACCCGGTAGAGCCGAGCCATGCTCGGCTGGACTAGTGCGTCGCGCTGCCGGAGCCGCTTTCCGCCGCCGACAACCGGCTCTCCACGTCCGACACGCCCTTCATCCCGGCGACGTAACGCGCGACCTCGGCCGCCTCCTCATCGCTGGCATCCCCGCTGAGCACCACATGGCCGCCGTCGACCTTGACCTCCACGGCCGACGGCCGGTCCATCAGGTGGCCGAGCTTGGCGCGGATGCGGTCGTGCAACGTGTCGTCGTCCACCGGCGCGTTGTCCATGTGCGACCTGGCTTCAGCCATCGCGCCATGCACCCTGTTGGACGCGTCGCGTCCCGCGGTCCGCGCCGAATGCTCGAGCTCGCGGGCCGCACCGGTGCTGCGGTCGCGCGCGAGCGCGCGACGCCGGCGCCCGGTCTGCGGATCCATGAAATACATCACTGCCGCACCTGCGGCGACCAGACCGGCCATTTTCAACAACGCATTCATCGACACTCTCCTCTCGGGACGGTCGATGCTGCCAGCAGGGATGGAAAGCCGGTGCGAAGGCGCGGCGCTCAGCCGTTGCGGGAGCCCTTGTCCGCCAGGGCGCTTATCAGGTCGCGCACCAACTTGCGCCGCGAAACGGCCAGGCTGAGATAGGCATCCACCATCGCCCGCTCCGTCGCGCTGAGTCCGTCCCAAACCAGCCGCCCCTCCCCCACCCGCGGTTTGCCGCCGTATTGCAGTTCGTGGGGATCCATGCCCACCAGCGCGGCCAGCACCCGGATCTTGTCCTGTCGGGGGATGGCCTTGCCATTGAGCCAGCCCGAGATTGCCTGCTGGGTGACCGGCGCGCCGCCGTAGCGTGAGTTGAAACGCTTCTCGAGCACCGCCGGACTCGCCTCGAGCCGGGAGTCCTTCAGGGCAGCGCGCAGCCGCGCCGCAAATTCCGCTTTCTCGTCCTTCATGCCACAGGACGTTAGGTCGGCCCGTCGCGAGCTTTGGAAGTATTACTTTCATTTAAGTGAAAGTTTTGCTTTCATTGCAAGGTCATGCCCATCCCTGAGCGCGCGCCGCCATCGAGCAACGTCTTCCAGGGCCAGCCGCGGGTCAGGCGGGCCTAGATGCCGTTGCTGTCCTGGCACAACCGCGAGGCAGACCTCGTCCGCGCGGCACGAGCCCCGTATCGGCTGCTGGAACCCGTCGCCAGCCTCTCTCACGGCGATCCCGACTCGCCCAACATGCTGATAGAGGGCGACAACCTCGATGCGCTCAAGGCGCTGCTTCCCTATTACGCCGGGCAGGTCAAGTGCATTTTCATCGATCCGCCTTACAACACCCGCAGCGCGTTCGAGCACTACGACGATAATCTCGAGCATTCGCAATGGTTGTCGATGATGTATCCGCGGCTGGAGTTGCTGCGCGAGCTCCTGCGCGAAGACGGTTCCCTCTGGGTCACCCTGGACGATAACGAAGCACACTACTTCAAGGTCATCGCGGACGAAATCTTCGAAAGGAAGAATTTCGTCGCAAACGTCGTCTGGCAGAAGCGATTTTCTCCCAACAGCACGGCGGTGCACCTATCCGACTCGCATGACCACGTCCTGGTGTATGCGAAGCGCTCCGCCAACTGGAAGCGCAACCTCCTGCCACGCACCGTGAAATCGGACGCGAACTACAAGAATCCGGATGGCGACCCACGGGGCGACTGGACCAGCAGCGACCTCTCCGCGCGAAACTTCTATTCGCTCGGAACCTATCCCATTACCACCCCGGCTGGACGCGACGTGCCGGGGCCGCCGCCTGGACGATACTGGAGCGTCTCCCACGAAACGTTTCTGCAGTTGCAAGCCGAAAACCGGTCTGGTGGGGGCGCAACGGCGATGGGCGGCCGCGACTCAAGCGGTTTCTTTCCGACGTCCGCTCCGGTGTAGTCCCGCAAACCGTATGGCTGCACGAGGAAGTGGGCAACACGCAGGAAGCCAAGAAGGAAGTGGTCGCGGTCAACGACCAGGATGTCTTCACGACGCCGAAGCCGGAACGGCTGGTAAGGCGCATTCTCGACCTCGCGACCGACCCCGGCGATCTCGTGCTCGACAGCTTCCTGGGCAGCGGTACGACAGCCGCCGTCGCCCACAAGATGGGCCGCCATTGGATCGGCATCGAAATGGGCGATCACGCACGTACGCATTGCCAGCCTCGCCTGCGGAAAGTCGTCGATGGCGAACAGGGCGGCATTTCGAAATCTGTCAGCTGGCAAGGCGGAGGCGGCTTCCGCTTCTACAAGCTCGGCGTCCCGGTACTCGACGAGAACGGCGGCATCCGGGGAGACATCCGCTTCGAGCATCTCGCGGCCCATGTCTGGTTCTCCGAAACCGGAATCCCCCGCTCCAGCAGCGCCAAGAAGGACGTCTTCCTCGGTGCCCATGACGGCATCGGCTACTACCTCCTCTACAACGGCATCCTCGGCGACCAAAGCAAGTCCGGCGGCAATGTCCTGACGCGCGCCTTGCTCCGTTCGCTACCGGCTTTCGATGGCCTGAAGGTGATTTACGGCGAAGCGACCGACTTCACGGCGGAACAGCTCGTGGAGCTGGGCATCGCGTTCCGGCAAACGCCCTACGACATCAAGGCGCGCTGACATGACACTCGCGCTGAAACGATATCAACAGCGCGCGCTCGACAGCCTGGCGCGCTATTTCCAGGCCTCGCGGCTCGGCGATCCGGCAATGGCGTTCGCGACAGCCGTGGACGAGGGACTCCCAGCGGAGTTCAGGCCCATGCCGGGTTTGCCGGATGTGCCTTACGTCTGCTTGCGGATCCCGACCGGCGGCGGCAAGACCGTCATGGGTGCGCACGTCATCCAGTCGGCCGGGCGGGATCTGCTGGACCGTGAGTACCCCGTCGTCATGTGGATGGTGCCGACCACTCAGATCAAGATCCAGACGCTGGAGGCCTTCCGCGATCCGCGCCACCCGTACCGCCAGGCGCTCGACGATGCCTTCGAAGGGCGTGTCGCCATTTTCGATGTGGCGGATTTCGCCCAGATCCGGCCGGCCGACATCGGCGCTCGGGTATGCATCGTCATATCCACCGTGGCGGCGCTGCGGGTCGCGGAAACGGAAAACCGCAACGTCTACGAGCCCCACGAAGGACTTGAAGCCCATTTCACCGGCAGCGTGCGCAACCTTGAGTACCTCGATCGGGGCGACGATGGAAAGGCCCTGCCCTCGTTCGCCAATCTGCTCAAGCTGCACGGTCCGCTGGTCATCATGGACGAGGCGCACAACGCAACGACGCCGCTGTCGTATACCGTTTACGAGCGTCTGGGACCTCGCGCCGTGGTCGAGCTTACCGCTACGCCGGACACGACCAGTTCCAACGTCCTGGTGAGCGTCTCTGCCTTCGAATTGAAGGCCGAAGACATGATCAAGTTTCCCGTGGTGCTGAAGGAGCACGACGGGAGTTGGCAAGTGGCCGTCAGCAGCGCCGTGGCCCGGCGCAAATGGCTGGCGCAAACGGCGCTGGGGGAACCCGATTACATTCGGCCGATCCTGCTCATCCAGGCGGAGAGCGCCCGCGGCGTGGCGACCGTCGAGGAAGTGAAGCGCCATCTGCTGGAGACCGACGGCGTCAGCGAAGACGCCATCGCCATCGCTACCGGCGACCATCGCGGCATCGATGGCGTCGACCTGTTCGCCAAGGATTGCCCGATCGAGGTGATCATCACCAAGCAGGCGCTCAAGGAGGGGTGGGACTGCTCGTTCGCCTATGTCTTCTGTTCGGTTGCCGAGGTCAGGAGCAGCAAGGACGTGCAGCAGCTGCTCGGGCGCGTCCTGCGCATGCCGCATGCCACGCGCCGCAAGCAGGAGGCGATGAACAAGGCGTACGCGCACGTGGTCAGTTCGGGTTTCGGTCGCGCCGCCGGCGAACTCACCCAGTCGCTGGTCGACATCGGCTTCAATCCCATGGAAGCGGCCTCCGCCATTCGCACGGATGAGCTGGCAGCCCCGGCATTGCCGCTTGCGGGAGGCGAGTTGGCGTCGCCGACCCTCCCCACGACCCGCATCGAGCTGCGCAAGGCCCCGGACCTGGCGAGCGTGCCGGCGCGCGACCTGGACCGCGTCGTGTTCAGCGCGAACACCGGAGATGGCGGCGGCACTGTCGAGATCACCGATGAGCTTGATCCGCTGACCGTCGAGGCCATCGTCCTGACCGCCCCACCCAGCGGTCGCGCCGAACTTTCCGGCCGGATCGAACGCCATCATGCGATCACTGCGGCTGCCAAGGCACCCAGCGAACGCGGCGTCGTGTTCCAGGTGCCGCGACTCTTCATGCAGGAACAGGGCGAGTTGGTGCTGGTCGACCAC
The DNA here is from genome assembly GCA_030852515.1 of Pseudomonadota bacterium. GTDB lineage: Bacteria > Pseudomonadota > Gammaproteobacteria > Xanthomonadales > Xanthomonadaceae > Cognatiluteimonas. The sequence goes on from JALYWW010000001.1 coordinate 14,619, forward strand.
GGCGTCCGGTCTGCCGATTTCAGCTGGGACCTGCTGGCCGACCCGCCGGACCTGTCCAGCTTCCGCATCGACGACGACAGCATGACCTTCGAAGTCGATATCGAGGATCACCAGGTCCGCTACCACCCGATCAAGAACGATGTCGCTACCTACCTGCCCGGTTTCGCCCAGGATCGCAGCGAAGCCGATCTTGTTGGCTGGCTCGACCAGGAAGTCAGGGAGCCGTCGGTAAAGCAGCCCGTGCTCCGCGAATGGTTGCGGCGGGCGGTGCAGGGATTGTTGAAGGACCGTGGCTTCTCGCTTGCACAGTTGCTCCGGGGACAGTTCGTCCTCCGTCGCAAGCTGGACGAGCAACTGGCGCTGGCGAAGGACCGCGCCTACCTTCGGGGTTTCCAGCAGGCGTTGTTCGATGGCGGGCTGGAATTGATCGCCAGCGATGCCCCCGACCATGCATTCGTCTATCCCGCAGACATGGCCCTGTATCCAGCCCATTGGTATTACCGCGGCGCATATGCTTTCAGGAAGCACTACTACCCGCTACCCGGCGACCTGAACTGGAAGACGCCCGGCGGAAGCGTCGGCGAGGAGTTCGAGTGCGCGCAGGCCATCGACATGCTGGACGAGGTCGAGTTCTGGGTCCGCAACCTCGCCCACTCGTCCCAGTTCTGGATGCCCACCGCGCGACAACGTACCTATCCGGACTTCGTGGCCCGGCTCAAGGACGGCCGCCTGCTGGTGGTCGAGTACAAGGGCGGCGATCGCTTCACCGCCGAGCAGGAGGAAGAGAAGCGCCTGGTTGGCGCGCTCTGGGCAGAACACAGCAATGGCCACGGGCTCTACCTGATGGCGCGCAGGATCGATGAGAAGGGCCGCAATGTCCGGGAGCAGATCTTGGCGCTCATCGCCTAGGGCTAGACGTCTCCTGGACGGGCATATAACATATGTTATAACGCCTGTCCTGGAGATCCGCCGTTATGAAACTCAAGATCACCGCCATCGGCAACTCCGCCGGCATCATCCTGCCCAAGGAGCTGCTGGCCCGCCTGCGTGCGGAAAAGGGCGACGAGATCTATGCCCTGGAGACTCCTGACGGCATCCGGCTGACCACCTACGACCCGGTCTTTGCCGCACAGATGGAAGTAGCGGAGCGGGTGATGCGCGAGGACCGGGCGGTCCTTCGCAAGCTTGCCGAGTAAGCCGACGTGATCGTCTGGATCGATCGTTCTCTCGCGCTGGCCATCCACGAACGGCAACTTTCCGAACATGGCGGCCCTACCGGTGTGCGCGACGAAGCCTTGCTGCAATCAGCGCTCGCGCGTCCGCAGCAACGGCATGCTTACGGCGATCCACCGCCAGACCTGGCCGACCTCGCAGCCAGCCTCGCCTTCGGCCTGGCTCGGAATCATCCGTTCATTGATGGCAACAAACGCACCGCGCATGTCTGCTATCGCGTCTTCCTCGCGCTCAACGATGTCCGCCTGGATGTTAGCGATGAGGACAAATATTTGCAGATGCTTTCACTTGCCGAAGGCGCCATCGACGAGACGGACTTTGCCGTCTGGCTGCGGACGCGGTTGCACACCGAGTCCGGCGACGCAGTCCACGAACCCCGCGCCGGTTACGCGCGCTGACCGCATCAGATGTTCGCGTCTTCCGGCGCCAACCCCGTCTCCAGCGTCGCGCCACCGCCCAGCCCCGACTGCAGCTCCGGTTCGCAACTGCCGACCGTATAGCAGTCCATCGACAGCGAGCCATAGGCGTAGCCGTCGACCAGCAGCTCCGCGCCGCGACCCGATGCGGCCGCCATGCCGGCGATGTACAGCAGTGGCAGGAAATGCTCGTCGGTCGGTACGGCCATGCGGAAGTCGTGGTGGCTGAACAGTTCCAGCGCGTCGCCGGGGCGTTCGGCCATGATCCGGCGCGCGTACTCGCCGAAGCGCCGCGCCCAGTCGAAACCGGCGTCGCGTTGTTGCCAGTCGATCGCGCGCAGGTTGTGGACGACGTTGCCGCTGCCGACGACGAGGACGCCGCTCTCGCGCAGCGCGGCGAGCTTCGCGCCCATCGCCAGGTGGTACTCCGGCGGCTGTTGCGCATTGATCGAAAGCTGCACGACCGGCACATCGGCTTGCGGAAACGCGTGCACCAGCACCGACCAGGTGCCGTGGTCCAGGCCCCAGCTGTCGCGGTCGGCGCCGACTTTCTCGGGCTTGACCACTTCGGCGATCTCGTCGACCAGCCCGGGCAGGCCGGGTGCCGGGTACTGGACGTCGAAAAGGGCCTGCGGAAAGCCGTAGAAGTCGTGGATGGTCTGCGGCCCGGCCATCGCGGTGACCGCGGTGGCGTTGACGTACCAGTGCGCCGAGACCGCCAGGATCGCGCGCGGCCGTGGCACCGAGGCGCCGAACGCGCGCCAGGCATCGGTGTAGCGGTTGCGCTCCAGGGCATTCATGGGGCTGCCATGGCCCAGGAAGGCGGCGGGCATCGTCGGGCTGGTCATCCGGGAAGGATACGATAGGCGGCGGGTCGCGGCTTCCGCCGCTCCGACGGGGCAGCTCCTACGGGGACACGCATGGCACACAACCAGTTCGAACTGCTGCGCCAGCGGCGCTTCCTTCCGTTCTTCGTGACCCAGTGCTTCGGCGCGTTCAACGACAACGTGTTCCGGCAGGCGATCATCGGCCTGCTGTTCTGGATGGAGGCTTCGCCCGAACAGCGCACGCTGTATGCGTCGCTGGCGCCGGCGATCTTCATCCTGCCCTACTTCCTGTTTTCGGCGATCGCCGGGCAGGTCGCGGAGAAGCTGGAGAAATCACGACTGATCCGGATCACGACCGCAATGGAAATCGCGATCATGTCGCTGGCCGCGATCGCCTTCGTCATGCAGGCGTTGCCGCTGCTGCTGGTGGCGCTGTTCCTCACCGGCGTGCAGTCCACGCTGTTCGGGCCGGTGAAGTATTCGATCCTGCCGACCGTCCTGCGTCCGGAAGAACTCACCGGCGGCAACGGCCTGGTCGAGATGGGTACCTCGGTCTCGATCCTGGTCGGCATGATCGCCGGCGGCCTGATCTTCGAGCTGGCGGGCGCCAGCGGGCCGTGGGCCGCGGGCGGCTGCGTGATCGGCCTGGCGATCGCAGGCAACCTGGTCAGCCGCAGGATCCCGCCTGCGGGCGCCGGCGCGCCCGGCCTGCGGATCAACTGGAACCCGGTGCCCGAAACCGTGGCCGTGCTGCGCATGGCGCGAAAGCAGCTGGCGGTGCGCAACTCGATACTGGGGATCTCGTGGTTCTGGTTCGTCGGCACGGTGTTCGCCACCCAGTTGCCGGATTACGCGGTGCTCAACCTCGGCGGTTCGGCGACGCTGTACGTGTTCGCGCTGGCCCTGTTCTCGATCGGTACCGGCGCCGGCTCGATGCTGTGCGAGAAGCTGTCGGCGCGCACGGTGGAGATCGGCTTGGTGCCATTGGGCGCGATCGGCATGAGCGCGTTCCTGTTCGACCTGTACTTCGCGCGTAGCGGCGTCGTGGCCGCGGCCGGACTGGACATCGCCGGCTTCCTGCAACAGGCCGGCAGCTGGCGGATCGTGATGGACCTGGTCGGCATCGGCGTATTCACCGGCTTCTTCGTGGTGCCGCTGTTCGCACTGGTGCAGACGCGCACGCCGAAGAACGAACTGTCGCGCACGATCGGCGCGCTCAACATCCAGAACTCGGCGTTCGTGGTGGCCGCCTCGCTGACCTGCCTCGCGCTGCGGCAATGGGCCGGCTGGAGCATCCCGCAGCTGTTCCTGGCGCTGGCGGTGGCCAACACCCTGGTGGCGGCCTGGATCTTCAGCATCGTCCCCGAGTTCCTGATGCGCTTCCTGAGCTGGGTGCTGGTACGCACCCTTTACCGACTGCGCGTGCGTGGAGTGGAGGAGCACGTGCCGGACGAGGGCGCGGCCGTGCTGGTGTGCAACCACGTCAGCTACGTCGATGCGCTGGTGCTGTCGGCGGCGATCCCGCGCCCGGTGCGCTGGGTGATGTACCACCGCATCTTCAACATCCCGGTGCTCAGCTGGATCTTCCGCAACGCCAGGGCAATCCCGATCGCCGGCGCGCGCGAGGATCCCGCGTTGATGCGGCGCGCGTTCGACACCATCGATGCGGCGCTGGTCGAGGGCGAGCTGATCGGCATCTTTCCAGAAGGCGCGTTGACCAAAGACGGCGACATCTCAGCATTCAAGTCCGGCGTGGAGAAGATCCTGGAACGGCAACCAGTGCCGGTGGTGCCGCTCGCCCTGCGCGGCCTGTGGGCGAGCATGTGGTCGCGCCGCGACTCGCGCATCGGGCGCATGCGCGTCCCCCGCCGCTTCCGCGCGCATGTCGAGTTGCATGCCGGTGCGCCGATGGCGCCCGACTCGACGGCCGAGGCACTTGAAGCAAAAGTGCGCGAACTGCGCGGTGACGCCGAATAGAAAACAGGGGTCAGAGTACTATTTCGCGCGAGTGCTTCGCACGTCCATACGCTTGGGCGAAATAGTACTCTGACCCCTGTTTTTTACGCCACCCAGCCGGCGAGGACGAACAGCGCCAGCACGGCCAGCCACAGCAACAGGACGCGCCAGGCCAGGCTCATCGCGTCGCGCAGCTCGGGCATCTCGCCTAGTTCCCGCGCCATGGCCGTGCCGGTCAGGCCTTCCTCGATGTATTCCTCGGCCTGTTCGGCGACTTCGGCACGCACGCTGGCGCGCCCGGCCGCGGCAAGGAAGCCGGCGTCGAAGTCGAAGCTGGCGCCACCATGCTCCTTCCATGCACCGACGACGGTGTCGAAGTTGCCGACGAGGGCCATGGCGAAGGTCATCAGCTGTGCCACCGGCCAGTCCATCAATGCGTGCAGCCAGCGCGCGCCGGCGGCGGTGCCGGGTGGCAACAAGCGTACGTCGCCGCCGTCGGCAGCCAGTGCGGCCAAGCGGTACAGGAGCGCGCCGGATGCGCCCAGCAGCAGGAACCAGAACAGCACGCCGAACCAGCGTCGCTGCGCGCCGGTGAAGACCGCCGATACCAGCCCCGGCGGATCGAGCACGGCGTTCGCAGGGTCCGGCCAAAGTTTCAGCGCGGCTTCGCGACGCGATGCCTGGTCGGGTGCGGCGATGATCGCCTCGACGTCGACGTCCAGGTCGCGCGGGCCCCAGCTGTAGAAGAGCACGGCGACGCCGAACAGCAGTCCGGCCAGGCCGAGCAGCGGCGTGGCCAGCGCAAGCTGGAAGATGGCGACGAGCAATACCGGCGGAAACAGCGCCAGGATGATGCCGTAGCGGCCGTGCCAGGTGCCGTCGCCGGGAAATCGTTCGCCCAGCCAGCGCAGCCAGTTGCCGAACCATTCGTGCGAGCGGACCCCTGCCGCGAATGCAGGCGCGACATGTCCCAGGACGATGGCGGCAACGACGGCGATGAGGGTAGCGGCCATGACCGGAGTTTACAGCGTGGCGAGCCAGCGCTCGGCCAGCCAACGGGAGATCGAGACCGGTGCGGAGAGGATGATGCCTCCGCCTTCGGCGTCGGCTCCACGCCCATCGACAGCCGCCCAGTCGGCCGCCAGTCCGGCACGGACCTGGTCGGCCTCGAACCAGCGCACGTCCTCGAGCTCGTCGCCGGCCACCGGGTCGTCGGGCTCGGCCCGGGCGATGAAGCCGAGCATCAGCGCACCCGGGAACGGCCACGGTTGCGAGCCCTGGTACTGGCAGTCGCGCACGCGCACGCCGCTTTCCTCCAGCACTTCGCGGGCGACCGTCTGTTCCAGCGACTCGCCGGGTTCCACGAACCCGGCCAGCACCGACCAGCGCCGTGGCGGCCAGGAAGCCTGGCGCCCGAGCAGCAGTCGGCGGCCATCGGTGACGGCGGCGATGATCGCCTGGTCGGTGCGCGGGTAATGCTCGAGATTGCAGCCGGTGCAGCGGCCGAGCCATCCGGCGCGTTCGAAACGCAGTTGCGCGCCGCAAACCCCGCAGTGGCGATGGCGTGCATGCCAGTGCAGTACCGCGCGCGCCTGCGCGAACACAGTGGCGTCGAACGCAGGCCAGTGGGTCGCGGCGTTGCGCAGGTCCACGCGTTGCGGCGCGGATGCAAGCACGTCGGGATTGGCGGTCGCCGCACGTTGCGCGAACCACGCGATGCCGTCGCGCAGGCCAAGGAAGATCGCGGTACCGGGTCCGCCACCAAGGTCATCGCCGGTCGGCGCGAGCAGGCTGCGCCCGGCATCGGCCAGCGCGCGGCCGTCATCCTCCAGCAGGACGATCCGCGCGCGCGGCCAGTGCGCCACCAGCGCCTGCGGGTCGTCGCGCAATGCATCGGCACGGTCCAGCGCGCCGTCGATGAAGGCGTAGGGCGAAATTCGGGGATCCGGGGTTGTCGCGCGCAAGGCGCGCTCCTACGTGGTGAAGCTGCTGCCGCAGCCGCAGGTGCTTTTCGCGTTCGGGTTGCGGATCACGAACTGGGCGCCGTGCAGGCTTTCGCTGTAGTCGACCTCGGCGCCCATCAGGTACTGCAGGCTTAGCGGATCCACCAGAAGGGTGACGTCGTCGGTGGCGATCGCCAGGTCGTCTTCGCCCTGCTGCTCGTCGAACTCGAAACCGTACTGGAAGCCCGAGCAGCCGCCGCCCTGGATGTAGACGCGCAGCTTCAGCGACGGGTTGCCTTCCTCCGCGATCAGCTCGCGAACCTTGGCTGCCGCGGCGTGGGTGAACTCCAGCGGTCGCTGCAGGGACTGGTAATCGGGCGCCACGGTTTGCATACGCCCAGAATGGGGGCTCGGCGCTGCCAATTCAACCGTCGGCGCCGGCCCGGGAGGTCGTTGCCTCGGCCCAGGTGAACGACTGCTCGACCACGGCGCCGCGCGCCGGCTGCAGGCGCACGATCACCCGGATCGGCTGCAGCCCTTCCGGCACCAGGATGTCGCCTTCGAGCTGCTGGAAATACTTGAACGAATAGTCCACCCCGGCCGCGTCGGGCTGCTGTCGCAACTGCGCCCAGTCCAGCCGCTCCATCTTGCCGTCGCGGCTGCCTTCCAGCAGCAGGGTCAGCCGCCCGCTGTTGACCGCGCCGCGATTGAGGTTCTGGGTCAGGGTGGCGGTGAAATGCCAGGCCGGGCCCTGCTGCGCCTGCAACTGCAGCTCGTGAACGGTCAGGCCGTGGCGCTGCGCGGTACTGCCGACGAAACGCTCGTAGAACGCAACGTCGGCACGCAGGCCTGCGATCTCTTCGTCGCGTTCGGCAAGCGTGCCCTGCAGGTCGAGGTTGGCCTCGCGGCTGACCTGGTCGGAGCGCTTGAGCGTCGCGACCTGTTGCTCCAGCACTTCCAGGCGCTCGCGCTGGGCCTGGACGCGGCTGCCGAGGTCGTTCGGGCGCGGCGCGAACGTCGTCCACAAACCCCAGGCGCCGAACAGCAGTGCGGCAAGGAAGATGCCGACCAGGGTGTAGGCGAGGCCATGGCCGTGGGCCGGCGGCGCGTGCCCGGTGTCGGTGGGATGCTTGTCGTCCATGCCGCCGGTATAGCATGCAGCCGTCCGCCCGAGGAGCCAGACCGTGTCCGAAGCCCACCTGTTCGCGATCGGCATCGTGCTGGCCTGGCTGGCCGGCATTCGCGTCTACCTCACGGTGTTCGGTGTCGGCATCGCCGGCTGGTTCGGCTGGCTCGACCTGCCGCCGGCGCTGGCCGTGGCGCAGTCGCCGTGGGTGATGGGTGTGTCCGGCGCATTGGCGCTGGTGGAGTTCTTCACCGACAAGATCCCCGGCGTCGATTCGGCCTCGGACCTGCTGCACACGCTGCTGCGCGTACCCGCCGGCGCGTTCCTAGCCGCCGCCGCGATCTCGCCCGACGGCGAACTCGGCGCCGGCATGCTCGCTACAGGAGCGGGCGTGGCCTTGGCCAGCCATGCATTGAAGGCGGGTTCGCGGGCCCTGATCAACACCTCGCCCGAGCCGGTCAGCAACTGGACCGCGTCGCTGGGCGAAGACGCGGTCGCCGTGTCGGCCATCGCCCTGGTCTTCGCCTGGCCATGGCTGGCGCTGGGCATCGTGCTGACTGTCAGCGTGCTGGTCGCCACCGGCATGTGGTGGCTGTTGCGCTGGATCCGCGGGAGCGGCCGAAGCCGCGATTGATCAATCTTCGATCTTGGTCTGCAGGTAGTTCTGCTCGCCCAGCCGCGCGACCAGGTCCAGCTGGGTCTCGATCCAGTCGATGTGCTCTTCCTCGGACTCGAGGATGTCGGAGAACAGGTCGCGGCTGACGTAGTCGCCGACCTGCTCGCAGTGGGCAATCGCGTCCTTCAGGGTCGGCAGCGCTTCGTACTCGAGCGCGAGGTCGGCCTTCAGCACCTCGATCGGGTTCTCGCCGATGCGCAGCTTGCCCAGGTTCTGGAAGTTGGGCAGTCCGTCGAGGAACAGGATGCGCTCGGACAATTTGTCGGCATGCTTCATCTCGTCGATCGACTCGTGGTACTCGTGCTCGGCGAGCTCCTTGAGTCCCCAGTTCTTCAGCATCTTGGCATGCAGGAAGTACTGGTTGATCGCGATCAACTCGTTGTAGAGCGCCTTGTTCAGGTGCTCGATGACCTTGGGATCGCCTTTCATGGCCGCACTCCAGCGCTGTTTCGATGCAGCGATGCTAGCGCGATGCCTGCCTGCGTGACGGAACGCGAATCGACTGCATTCCCGCTTATGCGGCGTTGCTCAACACCGGCAGCGGGAGATCGCGCGCGAGCTGCGCTTCGTCGAGCAGCGACTGCGCCATCTCCACGCAGCTGCCGCAGCAGGCGCCGGCGCCGGTGCGCATGGTCAGCTCGGCAATGGTCCGGCAGCCCGCCTCGGCGACTTCGCGGATCTGGTGGTCGGTGATGCCATTGCAGATGCAGATGTACACGGGCGGGCCGGAGGTGGCTGGGACGGAGTCAGTCTACCCCCAGATGCGAATGATTTTCAATCCGTCTGGCGACCGACCCCTGCCCTGGCCTGGCGGCGCGCACCCTGGCGGTAACCGGTCCGGGTCTCGGCCTGTGGCGGCGGGCTTGCGATGGCCGCAGCGCCGGCCAGCTGCCGCGCGAACGGCGCCAGGTGCTGGAGGGCGCTGGCGTAGACCTCGCGCTTGAAGATCACCACGTGCTGCAACGGGTACCAGAAGTCGACCCACCGCCAATGATCGAATTCAGGCTTCTCTGTCAGGTCCAGGCACAGGTCGGATTCCTGGCCGGTCAGCTGGAGCAGGAACCAGACCTGCTTCTGGCCGATGCAGACCATCTTGTCGCGGCGGCGGATGGCCCGCTGCGGCAGCCGGTAGCGCAGCCAGCCCGGGGTCACGCCGAGCACGGCCACATGCTCGGGCAACAGCCCGGTCTCCTCGCGCAGCTCGCGGTACATGGCCTCAAGCGGCGTTTCGTCGGTGTTCATCCCGCCCTGCGGGAACTGCCAACCGTCGCGACGGACCCGCCGCGCCCAGAACACCCGTCCATCCGGGTGCATGAGCACGATGCCCACGTTGGGGCGGTAACCGTCCGGATCGATCACGATGCGGACTCCAGAAATGCACTGCCACCGACTCTGCCATGCGGGTCCCCCGGGGACAAGCGCCGAGGCCGGTATCCGGAGGTGCAATTGACGGCAGGCCCGGGGGCGTGGAAAATTGCGGGTTCGCCGCGCTGCTGCGCGGTCGATTTGGCTATGTAGCTCAGACGGTTAGAGCGCGAGACTCATAATCCCGAGGTCGGTGGTTCGATTCCACCCATAGCCACCATCTCATTCCATCAGGCGGAGCCACGCGCCCAACTGCTGCGCCTGCGCTCCCTGCAGGTGGATGAAACGCAGGCCGACGATGCTGCCCTTGTCGCCCGGGCGCTGGCTCACCACCTGCATACCCGCCTCGATCGATGCGTGCCGCAACTCGCCCAGGGTCAGGTCGAACTGCACCTGGTACAGCGCATCGTCGACCAGGGGCTCGACCGCCCTCAGCTTCATGCCACCGGCCGAGAGATCGATGACGAAACCGAGCATGTCGCCCGACATCGCATCGACCACCGCCACCGGCGACTGCGGCGCATGCCGGCTCGAACGCCTGGCGTCGCGGGTTTCGGTCGCCTGCCCGCTCACGACAGGCCCCTGCCGTGGGCATGGGTCGGCCATGCCGACTGGCCGGGTTGCGGCTCGCCCGGCGCCGTCGCGGCCGGCGCTGCGCGCACGATCCATGCGTGGCCGCTCGCCATCTGCCGCGCGACCGCGTCGATTTCGAACAGTGCTTCCTGGCCATCGGCCTCGTTGGCCAGCAACAACAATCCGGGTTCCACGTAGTGGTAGCGCAGGCGACAACGGGTGAACCCGCCGCGTCCGGTCGAGAATCCCAGGCGGGTACCGATCGACAGGTTCGCCAGGCGCTCGACGCAGCGTTGCTCGCGCGCGCTGCGGAGGCCGTCCGCGCGGCGCAGCACCGCTTCGGGCACGCTGCGCACCGATGTGAGCGCCATCGCCAGCCGATGGGCGTCTTCATCGGCATAACCGATCGAACGCAAGGCGCTGTCGATGAACTTGCGCGACTCCATCGATGGCGGCTCGCCGCGTTGCACGGCCTGGAGCACCGACCGGGCGTGTTCGAGGCCTTCTCGCCATTCCTTCGAATCCTGGCCATACCGCAACAGGTAGCGGGCCATCGCCGAGATGATGCTGTTGCGCTCGCTGGCCAGCGAGTCGGGAAACCTGCCGTCCTGGCGCAATGCCTGGATGGTTTCGGTGAGCACCTTGGCCGCTTGCGCCTCGGCCTCGGGCACGGCGCCCTGCTGCCCGCCGCGCCCGCGTTCGGCGTGCTGGGCGGCAGCGACCGGCCGCAATGGCACGAACGCCAGGCCCGGCAGGATCCCGGCGCGATCGATCGACGCATCCACCGCTTCGATGAAGCCGGGATAGCGGGTCATGAACTCCATGTCGTACACACGCAGCAGGGTCATGCGCGCATGCGCGCACAGGCCGATGCGGCGCGCGGCGACGGCCATGGCATTGCCCAGTGCATGCGGCCCCACCGGCAGGGCGGCGCCGAGCAATGGCGGGCTCCCCAGCATCACGCCGAAGCGCTGCCCCGACAGCAGCAGGGCCAGGCTGGCGCGATGTTCATGGCGGGTGGCGATTGCCGCAAGCGTGCCTTCCTCGTCGATCGCATCATCGTCGAGCAGTTGCAGGCCGCTGGCCGACGGCAGTGCCGCGGCAAGGCCTGGCCGGGGCAGCAGCCGCGAGCCCAGCATCGCCTGCGCCAGGCCATTGTCGAGTTGCTCCACCAGTGCCGGGAAGAAATCCTTGCGGCGCATGCGCAGCGCATTCAGCGATTCCACGCAGCAATCGCGCACCGGTCCTGCACTGGTCGCGGGACGGGCCAGCGCCGACTGCAGACGATCCAGCAGCGCCGCCACTTCGGGTTCCAGCATCCTGGCCAGCAAGGCCATGGCCTGCTGCATGGTCTGCCGCGATCGGCCCGGGAGCGCTTTCATGTCCTTCAGGAGACCGTCCCGGGCCTTAGGATCGCGTGAACGCAGTAGAATCGCCGCGCATGGAGATCTTCAAGCGCTTTACCCTGGAGGCCGCACACCGGCTGCCGAACGTGCCTGCAGGGCACAAATGCGCGCGCCTGCACGGACATTCGTTTCAGGTGGAAATAAGCCTGTCGGGCGAGCCCGGTCCGGAAACCGGCTGGATCATGGATTTCGCCGAAGTCAAAGCGGCTTTCGCGCCATTGTTCGCGCAGCTCGACCACAACTACCTGAACGACATCGAGGGGCTGGAGAATCCAACCAGCGAACGGCTCGCCGCGTGGATCTGGGATCGCCTGAAACCCGCGCTGCCACTGCTCAGCGAGGTTGCGGTGCACGAAACATGCACCTCGGGTTGTCGTTACCGCGGACCCCAAACGTAACGCCACCTGTACTGCCCGCCCGCGCTTGACCCATGTCAATTGACCCCGTCGCCCGGATGGGGACAATGCGCGGGCAACTCTCCGGGACTTCACATGACCGTCACCAGCGCCAGCCGGGTTCACCCGGCTGCGGGCCGAGCAGCGCCTGCGTCCAACGCCTTCTACAACGACAAGGTGGTCAACCAGTTCGCGATCGCCACGGTGTTCTGGGGCATTGTCGGCATGGCCGTCGGCGTGTTCATCGCCGCCCAGCTGTACTGGCCCGCGCTCAACTTCGACACCGCCTGGCTCAGCTACGGCCGGCTGCGTCCGCTGCACACCAATGGCGTGATCTTCGCGTTCGGTGGCTCGGTGTTGTTCGCGACCTCGCTGTACGTGGTCCAGCGCACCTGCCACGTGCGCCTGGTCAGCGACAGGCTCGCCAGCTTCGTGTTCTGGGGCTGGCAGGCGGCGATGCTCGGCGCGGTGATCACCTTGCCGCTGGGCTTCACCCAGGGCAAGGAGTACGCCGAACTCGAATGGCCGCTGGACATCCTGATCGCGGTGGTCTGGGTCGCCTATGGCTGGCTGTTCTTCGGCACGATCGCCAGCCGCAAGGTCAAGCACATCTACGTCGCCAACTGGTTCTACGGCGCGTACGTGATCGCGGTCGGCCTGCTGCACATCGTCAACAACCTGGCGATCCCGGCCGGGTTGTGGAAGTCCTACCCGGTATACAGCGGCGCGGTCGATGCGATGGCGCAGTGGTGGTACGGACATAACGCAGTCGCGTTCCTGCTCACCGTCGGCTACCTGGCGATGATGTACTACTTCGTGCCCAAGCAGGCGCAGCGGCCGATCTACTCCTACCGGCTGTCGATCGTGCACTTCTGGGCGCTGATCTCGATCTACATGTGGGCCGGCCCGCACCACCTGCACTACACCGCGCTGCCGGACTGGGCGCAGTCGCTGGGCATGGTGTTCTCGGTGATCCTGCTGGTGCCGTCGTGGGGCGGCGCGATGAACGGCATCCTCACGCTCTCGGGCGTGTGGCACAAGCTGCGCACGGACCCGATCCTGAAATTCCTGATCGTGGCGATCAGCTTCTACATGATCGCGACCTTCGAAGGACCGCTGCTCTCGATCAAGACGGTCAACTCGCTCAGCCACTACACCGACTGGACCATCGGCCACGTCCATGCCGGCACCCTGGGCTGGGTGGCGATGATCTCGATCGGTTCGCTGTACTCGCTGTACCCGCGCCTGTTCGGGCTGCAGGGCATGTACTCGACCAAGCTCATCGACGTGCACTTCTGGATGCACACCCTGGGCGTGGTGTTCTACATCGTCTCGATGTGGATCGCCGGCATCACCCAGGGCCTGATGTGGCGCGCGACCAATGGCGACGGCACGTTGACCTACAGCTTCGTCGAGTCGCTGGTCGCGACTTACCCCTACTACCTGGGACGCCTGTTCGGCGGCCTGCTGATCGTCGCCGGCATGTGCCTGATGGCGTGGCACATGTGGAAGACGCGACAGCTGGCGCGAGACCCCGAACCCATCGCGGTGATGCCGCCGCACGCCGCCGAAGCCGCGGCCTGAGGACGAGAGCATGGCAATCGGCCACGAGAAAATCGAAAAGAACATCGGACTGCTCGCGGTCCTGGTCGCCGTCGCGGTGTCGCTTGGCGGGCTGGCCGAGATCGTGCCGCTGATGTTCCAGGCGGAGGCGATCAAGCCGTTGCCCGGGGTGAAGCCCTATCCGGCACTGGAACTCGCGGGTCGGGACATCTACGTGCGCGAGGGCTGCTACGGCTGCCACTCGCAGATGGTGCGCACCCTGCGCTTCGAAACCGAGCGCTACGGCCATTACTCGATGGCCGGCGAGTCGGTGTATGACCGTCCGTTCCAGTGGGGATCCAAGCGCACCGGGCCGGACCTTGCGCGCGTGGGTGGTCGCTACTCCGACGCCTGGCACCGGATCCACCTGGTCGACCCGCGCGCGGTCGTCCCCGAGTCGAACATGCCAGCCTTCCCGTGGCTGGCCGAAACGCCGCTCGACGGCATGCAAGTCACCGCGCACATGCGCGCCCTGCAGCGCCTGGGCGATCCGTACAGCGACGGGGAAGTGTCCGCCGCCGCGACCGACGTCGCCGACAGGACCGAACTCGATGCCGTGGTGGCCTACCTGCAAGGCCTGGGCAAGCATGCGCCGCGTGGAGGCGAGCGATGATTTCGGGAATCGTCACGTTGCTGCTGATGCTGCTGTTCGTCGGCATCTGGGCCTGGGCCTGGCAACCGCGCAAGCGCAAGGACTTCGACGACGCCGCGCGCCTGGTGCTGGATGACACGGCGAGCGACGCGAGGGAGCCGCGGGCATGACCACCGGCTGGAACTGGTTCGTCATCGCGCTGACCGCGCTCAACATCCTCGGCGTCGCCTGGCTGCTGTGGTGGACGTCGAAACGGCGCCCGGGCGATCCGAAGCCCGAAGAGACCAGCCACTACTGGGACGGCGACATCACCGAATACAACAAGCCGATGCCGCGCTGGTGGATCAACGGCTTCTACCTGGCGATCGTATTCGGCATCGGCTACCTGTTCTGGTTCGGTGGCCTTGGCACCTACGCCGGCATCAGCGGCTGGTCGTCGCAGGATGAGCATGCGCTCGACAAGGCGGCCGCGGACGCGCGCCTGGAGGAAACGTTCAGCCCGTACCGCAACCAGCCGCTGGAGATACTGGCCAGGGATCCGGATGCGCTGGCACTGGGGCGTTCGATCTTCGCCAATACGTGCGCCACCTGCCACGGGTCGTCTGCGCAGGGCGCGATCGGCTACCCCGACCTGTCCGACGACATCTGGCACTGGGGCGGCGAACCCGAACGCGTCCTGCAGACGGTGGTCGAAGGCCGCGAAGGCGTGATGCCGGCGTGGGGCCCGGTGCTGGCCGGCATGGGCGGCGAGAACGCGGTGGACTACGTGGCCGCCTACGTGCGTGCGCTGCACGACCCTGCACTGGCCCGCAACAACTACATGGCCGCGCAGGGCAAGGCGCTCTACGACGGCGTGTGCATTGCCTGCCACGGCAGCGACGGCAAGGGGAACACCGAGCTGGGCGCACCCGACCTGACCGACGATTACTGGTTGTACGGCGACAGCAGCGAATCGTTGCGCAAGACCATTACCGAGGGCCGCCACGGCAGCATGCCCGCGCATGGCGAGCTCCTGGGCGAAACCCGCTCGCGCCTGGTCGCGGCCTGGGTATGGTCGCTTTCCGCCAATGGAACGCGGGAGTAGTCCGATGCCCGGGCCCACGATCCCGCCCGATTTCGACCACCCGCCGCGCCCGATGGTGCAGCGCGTCGGTGCGATCCTGTGGCCGAGCTTCTTCGCCGCGGGCGTGGCGACCATGGTCTTCTTCGCCTTCGTCGATCCGCTCGAACTGCGCGACATGACCTTCCCCCACATGGAGTTCACGCGCGGCGTCGGCTACACCATCGGCTTTTTCACATTCTGGCTGGCAACCGCGTCGTCGAGCCTGTTCACCTGGATCCTGTTGCGGCCTTCGAGCCGCTTCAACGGGCAGTGAGCAAGTCGCTCGACATCGACCTGCTGGAACCGGGCGGCGACGCGGGTGGCGAATCGCTTTACGTCAGCGAGCGCAAGGTCTATCCGCGCGATGTTTCCGGCCGGTTCGACCGGCTGCGCAAGCTCGCCGTGTTGTGGCTGCTCGGCATGTACTACGTGTTCCCGTGGCTGCAGTGGGACGGCCGTCAGGCGGTGCTGTTCGACCTGCCTGCGCGCAAGTTCCACGTCTTCGGACTGACCTTCTGGCCGCAGGACTTCAGCTTGCTGGCGGTGCTGCTGATCATCCTGGCGCTGACCCTGTTCTTCGTCACTGCGCTGGCCGGGCGCCTGTGGTGCGGCTTCGCTTGCCCGCAGACGGTCTGGACCGAGACCTTCCTGTGGATGGAGCGCTGGACCGAAGGCGACCGCGCGGCGCGGATGAAACTCGACGCCGGCCCCTGGAACCGCGAAAAGTTCCTGCGCAAGGGCTCCAAGCACGTCCTGTGGCTGGTGTTCGCGCTGTGGACCGGCTTCACCTTCGTCGGCTTCTTCACCCCGATCGCCGGCCTGGGCGAGCGGCTGTGGCCCTTCGATGAAGCGGGATTCTCCTGGAACGGTTGGGAAACGTTCTGGGTGCTGTTCTACGCCCTGGCGACCTGGGGCAACGCCGGCGTGCTGCGCGAGCAGGTGTGCAAGTACATGTGCCCGTACGCGCGCTTCCAGAGCGCGATGTTCGACCGTGACACGCTGATCATCGCCTACGACCCGATGCGCGGCGAACCGCGCGGTCCGCGCAAACGCGGCCTGCCCGGCGTGCTCGAGCGTGCGCGCGGCCTGCTCGACCCGCGCGCCGCCTACGATTACGTGTTCCGTGCCAGCCAGCACCCCAGCGCGGCGGCGAACCGGCTCCAGGCCGGCGGCACGATCATGCTCGGAGACACCAATGCCGAAGCAGCGCCCCTGCCGAAGTTCGCCTTCGAGGAACTGGGCGACTGCATCGACTGCACCATGTGCGTGCAGGTCTGTCCGGTCGGCATCGACATCCGCAACGGCCTGCAATACGAATGCATTGCCTGCGGCGCCTGCATCGACGCATGCGACGACGTCATGGGCAAGATGGGCTATCCCAAGGGATTGATCCGCTACTCGACCCAGAACGCCATCGATGGCCGCCAATCGAAGTTCCTGCGTCCGCGCATCCTGGTCTACGCGGCGTTGTTGCTGGTGCTGGTGGCAGGCTTCGCCTGGGGCGTCGCGGCGCGCAGCCCGCTGATCGCCGACGTCCTGCGCGACCGCAACGCGCTGTATCGCGAGACCGCCACAGGCATCGAGAACGGCTACACCCTCAAACTGGTCAACAAGACCGACCAGGCGCAGACCTATACCGTGCGCATCGAGTCGCCTGCCGCCGGACTGGCGCTGCGCGGCGGGCCGGGACTGCAGGTGCAGGCACGGGCGCAGCAGGTGTTGTCGCTGCCACTGCAGGTGTCGGCGCCTGCCGGGACCCGCGGGCGCCAGCCACTGCGCTTCGTGATCACGGCCAACGACGGCAGCGCCAGCGAAAGCGTCGACAGCAACTTCTTCGGACCGATCTGATGGACAACGAGCACAACGAAACCGCGTCATCGCCCTGGCGGCAGCCGATCATCTGGCTGGTGATCGCACTGGTCGCCGCCGCGGTCGCCGGCGGCGTGGTCATGATCCGGGTGGCGGGCGGCAGCGTCGATTCGGTGCCCGACAAGGTGCAACGCACCGCCGGCGCCCAGACCGCCGACCTCGCTCCGGACGAAGTGGCGATGCAGCGCAGGCTGAGCGCGGTCGTGCGCGTCGATGCCAGGCGCGGCCTGGTGCAGGTGCTTCCGGCCAGCGAAGACTTCGAGCGCGATGCGCCGTTGCGCCTGTCGTTGCACCATCCGCTGCATGCAGCCATGGATACGACGCTGGCCCTGGTTCCGACCGAACTGGGGTGGGAGGCGGCCGCCGAAATCGATTCCGGCCACGACTGGAACCTGCAATTGGTCGCTGCGGACGGCCGTTGGCGCCTGCTCGGCCGCCTGCCCAAGGGCCAGCAGGCCGCACGTGTTGCCCCGGCGCTGCAGGAAGACTAGGGGCGGCGATGTCCACGCCGGGTTGTTTCCATTGCGGCGAACCGCTGCCGGAAGGACTTGCCGGCGATTTTTGCTGCAGCGGTTGTGAAGCAGCGGCGCAGTGGATCCGCGACGCGAGGCTCGACGACTACTATCGCCTGCGCAGCGAACCGGCATCGCGCGTCGGCACCGACCTGCCGGACCTGGCGGCGTGGGACTGCGAGGAACTTCTCGCCGGCCATGCGCGCGACATCGACCTCAGCGGCGAATCGGCGCGCGAGATCACCGTGCTTACCGACGGCATGCATTGCGCCGCCTGCGCCTGGTTGATCGACCGCGCGCTCGCCCGCGAGGCCGGCGTACTGGAGACCAGCGCCAACGCCGTGACCGGGCGCATCCGCATCGCCTGGGATCCGAAGCGCATCGCACTGTCGCGGTTGCTCGCGCGCCTGGCCGCGCTCGGCTACCGGCCGTACCTTGCCGCAGGCGAAGAACGCGAACGCGCGCGCCGCCGCGAGCGCAATCGTGCCGTGATCCGCATCGGCCTGGCGGGCCTGGGTGCGATGCAGGCGATGATGTTCGCCGAGGCGTTGTACCTGGACACGCGCGGGCAGATGCCGTTGCCGACACGCGATTTTTTCCGCTGGATCACCTTCCTGGTGTCGACCCCGGTGGTGTTCTGGGCCGGCTGGCCGTTCATCGCCGGCGCGTGGCGCGAACTTCGCGGCCGACGCCCGGGAATGGACACGCTCATCGCCGGCTCCGCCCTGCTGGCCTACTTCGCCAGTGTGTTGGGCACGGTCCGCGGCAGCGAACACGTCTGGTACGACGCCGCCGTGATGTTCGTGTTCCTGCTGCTCGTCGCCCGCCAGCTTGAGCAGCGCGCACGCAGCATCGCCGGCGCCCAGGTCGACGCGCTGGCGCGGGCGCGCCCCGCCTTCGCCAGCCGCGAATGCCCTGATGGCAGCCGTGAATCGGTCCCGCTGTCCGCGTTGCGGGTCGGCGACATCGCCTGCATCGCCATCGGCGAACCGGTGCCCGCCGATGGCGTACTCCTGGACAGTGTGTCGGCCGATGGCAACGCGCAGTTCGAGGAAGCCCTGCTGACCGGCGAGTCCACGCCGGTGCTCAAACGGGCCGGCGACCGGGTGCACGCCGGCACCGCCTGCCGCGACCACGCCGCGCGCGTGCGGATCACCGCCATCGGTGGCGATACGCGCCTGGCGCAGCTGGTGCGCCTGGTCGAACAGGCACAGGCGCACCGGCCTGCCCTGGCGCGCACCACCGAGCGCATCGCCAGCGGCTTCGTTGCCGGCCTGCTGCTGGTCGCCGTGCTGGTGCATGTCGGTTGGCGGATCCATGACCCTTCGCGCGCATTCGAGGTCACGCTCGCCCTGCTGGTGATCAGTTGCCCCTGCGCGTTGTCGCTTGCCGTGCCGGCCGCTCTGGCTGCGGCGCATGGCGCACTGGCGCGGCTCGGCGTGCTGGCGGTGCAACCCGAATCGCTGGAACGACTGGCCAACGCCACCGATGTCGTCTTCGACAAGACCGGCACCCTGGGCGACGGCAAGCCGACGCTGGAAACAGTCGACCAGTGCCTGGGCATCGATCAAGCGCAGGCGTTGCGCATCGCCGCCGCGCTGGAACGCAACAGCGGCCATCCGCTGGCCATCGCTTTCACCGACGCCGGCGGCGACACGGCGCCGGCCAGCAGCCTGCACGCTGTCGCGGGCCAGGGCATCGAAGGCAAGGTGGATGGCACGACCTGGCGCCTGGGCCAGGCGGGCTTCGCGGTCGGCGGCAGCGACGACGGCGCGATCTGGCTCGGCGATGGCGAAGGCAGGCGCGCACGCTTCACCGTCGCCGAAGGCGAACGCCTGGATGCGCGCGTAGCGATCGCGGCGTTGCGCGAACAGGGCCTGCAAGTGCACCTGTCCAGCGGCGACGGCACCGATTCGGTGCGGCGTTTCGCCAGCGATCTGGGCATCGACCAAGCGCATGCGCGGCAATCGCCCGGCGACAAGCTGGCGTACGCGCGCGCGTTGCAGGCGGAGGGCAAGGTCGTGGCGATGGTCGGCGACGGCCTCAACGACGCGCCGGTGCTGGCAGGCGCCGACGTGTCGCTCGCGATCGGCGACGGCGCCGCGCTGGCCCAGCGCGCGGCCGACCTGGTGCTCGGCGGCAAATCGCTGCGCCGGGTTGCCGACGCGATCGGCATCGCCCGCAAGACCCGCCGCGTGGTACGCCAGAACCTGGCCTGGGCCCTGGGCTACAACCTGCTGGCGCTGCCGTTGGCGGCCGCGGGCCTGGTCACGCCGTGGATTGCGGCGCTGGGCATGGCGCTATCCTCGCTGGCCGTGACCCTCAACTCGCTGCGGCTGGCCCGGCCGTGAACATCCTGCTGCTGCTGATTCCCCTGAGCCTGCTGCTGATCGGCGTGGCGGTGGCGCTGTTCGTGTGGGCGGTGCGTCGCGGCCAGTTCGAGGACCTCGATACACCGGCGCTGGACATCCTGCGCGACGACGACAACGAGCGTGACGGCGATGCCGATTGACTGGCTGACCCTGGGAGCGGCCTGGCTAACCGGCCTGCTGGGCGGCGCGCATTGCGCGGCGATGTGCGGCGGCATCGCCACCGGCTTTTCGGCGTTGTCGCCGCGCGGCGGATGGTGGCGCGCACTGCAACCCAATCTCGGCCGCGTACTGGGTTACGTGCTGGCCGGCGCCATCGTCGGCGGCATCGGCCATGGCCTGCTCGACCTTGCGCGCGTGCAATGGTTGTCGCTTGCGTTGCGCACCGCGGTGGGCGCGGTGCTGGTGGTCGCTGCGCTGCGCCTGCTCGGGCTCGGCAAGCATCTGGGCTTCAGCGCCACCAGCGGCGCGCGGCTGTGGCGCTGGCTGCGGCCGCTGCAACGCAAGCTGCTGCTCGCCAGCGACGGCAGCGGCAAGCGCATCGCGCTGGGCGTGCTGTGGGGATGGATGCCTTGCGGGTTGAGCACGACCATGCTCGCGGCCGCCTGGTTCCAGGCCGATGCGCGCAACGGTGCATTGACGATGGCCGCGTTCGGCCTCGGCACCCTGCCATTGATGGTGCCGCTGACGTGGTCGGGCGCGCGCCTGGGCCAGCGCCTGCAGCGCGGCGGCTGGCGCATGGCCGCGGGCCTGCTGGTGATGTGCGCGGGCCTGGTGGTGATCGCCGCGCCCTTGCTGGTGCGGCAACCTGCGTTGCATCGCCTCCTCGTCGCGCTGGGTTGCGTGCCGGCCTAGCGTCGCCGCATCAGGCTTCCTGCATCCGCAGCCATTGCACGACCTTGCGCGCGCAGGTGCCATCGAGGTGGATGAAGCGCGCACCGGCGCACAGCAGTCCCGCTTCGGTGCGCGGGTCCAGCACCTGGATCCCGGCGACGATATCGGCGCGCGTACCGTCGGCCATTGGCAATTCGAACTTGACCTGGTACAGCGTGTCGACCACCAGCGGCGCCGCCAGCAGCAGCTTGAGTCCGCCTGCCGACATGTCGACCGCGCGCCCGAGCATCCGCTCGGACATCATGTCGAACACGGCGGGGTTGCCCTTGACCGGATGACGGCGGCTGCGGCGGGCCTCGATGCCGGTAGCGACGTTCATGCAGACGCGCTGGCCACGGCCGTGCCCGGGTTTGCCATGGGTGTCCGCACCGTCCAGGCTTCGCCACCGGCCATCAGCCGCGCGATCATGTCGATCTCGAGCATGATTTCCGGACCATCCGAAACGCTGAGCAACAAGCGCGCCGGGTCGGGCAGGTGCTCGCAGAGGCGGGCATGGAGGAAGCCGCCGGTCCCGGAGGAGAATGCGATCGTCGCGCCGGGCGACAACGCCAGCAGGCGATCGAAACAACGCTGTTCGCGGACGCCGCGCTGGCGCGGCGCGGGCGCTTCGCTTGCATCGGCGGGTCCGCCATCACCGTCGATGGCGCCGTCGTCCTGCACCGGCGTGGTCAGTCCGGCGGTAAGCCGCGACGCATCACCATCGCCGTAACCGACCGAGGAAATCGCCTTGCGCAACCAGGTGGTCGCCTCTTCCGGTGCATCGCTGCTTTCGCGCGCGGCGTCGAGCATCGCATCGGCGGTCGCCAGGCATTCGCTCCATTGGCTGGAGTCGCGCCCGTGCCGCATCAGGAACCGGGCGACCGCCATCAACGCCTCGCGCCGCTCGGCCTGCATCCCCGCCGGCAGCGCCATCTCCGGTCCGAGCGCATCGGCCGCGCGGCTGACGGCCTGCAATGCATCCTGCTCCGATGCATGGGCGACGGCGGTGGCGATCGGCGCGCCGCGCCGCAGCGGCACGTAGGCCAGGCCCGCCAGGATGCCGGCGGCGTCGAGCCAACCGTCGACGGCCTCGGCAAAGTTCGGGTACTGCTCGGAGAACTCGACGTCGTAGAGGCGATACAGCGCGACGCGCGTGTGTCCGCACAGGCCGATATGGCGCGCGGCCTCGGCCAGCGCATTGCCGAACGCGAACGGCCCCACCGGCAAGACTTCGGCCGACAGCGCCGGCTTCGCGAGCAGGACGCCGAAGCGCTGGGCCAGCAGCATCAGCGGCAGGCTTGCGCTGGAGGCGTGGCGACGCGCGATCGCTGCAAGGGTGCTGTCCTCGCTGACGGCGTCGTCGTCCATCAACCGCAACGAGCGGGCCTGTTGCGCCGGCGCCGGAGGATCCGCGGAGTCATCGCCGGGCACGTCGAGCAGTGCCAGGCACTTCCTGCGCAGGGCGTCGATCAGGACCGGCTGCGCCGATGCGCGCCGGTACAGCAGGATGCGCTGCGATTCGCGGCAGCAGTCGGGCTGCTCGAAGATCGATGCCGGATTGGCCCCCAGGGCTTCCTCGAGCCTTTCCAGCAGCAAGCCGACGTCGTCGCCCAGCAACCAGGGAAGCTGGTCGAGGAGTTCGTCGAGAATTTGCCTGGAGCGGATTGGGATCCCCTGCACGACGCGACTTTACTCCAGCCGGCGGCGGTTCCCCCTGGACGCCGCCCCTACCGGCCAAGACGCCAAGCGGGCCCTGGGCCGGCCATTCCCGTCGTTCAGCGTTGAATGTTGCACCGCACCAAATTCTGGGTTATGCTGCACCGCACAACACCGGCAATCCCTGCCGGAACACCAGCAGGAGCCCACCATGAACCAGTACAACGAGCAGTTCGTCAACGCGACCCGCCAGTTCGCCGAAGCCGCCGCCGAGGCCAACCGCCTGGCCCTGGCCAACGCCCAGGACATCTTCGGCCTGCAGCTGGCCGCCGTCGAGAAGAATGCCACTGCCACCTTCGCCTACCTGGGCGAGCTGGCCGAAGTGCGCGACGCCGATGGCCTGAAGGCCGTGCTGCCGAAGGGCGTGCAGGTCGCCCGCGAGAACGTCGAGCGCGCGATCAGCGTCGGCCAGGAAGTCGTCGGCCGCACCGTCAAGGCCAACGAAGCCATCGGCCAGGTCGCCAAGGGCCAGTTCGAGGCCGCCACCGCGCAGGCCAAGGCCGAAGCCGACAAGGTCGTCAAGGCTGCCAAGAAGTAATGTAGGGCCGAGCCTTGCTCGGCTGGCGGAGCCCCCGGCTCCGCTCTACGGAAAAACAAAACCCCCGGCAGCGATGCCGGGGGTTTTTCTTTGCGCCTCGATTGGAGCCGAGCATGGCTCGGCCCTGCGTCAGTGCAGGGTCGTGGGGGCTTCGTCCATCTTGTCGCCCAGCATGCGGCGCACGACCACGTAGAACACCGGGATCAGCAGCAGCCCGAGGAAGGTGGCGAACAGCATGCCGCCGATCACGCCGGTGCCGATCGCGTGGCGCGCGTTGGCGCCGGCGCCGGAGGACAGCGCCAGCGGCGTGACGCCCATGATGAACGCGAACGAAGTCATCAGGATCGGACGGAAGCGCAGCTTGGCCGCTTCGATCACCGCCTGCCGCAACGGCTTGCCCAGCTGGCGTTCGGCGATCGCGAACTCGACGATCAGGATCGCGTTCTTCGCCGCCAGGCCGATGACCGTGATCAGGCCGATCTTGAAGTAGATGTCGTTCGGCAGTCCGCGCAGCAGGGTGAACAGCACCGCGCCGAGCACGCCCAGCGGCACCACCAGCAGCACCGACACCGGCACCGACCAGCTCTCGTACAGCGCGGCCAGGCACAGGAACACCACCAGCAGCGACAACGCCATCAATGCCGGGGCCTGGCTGCCGGACAGGATTTCCTGGTAGGACTGGCCGGTCCAGTCGTAACCGAAGCCTTCCGGAAGATCTTCCTCGACGATGCGCTGCATCGCTTCCATCGCTTCGCCGGAACTGTGGCCCGGCGCCTGGTTGCCGACGATCTCGACCGCGGCGTAGCCGTTGTAGCGGGTGAGCGACGGCGGCGCGACTTCCCAATGGGAGTCGACCACGTTCGACAGCGGGATCATCTCCGGGGTGCCGGTGCGCGCGTCGGTCGCATTCGGGCTGGGCGTGTAGAAATGCGCCAGCGACTCGGGGCCGTTGCGGAAACCCGTGTCGGCCTGCATGGTCACGCGCTTGACCCGGCCCGCGTCGACGAAGTCGTTGACATACACCGGTGCCAGCATCAACTGGATCGCGCGGTAGATGTCGCCGACCTCGAGGCCCATGGCCTGGGCCTGGATGCGGTCGACCTCGAGCTTGAGCTGCGGCGCATCGGCCAGCGTGTTCGGGCGGACCGCGGTCAACGCCGGATCCTGCGAGGCCTTGCCCAGCAGCTGACCCATCGCCTGCGACAGTTCGGCGCGGCCCTTGCCGGCGCGATCCTGCAGGTACATGTCGAAGCCGCCGAACGCGCCCAGGCCGTTCACCGTGGGCAGGTTGATCACGAAGATCTGCGCATCGCGGATCCCGTACAACGCCATGTTGGCGTTGTTGATGAACTCGGTGGCGGTGATGTCGCGCTCATCCCACGGCTTGAGCTTGACGAAGGCCATGCCGACGTTCTCGCCCTGGCCGACGAAACTGAAGCCGGCGACCTGCATCATGCCCTCGTAGCCGTCCTGCGCCTCGAGCGTGGTGCGCACCTTTTCGAACACCGTCTTGGTCCGCTCAAGCGTTGCGCCCGGCGGCAACTGCACGATCGCCAGCGCGTAGCCCTGGTCTTCCTCCGGCAGGAAGCTGCCCGGCAAACGCGTGAACAGGAAGCCGCACAACAGCGCCAGGCCGAGGAACACCAGCATCCAGCGCGGCGCATGGGTCACTGCCACGCCGATGTGGCGCACGTAGGTGCTGCTGACCCTCTCGTAGGCCTTGTTGAAGCCGCGGAAAATGAAGTTGTCGCGGTGGTGGTCTTCTGTCGGCTTGAGCAGCGACGCGCACAGCGCCGGGGTGAAGCCCAGCGCCAGGAACGCCGAAAAGCCCATCGCAAGCGCAATCGTGATGGCGAACTGCTTGTAGATCTCGCCGGCCGAACCGCCCTGGAAAGCACTGGGCACGAACACTGCCGCCAGCACCACGGTGATCGCGATCACCGCGCCGCTGATCTGGCCCATGGCCTTGATCGTGGCGTCCTTCGGCGACAGCTTCTCCTCGGTCATGATCCGTTCGACGTTCTCGATCACCACGATCGCGTCGTCGACCACGATGCCGATCGCCAGCACCACGCCGAACAGGGTCAGCTGGTTGACCGTGAAGTCGAGCAGCCACAGGCCCAGGAAGGTGCCCAGCAGGGCGATCGGGATCACCAGCGCCGGAATCAGCGTGGCGCGGAAGTTCTGCAGGAAGATCAGCATCACCAGGAACACGAGGACGAAAGCCTCGGCCAGGGTCTTGATCACCTCCACCACCGACACTTCGACGAAGGTCGAGCTGTCGTATGGCGCGAACCAGGTCACGCCTTCCGGGAAGGTGACCTGCAATTGCGCCATGCGTTCCTTGACCGCCTCGGCCACGCCCAGCGCGTTCGAGCCCGGCGCCAGCTGCACCGCGAAGCCGGCCGCTGGCGTACCGCTCCAACGCAGGTCGAAGCCGAACGCCGATGCGCCCTTCTCGACCCGGGCGACGTCGCGCAGGCGCACCGCGCTGCCGTCCGGATTCGCGCGCAACACGATCGCGCCGAATTCCTCGGCCGTGCTGAAGCGGCCTTCGGCGGTGACGGTGGCGGTGAACGCGGCACCTTCCGGCGCCGGCTCCGCACCGACCTTGCCGGCGGCGAACTGCACGTTCTGCGCGCGCACCGCGTTGAGCGCGTCGCTGGCCGACAGGCCGAATGCGCGCAGCTTGTCCGGGTTGAGCCAGATGTTCATGGCGTACTCGCCGCCGAACAGCTGGGTGTTGCCGACACCCGGCACGCGCGCGATCTGGTCGAGCACGTTGGCGGCAATCAGGTCCGACAAAGCGTTCTTGTCGAACGCCGGATTCTCCGAACGCAGCGCCACCACCATCAGGAAGCCGGAGTTCGCCTTGGCCACCACCACGCCCTGCTGGACCACTTCGGACGGCAGGCGCGGGGTCGCCAGCGCGACCTTGTTCTGCACCTGGACCTGGGCGATGTCCGGATCCGTACCCGGACGGAAGGTCAGGGTGATCGAGGCGCCGCCGCTGGAACTGGACGAGGAGCTGAAGTACTCGAGGTTGTCGATGCCGGTCAGGGTCTGCTCGATCACCTGGGTGACCGCGCCCTCGGTGGTCTCGGCGCTGGCGCCGGGATAGGTGGCGGCGATCACGACCTGCGGCGGGGCGATGTCGGGATACGACTCCACGCCCATGCTGCTGATCGCGAGCATGCCGCTGAGCGCGATCAGGATCGCGAGCACCCATGCGAAGACCGGGTGGTTGATGAAGAAACGTGACATGGCGGGTCAGCCCTCGGTCGGGGCCGGAGCCGCGGCGGCGCCCGGCTGCGCCGGCGCCTGTCCTTCAGCCGGCATCGGCGCGGCCTTGGCCGGCTGCCCGGGAATGGCGCGCTGCAGGCCGGAGACGATCACCTGGTCGCCGTTGGCGATGCCCTTGCGCACCACCCAGTCGTTGCCCTGGCCGCGCTCGATCTCGATGTCCTTGCGCGCCACGTTGCCGTCGGCGCCGACCACCAGTACGTAGGCGCCGGCCGCATCGCGCTGAACCGCCAGCTGCGGCACCAGGAACACGTTGCGTTCGGTGCCGAGGTTCGCCTTCAGGGTGACGAAGGCACCCGGCAGCAGCACGCCGTCCGGGTTGGCCACGCGCGCGCGCAACTGCACCGCGCCGGTGGACGGATCGACCACGTCGCCGGAGAAGTCGAGCTCGGCCGGGATCGCATACGGCGAACCGTCGGGCAGCAGCACCTGCACGCTGGCGTCGTCGCGCGACACGCCGGCCTGGCGGATCTGGGCTAGTTCGGACACGCTCATGGAAAAGTCGATGTACATCGGATCGAGCTGGGACACCGTGGTGAGCAGGGTCGCTTCGTTCTGCCCGACCAGCGCGCCCTCGGTGACCTGCTGCTTGCCGGCCCGGCCGCTGATCGGTGCGTTGACGGTGGCGTAGCCGAGGTTGATGCGCGCGGCCTGGGTCGCGGCCGCGGCGGCCTGCACCGCGGCTGCGCTGCTACGCTCCGAGGCGAGCGCGTTGTCGTAGTCGGAGCGGGAAATGAACTTGCTGTCGATCAGGCCACGGGCACGGTCTGCGCTGGCCTTGGAGTTGGCGGCGGTGGCGCGGGCCTGGGCCAGCGCGGCCTCGGCCTGGGCCAGGACGGCCTGCAGCGGCGCCGGATCGATCTGGAACAGCGCCTGCCCCTTCCTGACGTCGCTGCCCTCTTCATAGAGGCGACGCTGGAGGACGCCGGGCACGCGGGCGCGGACGTCGGCACTGCGGTAGGCCGACAGCCGCCCGACCAGGTCCTTGGCGACCGGCACGTTGCCGGGCTTCATCACCACGACACCGACCTCGGGTGGCGGCATGCCGCCGCCGGGGCCAGCGCCCGCGGCTTCATCCTTGGAACAACCGGCAACCGCGAAAAGCGCGGTCGACAAAGCGAGCACTACCAGGGAACGGCGCATGCGCAAACCTCGAGGGGGGAGGATTCCTATACTCAACAGTCTAGCATTAGCTCATTCCGGCGACCGTGCCGGAAGTCGTGTTGCCAGCCGATGATGGCCGTGTACAGCCTCAGCAGATGAGACCGGTCCCGGCGGCGAGCAAGGGCGCCAGTGCGGCTGCATCGGGCGCCGGCTGCCACGGCAGCCAGGCCAGGCAGGGCGCCTGGAGGCGCGCCGCCAGCAGCGCGCGGTTGTCGTCGATACGGGACATGCCGGGGTCGATGCCGGTGCCGATCCAGCCGACGAGCCGGCAGCCGTCGGCGGCGATCGCGCGCGCACTGAGGTAGGCGTGGTTGAGGCAGCCCAAGCGCAGGCCGACCACCAGGATCACCGGGATGTCGAGTGCGCGCACCAGGTCGGCCTGGTCCAGCCGGACGGATAGCGGTGCCGCCCAGCCACCCACGCCTTCGACCACCACCACGTCGGCGTGGGCCGCCAGGCGCGCATGCGCGGCCAGCATCGGCGCCAGCGCCACCTCGACCCCGGCGTCGCGCGCGGCGAGCTCCGGCGCCAGCGGCAATGGCAGTGCGTAGGGATTGACGTCGTCGTAAGCGGGCACTGGAGCGCTCGCCGCCTGCAGCGCCAGCGCATCCTCGTTGCGCAAGCCACCGGGAGTCGGGTCGCTGCCGCTGGCCAGCGGCTTCATGCCGACCGCTCGCAGGCCGCGCGCGCGCAGCGCATGCAGCAGGGTGCAACTGGCCAGGGTCTTGCCGACGCCGGTGTCGGTGCCGGTGATGAACACGCCGCGCACGCCTAGAGCTCGCGCTCTGCGCGGCGCTGGGCGCGCATCACCGCCATGCCGGTAAAACCCATCAACGAATAGGCGAATCCGGAAAACGGCGACAGGTCGGGCTTGCCCGTCAGGTAGGTGAGCCCCAGGAATGCCAGCGCCACCACGCCAGTGGCCGGAATCATCCACTGCGCCGCCAGCGAGCCCCGCAGCTCGATCCGTTCGGCGCGGTCCAGGCCCAGCGCGTCGCGCATTCGCCACGCGTGCCGATACAACGCCACGACCACGCAACCCAGGGTAGTCCACGCCAACGCGTAGGCGGCGAACATCACCTGCAGGTCCTCGTCCGATCCGATCGTCACGTTCGACGGCAGCCAGCCGACGCTGATCCAGTTGAAGAACATGCTGAAGTGATCCGCAGCGCCCACCACAGCATCGCCAGCAAGGCGAAGCTGGCAGCGAACGCTGGCACACCCTTGAGCGCCTGCACCAGCGCCTGCGCGCTGTCGGGAATGGCATCGAAGGAAATCACCAGCAAGGTCACCGCGAACGCGAACGCCGCATCGACGAACGTCTCGATGCGCGTGACCTCGCGACCCCGATTGGGCCTGTGTTTCGCCATGGCGCCCCCTCCTGCCGCCATGGTAGCTACAATCGGGGCATGACGTTCCATGCCACCGCCCTGTCCGGGGACAAACCGGAGCAGTACGCCCAGCTGCTGGAGCAGGCGCGCGCGCTGATGCATGGCGAGCGCGACCTGGTCGCCAACGCCGCCAACCTGTCGGCCTTGCTGTGGCATGCGCTGCCGGACCTGAACTGGTGCGGCTTCTACCTTTTTGACGGCAACGAGCTGGTGGTCGGGCCATTCCAGGGCCTGCCGGCCTGCATCCGCATTCCCCTGGACAAGGGCGTTTGCGGCGCGGCTGCGAGCAGCCGCCAGACCCAACTGGTCGCCGACGTGGATGCGTTCCCCGGTCACATCGCCTGCGACTCGGCGTCGCGCTCCGAATGCGTGGTGCCGCTGGTGGCCGATGACGGCCGCCTGCTAGGCGTGCTCGATCTGGACAGTCCGGTTCCCGCGCGCTTCGACGCGGTCGATGCGCGCGGACTGGAAGCGATCGCCCGTGCCTGGATCGAGGCGGTGGCATGAGCACCCAGCCGCGCATGCGCAACATCGGCCCGAAGTCAGCGGCGTGGCTGCGCCAGGTCGGCCTGCGCACGCGCGAGGACCTGGCCGCCGCCGGCACCGTCGACGCGTTCATGCGGGTCAAGCGCGCGGGCTTCAAGCCGGGGCTCAACCTGCTGTACGCGATCGAGGGTGCGCTCAACGACTGCCATTGGCAGGAAGTGCCCGACGCGCGCCGGGTCGAACTGGTCGCAGCGGCCGAGGCCGCGATCGCCCAGCTGCCGCCACCGCGCGGTCGCCCGGCCGCCGCGCCGGTGACCACGACGCACCACATGGTGGAAGGCGACGATGAAGTGCCGTCCCTGCGGAACGACGACGACGAATCCTATTCGTAGCGCAGCGCTTCGATCGGGTCCATGGCCGCGGCCTTGGACGCCGGCATGATCCCGAACACCACGCCGATCAGCGCCGAGAATGCGGCGGCGCCGAACATCGCCAGCAGCGGCACCTTGGCCGGCGGGAAGCCGGGGATCATCGCCGCGACCGCGGCACCGATCCCGTAGCCCAGGGCGATGCCGATGATGCCGCCAAGCAGGGCGAGCAAGGCGGCTTCGAGCAGGAACTGGGTAAGGATGTCGCGCCGGGTCGCGCCCAGCGCCTTGACGATGCCGATTTCGCGGGTCCGCTCGGTCACCGACACCAGCATGATGTTCATGATGCCGATGCCGCCGACCAGCAGCGAGATGCCGACGATGCCGCCGAGCACGGCCGTGATCATCGAGGTGATCTGGCGGAACTGCTTGAGGAACGAATCGGACGCCTCGATCTTGAAATCGTCGTCTTGCGCGGGCTTGAGCTTGCGCGAAGCGCGGACCGCGCGCTTGGCCCGCTCGCGTACCGCCTCGGCCTGGTCCAGGCCGGCGATGGTGAAGCTGACCGCGATCATCGGCTTGTTGCCCTGCCCCATCATCGCGCGCCCGACCGCGAACGGGATGATCGCGATGTTGTCCTGGCTCATGCCGAAGATCTCGCCCTGCTTTTCCATCAGGCCGACGACCTTGAACCAGTCGCCGCCGAGCTGGAAGAACTCGCCGACGGGGTTGTCCGGCATCTTCAGGTCG
This sequence comes from Pseudomonadota bacterium, assembly GCA_030852515.1. GTDB lineage: Bacteria > Pseudomonadota > Gammaproteobacteria > Xanthomonadales > Xanthomonadaceae > Cognatiluteimonas. The sequence continues at coordinate 45,170 of JALYWW010000001.1, forward strand.
TCGCGCAGCTGTTCGCCGATCACGGCCACCCGCGAGCGACTCTTCTCGTCCGCGTCGACCAGGAAGCGTCCATGCTGGGTGTTGGTGGCGCGCACCAGCTGGTATTCCGCCGTGGTCGCCTGCACCTGCGGACTGGTGGTCCGGCCCTTGTAGCCGGCACCGGCGGCCTGGACCACCATCATCGGCGCCACGCTTTCGATTCCCGGCACGCGGTAGCGCAGCGCTTCGACGTCGTCGAACGTGATGTAGTTGAGGCTGCCCGTGCGGAAATTCTCGTTGTCGTTGACTGCCTGCAGGGTCATGGTGTTGCCGCCCATGTCCGCGAACTGGTCGGTGATCGAAGCGGACAGGCCCTGCACGAGCGACACCACCGCGATCACGGAGGCGGTGCCGATCAGGATGCCCAGGGTGGTGAGGAAGCTGCGCATGCGGTGCGCCATCAGGCTCGCGAACGCGGCCTTGGTCGCCTCGAGGAAGACGCCGGTCATGCCGTTGCTCCCGCGCGCTCATTGGGGGTATCGGACACCACCAGGCCGTCGCCGATGCGCACGGTGCGCCAGCAATGCGCGGCGATGTCCGGTTCGTGGGTCACCACCATCACCGTCTGGCCCTGCGCGTGCAGCGCATCGAACAACGCCATGATCTCGTGCGAGGTGCGCGAATCGAGGTTGCCGGTGGGTTCATCGGCCAGCAGCAACGACGGCTCTCCGACCAGCGCCCGGGCCACGGCGACGCGCTGGCGCTGGCCGCCTGACAGTTCGTTCGGACGGTGGCCCTGGCGGTTGCCCAGGCCCACCTTCTCCAGCGATTCGACCGCGCGGCGCTTGCGCTCCGCCGCGGGGATGCCGCGGTAGACCAGCGGCTGCATCACGTTCTGCAGCACGGTCATGCGCGGCAGCAGGTGGAAACTCTGGAACACGAAGCCGATCTCGCGGTTGCGCACCCGGGCCAGCTCGACTTCGCCCAGCTTCGCGGTGTCGCGGCCGTTGAGCATGTAACTGCCGGCAGTGGGGCTGTCCAGGCAGCCGATGATGTTCATCAGCGTCGACTTGCCCGAGCCGGAGGGACCGACCAGCGCAACATATTCGTTGCTGCCGATGTCGAGGTCCACGCCGGCCAGCGCCAGCACTTCCTCGTCGCCCATGAGGTAGCGCTTGGTGATGTTGCGCAGCGAGATCATTCTTCCTCGCCTGTCCCGCCGTCCCCGTCGTCGCCGTCGTCGTCATTCGAATGCTCTTCGCGCTGCTCGACGCGGTCGCCTTCCTGCAGCTGGCGCATTTCGCGCGCCGGGCCGCGCACGACCATGTCGCCCAAGGCCAGCGGTTCGCCTACCGCCTGCCAGGCATCGTCCGCAGTCCCCGTCTCTACCTTGACCTTGCGGGCGATGCCATCCTCGACCTTCCACAAGGTGGACACGGACTGGCCGTCGTCGCCCTTCTCGACGACGATCGCCTCGACCGGGACCGCCGGCAGCTCGCCGCCATCGCCAAGCACGATCTCGGCACGCACGCTCATTCCCGAGCGCAGCTCCATCTTTGCCGGCACGGCCAGCGCGACCGTCACCTCGTATGCGCGCGCCTGGCCCTCGACCGTCGGTGCGAGCGCGATCTGTTCGACCTTGCCCTTGAGCGCATCGTCCGGATAGGCGGCAGCGAACACGTCGGCACGCTGGCCGACCGAGACCCGGGCGATGTCGGCTTCGTCGACCTTGAGCTCGGCCTGGATGCGCGAGGTGTCGGCGATCTTCGCCAGCTGCGCGCCCACGAACGACGACGTCGACGGCACCGCGGTTTCACCGACCTTGATCGGCAACGACACGATCCGGCCTGTAATCGGCGAGCGGATATCGGTCTTGGCGAGTTGTTCGCGCGCGTCCTGCAACGCGGACTGGGCCCGGCTGTAATCTTCCTGGCTGGTTTCCAGCTCGAGGCGGGCAACATTGAGCTGGTTGCGGCTCTCGTCGAAGCTGCCCTGGTCGATGAGCTTCTCCCCGACCAGCACCGTGGCCCGGTCGAACTGCTTCTGCCGCAGTGCCAGCGTCGCGCGCTGGCGGTCGATCGCGATGCGGCCCTGGCGCACCCCGGCTTCTGCGCGGTCGACCGCGTTGCGGTAGATCTCCGGATCCAGGGTCAGCAGCAGGTCGCCTTCCTTGACCGTGTCGCCTTCCTTGATCCGGATGCTCTGGACCCGGCCCGTGAGCTCCGAGGTGAGGTTGACCTCGTTGCGGTAGGCCAGGATGCCCGGCGCGAGGATGGTCGGATGGATGCCGCGCGCCTCTACCTCGACCAGGTCGAGCTGGCGCGCGTCATCGCCCCTGCACCCGCGAACCGTCAGCGGCACCGCGACGACGGCGACGACAAGCGCGGCCGCGAGCCACTTCCTTTCCAGTTTCATTGTTTCCCTACCGTACTGCTCAGGTGAGCGCGAACAGCGCCATGACGCCGTAGATGACCGCGCTGGGCAGTAATGCCACGACGGTCGACTGCAGCCAACCGGCATTGGTCATGGTCCGCCAGCCCAGTGCCAGCAGGAACCACGACCAGAAGTTGAGCAGGCTGAAGCTGCGCGCCAGTCCGAGCCACGGACTGTCGACCGGCAACTGCACCAGCAGCGGATCGACGTTGGTCAGCATCAGCGACTCCAGTGGCGTGTTCGGCTGCATGCTCGCCACGCCCGCCAGGGCCACGATCATTCCCAGCAGCGCCGGCATGTTCGACCAGCTGGTCAGGCTCAGGCCGCGCTTGAATCCCAACTGCGCACCGGTGACCTTGGCGGCCAGCATCAAGTACAGCGCGTACAGGCAGGAGACCACCACGACCATCACCAGCGACGAGATGGCACCGATCACGCCCATCGCCTGGGTACCGGGCATCGCACCCCTGGCCTTCTCCATGTCGGCGGCGCTCATTTCGTTGCCGGCCGCAAGCAACAGGTTCTGCTGGAACCACTCCGGGTCCACCACCATGAAGTACCACAGCGGCAGGATTGCCGAGAAAACCGCCAGCAACAGCAGCGGCAGCCAGAAGGCCGGCTTCTCGCGCAGCGCCTCGAAAACCTTGGTCGGCTGCAGGAAGATATCGATCAGGTGTGACATGCGGATTCCCCATCCCCTTGGAGTGGCGCACCGTACAGGCCGTCCGGGGCATGGTCAAATCGTTGCCCCGCGCTATACTCCGCCCCGCTTCAAGGTGACCTGGCGGCATCCAGCCAACGGGTTGAAACGGGAAGCCGGTGACACCGCGCCCTGCGCGTCCATTCCGGCACTGCCCCCGCAACGGTAAGCGAGACAAGGCGTGGCATCCGCCACTGTGCTTCGGCACGGGAAGGCGCCACGCCCGGAAAATACTGGTCTGACCCCTGGTGGTCTGACCCCTTTTTCCTCTTGCGAGTCCGGAGACCGGCCTTGGAGTCGACTGGTTGCGACGCGGCGGGCGTCGTGGCGGCGGTGCCGCCTTCGTCTCCATGCGGCCCCTTCGCAGCTTCTGCCCTCCGTGCGCGCGACTCCATCCCGACCCAGGGCGCGCGGGCGTGCGCGCCGGAGAGCACACCAACATGCAACTGCGACTTCTTGCCGTTTCCCTTGCGGGCTTCCCCCTTGCGCTGGCGTTGCCGGCAACCGCGGCCGCGCAAACGGCCACCGACCTCGACGGGCTCGTCGTCACCGGCACCCGCACCGCAGTGACCGCGAACCAGTCCCTGGCCGCGGTCGAAGTCATCGACCACGCGCAGATCCAGCGCAGCCAGGCGCGTTCGCTGCAGGATCTGCTGCGCGGACGCGCCGGCATCGACCTGTCCAACCAGGGGGGCCTGGGCAAGGTCTCGACGCTGTTCATGCGCGGCACCGAATCCGACCACACCCTGTTCCTGATCGATGGGGTACGCGTCGGCTCGGCAACTTCCGGACTGACCGCGCTGCAGGACCTGCCGCTGGAGTTGATCGAGCGGATCGAGATCGTGCGCGGCCCGCGCTCGAGCCTGTATGGCAGCGAAGCCATCGGCGGAGTGATCCAGGTGTTCACCCGCGGCGGCGGCGAAGGCACGCGCATGCGCGCGCGCATCGGCGCCGGCAGCAACGGCCTGGCCGAAGCCGGCGCCGGGCTCGACGTGGGCAACGGCAGCGCCTGGTTCGGCATCGACGCCAGCCACCAGCAGACCGATGGGATCAACGCCTGCCGCGGCAGCGCGACGCCGGTGTTCGCCGGCTGCGGCATGGACAACCCCGATCCGGACCGCGACGGCTACCGCAACACCGCGGTCTCGCTGCGCGCGGGCCTCGAGATCGGCAAGGCCTGGAAAGCCGACGTGCGCGCCATGCGTGCCGAGGGCAGCAACGAGTTCGACGGCGATCCGATGTGGGGCCTGCCCGACAATTCGGACACCGTGCAACAGGTGGTTGGCGGCCGCATCCGCTACGACGGCGAACGCCTGGCGCTGCAGTTCACCGCCGGCCGCAACACCGACAGCTCGGACAACTACCAGGGCGCGACCTTCACCGATCGTTTCGCCACCCATCGCGATGGCGCCGGACTCCAGGCCGATGTCACCATCGACGAGGGGCAGGTGCTGACCTTGGGTGCGGACTGGTCGCGCGACAGTGGCGGCATCAGCGGCGGTTTCAATGCCTTCGACGCCAGTCGCGACAACAAGGCTGCCTTCGCCCAGTTCCAGGGAGCCTTCGGCACGCACGACCTGCAGGTCTCGGCGCGCCACGACGACAACGAGATCTTCGGCGGCCACGACACCGGCAGTATCGCGTGGGGCATGGAGGCGACCTCGGGCCTGCGCTTCACGGCGAGTTACGGCACCGCGTTCAAGGCGCCCAGCTTCAACGAACTGTACTTTCCCTTCTACGGCAATCCCGACCTGCTGCCGGAGACTTCGCGCACCGAGGAGGTCGGCGTGGCACGGCGCATGGATCGCTGGCACTGGCAAGCCAACGCCTACCAGACCACGGTCGAGGACCTGATCGTGTACGACCCCACCCTGTTCATCGCCAACAACATCGAGAGCGCGCGCATCCGCGGCCTCGAGATTGGCGCCGGCGCCAGCGTCGCAGGCTGGGAGGTCAACGCCCAGGCCACGCTGATGGATCCGCGCAACCACAGCGCCAGCGCCTACGACAAGCTGCTGCCGCGGCGCTCGCGCCGCAGCGCCCGCATCGACCTGGATCGTGCGTTCGGAGAGTGGCGCTTCGGCACCAGCGTGATCGCCCACGGCCGTCGCTTCGACGACGTGCAGAACATGCTGGCGCTGGATGGCTACGCCACCGTCGACCTGCGCGCCGAGCGCAGCCTTGGCGACTGGACCGTGCAGGCGGGCCTGCGCAACGCCTTCGACCGCTTCTACGAAACCGCGGCGTTCTACAACCAACCCGGCCGAGAGTGGAGCGTCACCCTGCGCTACGCATTGCGCTGAGCTTACTTCGGCTTCTGGTCGCCGCGATCGCCCTGGCCCGGTTCGACTTCGTTCCGGGCCCGGGTTCTCCGGTCGGTCGCGAGCGACCGGCCGACGTCGTCGCTCTCCTTGAACTGGCCTTGCCCGTCGCGGCGGACGTAGCGTTTGTCGCCCTTGTTCGGTTCGATCAGTTCGCGTTTGGACATGATGGCGTCCTGTTTGGTCCGGTGGTCCACGGATACGCCCGCGCGGATAAACAGCGCGCGAAATCCGGGTGAACAGGGAGGCTTCACGGCGGCTGCATGGGTTGGATCGGACAGTGGCGGCACCCCTCTACGACGGAGCGATTCCCATGGCACGCGACATCCTGAAGACGCTGAAGGCCGAGCACGACGAGTTGCGTGGCCTGTTCGATGAATTGAACGGAACCACCGACCGCGCCACGAAGACCCGAGCCGATCTGCTGGCGAAAATCGACAGGGGGCTGCTGCCGCATGCCAAGTGGGAAGAAAGCGTGTTCTACCCGGCATTCGCCGAGCGTGCCAACCGCGACGGGCTGAAGACCCACGCCGAAGCGATCGCCGAGCACCATGCGGTCGAGCACTCCGTCATGCCGGAAGTGCACGAGGCAGACGTGGAAACCCCGCAGTTCGCGGGCCGCGCCAAGGTCTTCGGCGAGTTCATCGACCATCACGCCAAGGAAGAAGAGAAGACCATGTTCAAGATGGCGCGTGAGCTGTTCACCGCGGAGGAGCGGGCCACGCTGGATGAACAATACGAAGCCTGGAAGCAATCGGACGAAGGCATGGCGGCGATTGCCCAGGCTGCGAACGAGACCGGCGCCGCGTCGGCGTTGAACATCCACTAGACCATCCAAAGAAAAACCGGAAGGCGCATGCCTTCCGGTTGGGGACCACGCAACGATCAACGCTGGCGGTTCTGGCCTTCCTGGCGGTTCTGTCCGCCTTCCTGGCGATTCTGGCCTTCCTGGCGATTCTGGCCTTCCTGGCGATTCTGGCCTTCCTGGCGACCCTGGCCCTGCTGCTGGTTCTGGCCGCCTTCCTGGCGACCCTGGCCCTGCTGCTGGTTGCCGCCTTCCTGGCGACCCTGGCCTTCCTGGCGGTTCATGCCGCCGTCTTCACGGTTCTGGTTTGCCATGTTGTTTTCTCCTTGTTTCCTGTGACCGGCATTGCACCGGCAAGTCGACTTTCCACATTCGCGCATGATGCACTCGTGACGCAGAAGTTGAATGCGCGTTGCCGCGCTGAACCGTTCACGACGACATGAAAATCATGCGGCCCCGGCGACGCTTTGGCGACATCGGAAGAGGAGTCGGCAATGGAAGCGATGCGCGCGCAAGACCTGTTCAGGCATCGCCTGCTCATGTCCCTGGCCAGCGACGCTTCGCAGTCGTGGCTGGTGTTCGGCATGAAGCAGGCGCGCGAGGGCAGCGATGACTACGTGCGCACGCTATGGGGCCTGCCACCAGGCGCCGACAAGGAGCCGCGGCAGCTGACGTCGCCGATTTTCGGCGCAACTTCGCCGGTACTGCATCCGGACGGAACGTCGTTGGGATTCGTCTCCGACCGCGGCGATGAAGGCGCGCAGGTCCACATCCTTGCGCTCGACGGCGGCGAAGCGCGGAGGTTGACGGACGCAGCGAGCGAGCGACTGTCCACGATCGAGGGGTGGTCTAACGACGGATCACGGCTGCTCGCTACCGCAACGGTGGAGTGGAAAGAGGATGACGAGGAGGAGCCTCCGGCGACGGGCCGCCCCCCGTCGGTCGCCAGGTTCCTGCCTTACAAGCGCGACGGATCCGGGATCACCGTCGGCCATCGCACCCACCTGTATGCAATCGACGCATGCAATGGCGAACTGCAGGCGTTGACGCGGGGAGACTTCGATGTCGTTTCCGGCGCGTGGTCGCCCGATGGCACGCGCCTGGCATTCATTCGACACCGCGGCGGGCGCCAGCGCCATCGCACCGATCTTTGGATCGCCGACGCGGAAGGCGGCGACGCCCGCCCGGTCGTCGAGCAGCTGGCGTCCATCGAAGCCTTCGCGTGGTCGCCGGACAGCCATCGGCTGGCGCTGTGCGGTGGCGAAGTCCAGGGCGATTCCGCGGTCGGCCTGTGGCTGGTGGATGCCGGCGGCGGCCAGCTGCGACGCGTCGGTGGCGAGGATTTGGAGCTGAGCGCCAACGCCCGTCCTTTCTGGCATCCCGATGGCCGGCGCGTGGCTACCGTGGCCGACCTTCGCGGGTTCCACAGACTGGCCATCATCGACATCGACCAGGACCAGGTGCACGCACTGCCGGCACGACTGCGCTCAGTGGAAAGGCTTGCGCAATGCGCCGACCGCCTGTGCTTCATCGTCACCGCAATGGACGCGCTGGACGAAATCCACAGCGTCGACTGGGAAGGCGGCGACGAGCGTGTGCATACGCACTGCAACGACTGGTTCTTCTCACGACAGCGGCCGCGCGCGTCGATGCGACAGTTCGACGTCCCCGATGGCGCGGGCGGCAGCGAACGGATCGATGCATGGCTGTTGTTGCCTGCCGAAGGCGAGGGTCACGATGGCGGCCCGTATCCGCTGCTCGTAGACATGCATGGGGGTCCGCACAGCACCGCGCTGGTCGACTTCAGCGCGCACACCTACTGGTACCTGCTGCTGTCGCGCGGGTGGGCGGTGCTGGCGCCCAATGCCGTGGGCTCGGCCGGCTACGGCCGCGAGTTCGCGCATCGCCTGTGCGGACGCTGGGGCGAACTGGACCTGCCGCAGCACGAGGCCATCATCCGCAGCCTGCAGGGCGACAACCTTGCCGATGACCGGCTCGCGTGCGCCGGCAAGTCGTATGGCGGTTTCCTTGCCGCCTGGGCCATCGGTCATTGCGGCCTGTTCCGGGCAGCCGCGATCGCCGCGCCCGTCGCCAACATCGGATCGCACATGGGCACTTCGGATACCGGCTATTACGTGACCCCATTCGCGATGGACTGCCGCCCCGAGGAGGATCCCGACCTCTACCACCGCCTGTCGCCGATCACCGAATGCCACAAGGCGACCGCCGCCACACTGATCCTGCAGGGCGAGAACGACGGGCGCTGCCCGCGCGGGCAGGCCGAGGAACTGTTCGCGCACCTGATCCGCTGTACCGAGGTGCCGGTCGAGCTCGTGGTCTACCCAGAGAGCAGCCACGCGGAAGCGGAGAGCGGCCGGCCGAGCAATCGCGTCGACTATCACCAGCGTGTCGCGGACTGGCTCGATCATCACGCGAATGGATCGCGGGACAGATGAGATGACGAGTCCGCAAAAGCGTCCCGCGCTGCTGCTGATCGACCTGATCAACCACTTCGAGTTTCCCGGTGGTGACGCGCTGGGCAGGGCCACGCGCCGGATCGTACCGGCGGTCCTGCGCCTGCGCGATCGCTTCGATGCGGCCGGCCTGCCGGTGGTCTACGCCAACGACAACTGGATGCAATGGCAAGGCGGGTTTCCGGACCTCGTGACTGCATGCACCGAGGCGGGCGGCGATGCCGCGTACGTCGCCGCGCGCGTGGCGCCGTGCGAAGGGCACTACTACGTACTGAAGCCCAAGCACTCGGCGTTCCTGGCCTCGCCGCTGCCGGTGTTGCTCGGGCAGCTCCGCGCCGATGCGCTGGTGCTCGCCGGTGTCGCCACCGACTCATGCATCCTCGCCACCGCGATGGACGCCAACATGCGCGACTATCCGCTGTGGGTGCCTGCCGATTGCACCGCGGCGATCAGTACCGAACGCAAGCGGCGCGCGTTGCGGACGATGCAGGAATCCATGCGGGTGTCGACGCTGGCATCGGGCCGGTCCGGCAGCACCTTCAGTCGGGGATCACCAGCGACACGCACAAGCCCCCGTCCGCGCGATTGAGCAGGGCGATGCGGCCGCCGTGCGCTTCCGCTATTTCGCGCGCCAGGGCAAGCCCGAGCCCGGTGCCGTGGCGCTTGGTCGAATAGAACGGCAGCAGCGCATTGGCCAGGACCGCGTCGTTCATGCCGGTACCGCGGTCCAGCACGTCGATCCGCCACGCAGGGCCGGCGCGGCGCAGCGCCAAGGCGACGTCCTCCGCCGGCGACCCGGATTCGTGCGCGTTCTTCAGCAGGTTCAGCAGGCCCTGTTCCATCTGCGCTTGGTCGAAACGGCCGATCCGGTCGTCCAGCGCGCCTTCAATCCGGAACTGGACCTGGCTGCGCAGCTGTTCGATGAAGTGCCGCCACGAGACCGGTTGCAGGCGCGGCGCCGGCAGCTTGGCGAAGCGGGCGTAGTCGCGGATGAAGCCTTCCAGGTGGCGGGCGCGTTCCTCGATGGTCGCCAGCGCATTGGGCAGGCGCTCATGCTGGCCGCGGCGCAGCAGTTCGGCGCCGGAGTGGGCGAGCGAGGCGATCGGTGCCAGCGAGTTGTTGAGCTCGTGGCTGATCACCCGGATCACCTTCTTCCAGGTCTGCACTTCCTGGCGGCGCAGTTCCGCGGTGAGCTGGCGCAGCAGGATCAGCTCGTGGCGGCGGCCGTTGAGCCGGAAGTTGCGACGCGACAGGTGGTAGATCTCCTCGCTGTCTTCCTGGCCGACCGAGAACATGCTGTCGCCGCCGCGCTCGAAGGCATCGCGCACCGCTTCGTGGGTGCCGGCCAGCAGGGTGTCGAAGGCCTGGCCTTCCAGCTTGTGGCCATCGCCGAGCAGCTTGCGCGCAGCGATGTTGGCATGCACCACGCGACGCGCCGGGTCGACCAGGACCATGGATACGGGCGTGTTCTGGACCATGGTGTCGAGCAGCAGTTCGCGTTGCACCAGGGCGATGCGCTGCTCGCGCAGGGCATCGCCAAGCGCGTTGTGGCTGGCCACCAGCTCGGCGAGTTCATCGCGGCCTTCCCAGGCCAGGCCGAAGCTGAAGTCGCCGTCGTGGTAACTGGCGACGCTGCCCGCCAGGGCGCGGAACAGGGCGTTCATCGGCGCGAATGCGCGGCGCACGTGGTAGACCAGCAGCGGCGCGAGCAGGGCGACCGCGAGCAGCGCGGCCCAGACCTGGCGCAACCATTGCGCCAGCACCACGGCCAGCGTCGCCGCGGCCACGAGGTAGACGAGCGCGAGCGCGACGAACTGCAGGCTCAGCGGAATGCGCTGGCGCAGCCGCTTCATCTCACTCGCCGCCGGTGCGGGTGATGCCGTGGCGCTCCATGCGCCGGTACAGCGCCTGCCGCGACAGGCCCAGTTCCGATGCTGCCTGGGCGAGCACGCCGCCGTTGCGTTCCAGCGCAGCGATGATCGCGTCGCGACCGGGCTCCTGCACTGGCGCCTGGTTTCCCGCCTGCATGTTTCCGGCCATCGTGCCCCGGCCTGCATCGGGTAGCGCCAGGTCGGCCGCTGTCAGCAACGGTCCTGTGGCAAGCAGCGCTGCGCGCTGGATGCTGTTGCGCAGTTCGCGCACATTGCCCGGCCACGGATGCGCGAGCAGCGCGCGAGCGGCGTCGTCGCCCAGTTGCTTGCCGGCCGGCAGGAAGTGCCGCGCCAGTGGCGGGATGTCGTCGCTGCGATCGGCCAGCGGCGGCACCTTCACCTCGATGGCGTTGAGCCGGTAGTAAAGGTCCTCGCGGAACTGGCCGGCGCGGATCAGCGCCGGAAGGTCGGCGTTGGTTGCGCTGACCACGCGCACCTTGACCTGGCGCTCGCGGTTGCCTCCGAGGCGCTGGAAGCACCCGGTCTCCAGCACCCGCAGCAGCTTCACCTGCCCGGCCGGCGGCAAGGTGCCGATCTCGTCCAGGAACAGGGTGCCGCCATCGGCGGCTTCGAACTTGCCTTCGCGCGGCTTGTTGGCGCCAGTGTAGGCGCCTGCTTCGGCGCCGAACAACTCCGCTTCGACCAGGTCGGCCGGTATCGCGCCGCAGTTGAGCGCGACGAACGGCCCGTCGCGCACCGCCGAGTTGGCGTGCACGATTTCGGCGATCTTTTCCTTGCCGGCACCGTTGGGTCCGGTCACCAGCACCGGCAGTTCCGAACGCGCGACCTGCGCGGCGAGGGCCAGCATGCGCTCGCTGGCGGCGTCGGCGAACACGTAACCGCGCAGGTCGAACTCCTCCTGCATCGAGCGGCGGCGGCGTTGCGCCGCATCGCGATGCCGGGCCAGCTCGCGCCGCGTTTCCGACAGCTCCAGCAGGTTGTTGACCGTGGCCAGCAGCTTGCGGTCGTCCCAGGGCTTGGCCAGGTAGTCGGCCGCGCCGGCGCGTACCAGGTCCACCGCGGCCTCGAGGTGGGTCCACGCGGTGAGCAGGATGACCGGCAGGTCCGGATGCGCCTCGCGGATGCGTGCGAACAGGTCCGCGCCCTCCTCGCCCGACGTCGTGTCGGCGCGGAAGTTCATGTCCTGCACCACCAGGTCGAAGGCCCCGCGCTGCAGCAGCGCGAGGCCTTCCTCCGGGGTTGTCGCCGCCTGTGTCTCGATGTCGTGCAGCGAGAACAGGGTTTCGAGCGCGGTGGCAACCGCGGGGTTGTCGTCTATGACCAGGATCGTCGGCATGCCGCGAAGGTTATACGCTCCGGGTCGCGACGGCAGGGGGCACCGCCGCGGCGCGGCGGGCCGGGCCGAGCACCGAGACCTGGCCCAGAAGCCACAGCACCAACGCGCCGACCGGCAGGTAGATCGCCGGCAGCCGCGGCAGTTCCGCCTTGGACATCATCAGCTGGTTGAGCCCGAACGCCAGCAGCATGCCGATGACGATGCCGGCCGTCGCCAGGATGAAGTTCTCGGTCTGGAAGTAGCGCAGGATCTGCCCGCGGGTCGCGCCCAGGGCCCGGCGAACGCCGATCTGCTTGGTCCGCTGCTGCACCCAGAAGCTGGCGAGGCCGACGATGCCCAGGGCCGTCACCACCAGCAGCAGCACGCTCACGATCACCAGCATCCATGCCATCGCGCGATCCTGGCGGTAGTACTCGCCGCGGGTGTCTTCCAGGGTGTCCTTCTCGAGGATGATGCGCCGCGGCCCGTTGCGTTGCAGCGCCGTCGCCGCCGCTTCCAGTACCTCGGCGCGCCGCGAAGGATCCACGCGCAGCAGGTAGCGGCCACCCACCGTGTAGTCGGGGATGATCGGCAGGATCATCGAGTAGTAGTACGCCGTCGGGCCGCCCTGGTCGTTGGGCCGCGCCAGCTTGTCGACGACGCCGACCACGCGGGTGCCGTCGTCGCCCCAGCTGTACAGGGTCTTGCCGATCGGATCCTGGCCAGGCCACAGCTTTTCAGCCATGTCGCTGGTGATGATCGCGACCGGGACGGTGGCGTCGTAGCCCGGTTCGTTGACCACGCTCCATTCCAGCATTTCGTCGGGATTGAAGAAGCGGCCCGCCACCAGCTTCAGCCCCATCGTCTCCGGCAGCTTCGCGTCACCCATGTAGATGGTGGAGCTGAGGGTGACGTGGGTCTGGTCGGGACTGAGGCTGACGCCGCTGTTCCACGAGCTGCCGTCGAACACCATCTGGTTGGTTACGCTCGCCGATTGCACGCCGGGCAACCCGCGCAACACTGCCAGGTCGCTGCGGGTGAGCGCGCCGGCGTTGTCGTCCGTGCCGATGCCGGTGATCAGCACCCGGACCAGCTCGTTCTCGGCCATGCCGGTGGGCCGTTGCATGCGGTCCAGGCGGCCGGTGATCAGGAACAGGGCATTGCAGATGATCGCGCAGCTCAGCGCGATCTCGAGCACGATGAGTGCCGAGGCCGTCTTGTGCCGGCGCAGGGTCGAAAGGATGGGGCGCAGTTCCATGTCGTTCTCCTCGGGTTACTGCGACTTGAGCTGGATGGCGGGGGCGACCTGGCAGGCTTGCCACGCGGGCACCATGCCGGCAAGCACGCTGGCGACGATCGCGAGCACGAAGGTGGTCGCCAGCATCGGCAGGTCGAGATGGATCAGGTCGGAAAAGCCGGTCGGCTGCTGGCGGATCGCCCACAGGCCGAGCTGGGCGAAACCAAGGCCGAGCAACCCGCCGGCCAGGCCGACGGTGCCGGCTTCCACCAGGCATTGGGCGAAGATCGCGCGGCGCGACGCGCCGAGTGCGCGCCGGACCCCGATTTCGCTGGAGCGGCGCAGGAACTTGGCCAGCAGCAGGCCCACCGTGTTCAACAGGCACACCAGGAGGAAGCCGAACGCCAACCACACCTGCATGCGCACGTCACCCGGCACGACCCTGCGGTGCTCCAGCCACTCCATGACATTGCGCAGGCGCACGTTGGTCGGGCGCTCGTAGCGTCCGCTGGCGCGCTGCTGGTCCGAATAATTGGTCAGGTACTGCAGGTAGGCGTCGGCCTTCGCCGGCGTGTCCAGCTCCACCCAGTACTGGATCCAGCTGCACGACGCGTTGACGCCGGTGTTGCCTTCCGGATCGTCGTCGTTGGTGCTCGCCCAGCAATCCATGCTGCCGTTTCGCCCCATCTTCAGGTCGCGCGAGGTCGAGAACGGCAGGTACGCGAGCTCCGCCTCGCCGAAGCGGTTGGAGTTGACGTCGTAGAACTTCGGCGCCGGCCGCCAGTCGTCGAGCACGCCGATGACGCGGAAGTCGTTGCCATCCAGGCGAATGGTGCGACCCACGCTGTTGGCGCCGCCGAAGATCTTCTCGTTCAGCGACCTGGCCAGCACGACGACGCGGTCGTGGCGCGTGTCCTCGGCGGCGCTCCAGGCGTTTCCATGCAGGAACGGCGTCTCGAACATCGGGAAGAAGTCGGCGCTGGTATAGCGCGCATCGACGTGGAACGGATCCAGCCCGGCCTTCTGCGACTCTACCGCGACGCTGCCACCGGTCATCATCGCCTGGCGGTCGCCGCGCTTTTGCCGCAGCAGTTCTTCGGCGTCGTAGCGGGTCATCTGCCAGTCGGGCTCCTCGCCGGCGGTATAGCCGTCCATCGTCGCCGGGTCCAGCTGCGGGTAGAACAGCTTGTCGCTCTTTTGCGGAATGGGATCGCCGGAGAGCACGTGGAAAATCGTCAGCGTGGTCATGCTGGCGCCGATGCCCAGCGCGATCGCCAGCACCATCAGCGCGGTCAGCGCCTTGTTGCGGCGGAAACTGCGCAGGGCCAGGTCGAAGTAGTAAGCGAACATGCTGCTGGAAGACATGGGTGTGCGCTCCTTCAGCCTTGCGCTTCGGACAGGCTGGCCGTGGCCAGGCGCGACAGGCTCGGCTCCACGCTCAGGTCGGTGGCCATGCCGTCGACGATGTGCACGTTGCGCTGGGCGCGCGCGGCCAGCTCCGGATCGTGGGTGACCATGACGATGGTGGTGCCCTTGGCGTTGATGTCCTCCAGCAACTCCATCACCCCGCGCGCCATCTGCGAGTCGAGGTTGCCGGTGGGCTCGTCGGCGAGCAGCAGGCGCGGGCTGCCGGCCAGGGCGCGGGCGATCGCCGCGCGCTGCTGCTGGCCGCCGGACAGCTCGGCCGGGAAATGCTTCATCCGCGATGCCAGGCCGACGTTCGCCAGCGCCTCCTCGATCCGACCCTTGCGCTCGGCGGCATTCATGCCGCGGTAGCGCAACGGCACGTCGCAGTTGTCGAACAGATTCAGGTCCGGGATCAGGTTGAAGCTCTGGAAGATGAAGCCGATCTTGTGGTTGCGCAGCTTGCTGCGCGCATCGTCGGACATGCCGCTGACGTCCTGGCCGTCGAGGACGTAGGTGCCGCCGGTGAACGTCTCCAGCAGGCCGGCGATGTTGAGGAAGGTGGTCTTGCCCGAACCCGAGGGCCCGGTGACCGCGACGAACTCGCCTTCGCGGACGTGCAGGTCGAGCGCGCGCAGCGCATGGGTTTCGACGAGTTCGGTGCGGTAGACCTTGCTGACCTGGCGCATCTCGAGCATGTTGCGTCTCCTGTAGAGCCGACCCATGGTCGGCTTGTTGGGCTAATTGATATTCACGCGTTCGGCGTCGCCGAACAGGTCGCTTCCCGACACCACGATGCGGTCGCCTTCCTGCACGCCGTCCAGGATCTCGACCGAACCCAGGCTGCTGGCACCGGTGCGGATCGGCCGCCTGACCGCGCTGTCGCCGTCCATGACGTAGGCGCTGGCGCCGCCGCCCTGCTCCAGGAACGGGCCGCGGTCGACCATCAGCACGTTGCGCCGCGTATCGAGCAGGATCCGCGCCGACAGCCGCTGGTTCTGGCGCAGGCCCGGCGGCTGCTTGTCCTTGAAACGGATGCGCGCATTGACCTCGCCGTTGACCACTTCCGGCGACACCGCCGAAACCTCGCCGGCGAACTGCTTGCCGACGCTGGTGAGCTGGGCCGGCATGCCGATCGCCAGGTCGCGGGCGAAGCTTTCCGGCACCCTGATCTCGACTTCGAACTGCGACAGGTCGACCACGCCGAGCACCGGCGCGTTGAGCGCGACATTGGAACGCTGCGCGACCTGCACCTGGCCGACCTGGCCGTCGAATGGCGCGCGCAGGGTCAGCGCGTCGACCTGGCGCTTCAACTCGGCCACCACCGCGCGCTGGCGGTCGGCGAGCAACTTCTTGTTGCGGATGTCCAGCCCCGCGCCCTGCGTCTGCAGCTCGTAATCCTGGCGCGCATGCTGCAGGCCGATCTCGGCG
The DNA here is from genome assembly GCA_030852515.1 of Pseudomonadota bacterium. Lineage (GTDB taxonomy): Bacteria > Pseudomonadota > Gammaproteobacteria > Xanthomonadales > Xanthomonadaceae > Cognatiluteimonas. The sequence goes on from JALYWW010000001.1 coordinate 61,161, forward strand.
CTCTTGAGGGTGTCGTCGGCGCGGGCGACATCGACCTGGGCCACCGCGCCGCCTTCGTAGGCACGCGTGTTGCGCTCCAGGTCGCGGGCGGCGGCCTGGCGCTGGATCTCGGCCTGGTCGAGTTCGCGGCGCGCGGTGGAGCGGGCGAGTTGCGCATCCAGCGCGGCGCGGCTGGCCTCCGCCTCGACGCTGGCCAGGGTCGCTTCTTCCTGCGCCAGCCGGCTGCGCAGTTCCGGGCTGTCGATCTCGGCCAGGGCCTGGCCCTTCTTCACCTTGTCGCCGGCGACCACGTGCAGGGTGACCGTGCCGCCGGCAATCGCGTACAGCGTGGGGCTGTTGGCGGCGATCACCCGGCCCTCGGCCGAGATGTCGCGCACCAGGTCGCCGCGGGTGACCTGGGCGACCCGCACGCGCTCGGCGTCGAACGAACGGCTGCCCGCGGCCCAGCCGTTCACCAGCCAGATCGCCAGCAGCAGTACCACGGCGCCGATGCCGCCGACCACCAAGGCCTGGCGACGCTTGTGCTGGCGCTGGCCGGCAACCGTGGCGGAGGCGACCGGGCGGTCCTGGGCGGAGGTATCGCGAATGCTCATGCGGTCGGGTGGCCTGTTTGAAGTTCCTGCAGTCCTCCAAAGCAGGATGCGTGCCAAGCCCAAAGGGTTGCCATGACTGGGTTCCGGTCGCGCCGGGCGTGTCCGCGCGGACAGCGGACACGTCCGCCGGACACCATCGAACGCCGCCTCCACGGGGCCAGCGTTTACACTGGCCGCCTCCCAGCAGAGAGCCCTGCCCCATGTGCGGAATCGTCGGTGCGATCGCGGATCGCGATGTGGTCCCGGTCCTGATCGAAGGGCTCAAGCGCCTGGAATACCGCGGTTACGACTCGGCCGGCATCGCCGTGGTCGGCGCCGACGGCGTGCGTCGCGTGCGCCGCACCGGGCGCGTGGCGGAAATGGAAGGCGCAGCCGCCAGCGAGGGCTTCAGTGCCACGCTCGGCATCGGCCACACCCGCTGGGCGACCCACGGCGGGGTCACCGAGGGCAACGCCCATCCGCACATCAGCCACGGCGAGCTCGCCCTGGTCCACAACGGCATCATCGAGAACCACGAGGCGCAGCGCGAGCGCCTGACCGCACTGGGTTACGCGTTCGAATCGCAGACCGACACCGAGGTCATCGCCCACCTGATCCATTACTACCGCGGCCAGGGTCTGGCGTTGCTGCAGGCGGTGCAGAAGGCGGTGCGCGAACTGCACGGCGCCTATGCGATCGCGGTGATCGACAAGCGAGACCCGCAACGCATGGTCGCCGCGCGCGTGGGCTGCCCGTTGCTGCTGGGCCTGGGCGAGGGCGAGAACTTCATCGCCTCGGACGTGTCCGCGATCGTGTCCTCGACCCGGCGGGTCATCTTCCTCGAGGAGGGCGACACTGCCGAACTCACCCGCGACAGCGTCCAGGTGTACGACGTCGACGGCAAGCCCGCCAAGCGCGAGGTGCATGTGTCGGACGTGTCGCTGGCCTCGCTGGAGCTGGGCCCGTACCGGCACTTCATGCAGAAGGAAATCCACGAGCAGCCGCGCGCGCTCGCCGACACCATCGAGGCGCTGGTCGACAACAACGCGTTCGGGCCCGAACTGTTCGGTGCCGGTGCCGCCGAAGTGCTCGGCGACATCGACGCGGTCCAGATCCTGGCCTGCGGCACCAGCTACTACGCCGGACTGACCGCGCGCTACTGGATCGAGGCGCTGGCCGGGATTCCGTGCGCGGTCGACATCGCCAGCGAATACCGCTACCGCGACGTGGTCGCCAACCCGCGCCAGCTGATCGTCACCATCTCCCAGTCGGGCGAAACCCTGGACACGATGGAGGCGCTCAAATACGCCAAGTCGCTGGGCCAGGCGCGCACGCTCTCGATCTGCAACGTGCCGGAAAGCGCGATTCCGCGCGCCAGCAAGCTGGTCTACTACACCCGCGCGGGCGCCGAGATCGGCGTCGCCTCGACCAAGGCTTTCACCACCCAGCTGGTCGCGCTGTTCACCCTGGCGGCGACCCTGGCCAAGCTGCGCGGCCGGCTCGACGCCGCACGCGAAGCCGAGCTACTGGAAGCGATGCGGCACCTGCCGGGCAGCGTGCAGCACGCGCTCAACCTGGAACCGCAGATCGTGACGTGGGCCGAACGCTTCGCGCCGAAGGAACACGCGCTGTTCCTCGGCCGCGGCGTGCACTATCCGATCGCGCTCGAGGGCGCGCTCAAGCTCAAGGAAATTTCATATATCCATGCCGAGGCCTACCCCGCCGGCGAGCTCAAGCACGGGCCGCTGGCCCTGGTCGACAGCGCAATGCCGATCGTGGTCATCGCGCCCAACGACAGCCTGCTGGAGAAGGTGAAGTCCAATATCCAGGAAGTGCGTGCCCGCGGTGGCGAGATGTTCGTGTTCGCGGATGCCGACAGCAACTTCGGCGCCTCCGACCAGGTCAACGTGATCCGTACCCCTCGCCACGTCGGCATCCTGTCGCCGATCGTGCACACCATCCCGGTGCAGTTGCTGGCCTACCACGTGGCCCTGGCCCGCGGCACCGACGTGGACAAGCCGCGCAACCTGGCCAAGTCCGTCACCGTCGAGTAGGAGCCTCTAGGGCTTCTTCGGCCGGCGCCAGGCGTCGATGGTCTGCTGGCGGCCGCGGGCGACGGTGAGCTTGCCCGCGGGCGCATCGACGGTAATGACCGAGCCGGCGCCGATGGTCGCTTCCGCGCCGATCTCCACCGGCGCCACAAGCGAGCTGTTGGAACCGATGAAGGCGCCGTCGCGGATGGTGGTCTTCGCCTTGTTCACGCCGTCGTAGTTGCAGGTGATGGTGCCTGCGCCGACATTCACCTTGCTCCCGATCGACGCGTCACCCAGGTAGGTCAGGTGGTTGGCCTTGCTGCCCTGCCCCATCACCGTGTTCTTGGCTTCGACGAAGTTGCCCACGTGCACGCCGTCGGCGAGTACGGTGCCCGGGCGCAGGCGCGCGAACGGACCGATGGTGGCGGCACCTTCGCTGCGGGCGCCTTCCAGGTCGCAATGCGCACGCACCACGGTACCGGCGGCCAGATCGACGTTGCGCAGGCGGCAGAACGGACCGATGCGCACGTTGTCGCCAAGCACGACCTCGCCTTCCAGGATCACGTCGACATCGATCTCGACGTCGCTGCCTGCGCGCACGCTGCCGCGGACGTCGACCCGCGCCGGATCGGCGAAACGCACGCCCTGCGCGCACAACGCGCGCACCGCGCGCAGCTGGAACGCGCGTTCGAGCTGGGCCAGCTGCCACGGGTCGTTCGCGCCCTCGGCTTCGATCGCCTCGGACACCATCACGATGTCCGCCGGACTGAACTCCGCGGCCGCCTGGGCGAACACGTCGGTCAGGTAGTACTCGCCCTGGGCGTTGTCGTTGCGCAACGCCGACAGCCAGCGGCGCAAGGCGCCGCCGTCGGCGGAGATCACGCCGGTATTGATGATGCCGATGCGGCGCTGCTCGTCGTCGGCATCCTTCTGTTCGACGATCCGCGCCACGTTGCCTTCCGCGTCGCGGACGATGCGCCCATAACCGGTCGGATCCGCTGGCTCGGCCGCCAGCACCGCCAGCGCGGCGGGCGTAGCCAGCAGGCGCTGCAAGGTGCCGGCTGTGATCAACGGCACGTCGCCGTACAGCACCAGCACGCGCGCCTCGTCCGGCACGCCGGGCAAGGCCTGTTGCACGGCGTGGCCGGTGCCCAGCTGCCGTGCCTGCTGCGCCCATTGCAGGTCGGCCTGGTCGGCGAATGCGGCACGCACCTGGTCGCCGCCATGGCCATGCACGACATGGATCGCCGCCGGCCGCAACTTGCGCGCGGTCTCGACCACGTGCGCCAGCATCGGTCGCGCCGCGATCGGCTGCAGCACCTTGGGCAGGGAAGACTTCATCCGCTTGCCTTCGCCCGCAGCAAGGATCACGACGTGCAGGGAGCGGGAACCGGTTTCGGGATTGGCCATGGCCGGATGATAGCCGGGAGTGCCTGCTAGGATTCCACGGTGCAGGATTCCGCCCACTTCCCCCCGACAAATCGCCTGCCCGCCGAAGCCCTCACCTGGGCCGGGATAGCTGCCTGCGCAGGCGGCATCGTCGCGACCGGCCTGTGGCGCGAAATCCCGCTGGGGCGCTTCGGCGAGAGCCTGCTGCTTGCCGCCATGGCCGCCCTGCTCGCCTGGCCATTGCGCCGCTGGCGCTGCTGGCCCTGGGCCAGCGCGCTGGCCTTGGCCTGGATGTTGCTGCTGGTCGCACTGACCGGTCCGATGCCGATGCTGGCGGTCGCATTGCTGTGTGCGGCAGCGATGGCGCTGGGCGGCCTGGCCGTCGGCGAATCGCGGCCGCTGCTGGCCTGCCTGTGCGGCTTGGCCGTGATCGCGGCGATCGTCGGCTGGACCCTCGCGCTGCGCGTGCACCACGCCGTGGTCCACGGGCTGCTGCTGATCGCATTGGTGGGATGGCGGCGCCGCAGCCTGGGCCGGCAACTGGCCGACTGCCGCGCCGGCTGGCGCCAGGCGATCGCTGCAAGCCCGCGCGCAGCGGCGCTTGGCGTACTGGCGCTGGGCATCGCATCGACTGGCGCATGGCTGCCGACGCTGCAGTACGACGACCTTGCCTACCACCTCGGGCTCCCGTGGCAACTGATGCAGCACGGGCGCTATGCGCTGGATCCGTCGCAGCAGGTCTGGGCGCTCGCGCCATGGGCGGGCGATGCGCTGCAGGCGGTGGCGCAGGTCATCGCGCGCGAGGAAGCCCGGCCGGCGCTCAATGTGGCCTGGCTCGGTGTCACGGCGGGCGGATTGTGGCGGCTGGGCGCGTTGCTCGGCCTGCAGGCCCCGGCGCGCTGGGCGACCCTTGCATTGTTCGCCAGTCTGCCGATGACCGCGACACTGCTTGGCGGCATGCAGACGGAGACGGCTGCGGCTGCGGTGACGGTGTGGCTGGCTGCCGTGATCCTCGACGACGGCGATCGCGAACCGCGTCGATTGGTGGCTGGCGCACTGCTATTCGGATTGCTGTGCGCGCTGAAGCCCCTGCATGCGATCGCGGCGCTGCCGTTACTGGTGTGGGCGGCGTGTCGGCATCGCCGCGCGCTGCCACGGCCGAACGCGATGCTTGCTGCATTGACGCTGGTGCTGCTGGTGGGAGGATCCAGCTATCTCCAGTCCTGGCTGGTGAGCGGAAATCCGGTACTGCCACTGCTCAACGACGTCTTCGCTTCACCATGGTTCCCGCAAACCGGCTTCAACGATGCGCGCTGGCAACAGGGTTTCGGCCTCGACATCGCCTGGCGCCTGACCTTCCATACCAGCGACTACCTGGAGAGCTGGAATGGCGGCATCGGCCTGGTGCTGGTGGCGCTTGCAGGCGCATGGCTGCTGGCGCTGTCGGACCGCCATACCCGCGCACTGGCCTGGTGCGCGACCCTGGGCCTTGCCCTGGTGCTGTTGCCGCTGCAGTACGCGCGCTACCTGCACCCTGCGATGGTGCTGTTGCTGCCGGCGCTGGCGCTGGTGGTGCAGCGCTGGTTGCCGCCGCGTCGTGGCCTCGTGCTGCTCGCGGCGGTGTGCGTGGCCAACGTCTCATTACAGGCGAACGCGGGCTGGTTGTTGCACCAGGGCGGACCCAAGCGCGCGCTGCTGTCGCTGGGCGAGGACACCGCCGCGTTCGAACGCTTCGCGCCGGAGCGCGCGCTGGTCGCGGCAATACGCGAACAGGCGCCGGACACGGGCGCGGTGCTGCTGCTATCGCAACCCTTCCACGCCGAGCTGGCCGGGCGCGGACGCACGGTGGAATGGTATGCGCCTCGCATGCGGGCCGCCGCACTCGCGGCGAACGCGGACGCGAGCGGCGTCGCCTGGGAAGCCTTGCTGCTCGAGGCCGGGATCGCCGAAGTCATCTTCGATCCGGCAAGACTCAATGCCGCGCAACGCGCCGGGCTGACACGGACCGGCGCGCATCGAGAACGAGAGATCAACGGCATCGAATGGTGGCGTGTTCCTGCACAAGGTGGCGCGCCATGACCCTCGGCCGGCATGCCCGCCATTACCTGCTGATCGGCATCCTGCAGTGGCTGGTCGACTGGGGCGTGATGGTGTTGCTGACCCACTACGGCATGCAGGTGGAAGCCGGCAACGTCCTCGGCCGGGTCAGCGGCGCGCTGTTGGGCTACTGGCTCAACGGCAAGCTGACCTTCGCCAGCGAAGACACCACGCTCGGCCAGACCCAGCTCACGCGTTTCATCCTCATGTGGCTGGGGACCACGATCGTCAGCACCTGGTCGCTGGGCGCAATCGACGACGTCGCCGGCCTGAAGTGGGCATGGCTGGCGAAGCCGGGTGTCGAGGTGGTATTGGGCGCGATCGGCTTCTTCCTCTCGCGCCACTGGGTCTACCGCAAATAATCCCGATGCGCGCGGCTCAGTCGATGGTGAACCCGACCTTCACCGTGACCTGCCAATGCGCGATCTGGCCGTCCTTTACGCACTCCCGGAATCAGGGAATGCCAAACTCGCGCCGACCCGCCTGCGCGGCAAACAGCCATCAAATGGCTATAGAATTTGTTCGCGGATCCGGGTTCATCGCTTTGCCGTCACACCTTCAGTGGCTTCGCGTTGCAGGAAGCGAGTGATTACTGCGTCCTGGTGCTCGGCCAGCCAGCCGGCCATCGTTATTTCCTCCTGCAGGATCGTTTCGCAGACCTCCGCGATGTCGGCTCGCCCGGCTTGGCGTGCCGCGAGGATCAGCGATCGGTAAGACGCCACTTCCATATGTTCGAATGCGTAGCTGATCCCAAAGCCCTTGGCAATCTCATCGCTCATCATGGAGTTGCCGACCGCCTGGAAAGCGGCCATTAGATCTGCCACTGCACTGCGCACGATCGGCGTCGAACCACCGAGCTGTTCGATGCAGGTTCGCAGCCGCTCGGCCTGCTGCCGGGTTTCCGCCACATGCTGCTCGATGCGCGCCTTGAGTTCCGGGTAATGTTCGATCCTGCCGGCCATCGCCTTGAGCATGGTCTCGGCCTCCTGCTCCATCGAATAGGCATCCTGCAGCCACATAAGGAGCCGCTCGTCGTTCGTTCGGGTAGTCATGTGCTTCCTCCGGTTGTTCATGGAAGCGTGGACTTGGCGCAAGCCATCAAGGTCGTCCACGACACATGCAGAATGGCGCTCATGTCGTGGCTGCGAGGTGATCGACAACTGAATGCGACGTCGCGGTAACTGACCTCCGTACTCACCGAATGTCGACGGATACGCGACCACCATGCCGTCATGAAGACCCTCTCAGCACTCACCTTCGCGCTCCTCGCCGCCGGCTGCACCGGAGGCGACCCGGTCACGCCAGATGTCACCCCGCCCGGAGCGGAGAAATCGACCCGCACCGGCGTACTCGAGGTCGGCGCCAAGGCCTTGCAGAACAATGGTCCACTAGCGAAGTTCGACGTCTACATGGTCGGCTTCCACCCGATGAAGGAGGATCCTGCGCACCAGATGGAAGCGCATCACTTCTGCCATCAGGTCAATGAAGATTTCGCCCAGTGCTCCCTGTTCGACGGCAACACGGTCGAAGCCAACCTGACGGGCGTGGAATACATCATCTCCGAACGGCTATTCGGCCAGCTTCCGCAAGAGGAACGTCAGTATTGGCACCCCCACAACGCTGAGATCCTCTCCGGCCAGTTGGTTGCCCCATCGTTGCCGGTCGCGGCGGAGAAGGCGCTCATGGCATCGAAGATGAACAGCTACGGGAAAACCTGGCACACGTGGCAGTCGCGCCATGGCGTGGACGATGGCGCCGCCTTCCCGTCAGGTCCCGCGCTGCTGGCCTGGTCCTTCAATCGAGATGGTGAAGCAAGGCCGGAGCTGGTAAAGGCACGGGACGAACGCATGGACATCGACACTGCACAGCGCCGCGAGCAAAGACGCGATTTGCAACCTTTGGCGCGGCCGCAGGCTGGAGTGGACGCATTGCGGGAATTCTTTCCTGATGCCACCGAGATCCCCGGTGTCGAGGACAGCGGCGCAGGGTCAGCCGAGGAGTAGCGGCGCGCAGCGTCAGAAAACGAACGCGGCGTCCTTCATCGCAGCCGTCAGCCAAACGCGCACGGTTGCCTCATGACGATTTTCGGCAGCCAGGGCTTCGGCGAACCGAACCGCCATTTCCTCCTGGCCGAAACCTTCCGCCAGTTCGATCAACATTTCCCACGAAGCGACATCAATCACCTCGGCGGCGAGCAGGGTGTCCAGCGCCTGCGCGATAGTCAGGCGAGGATCGTTCATCGCCTGCACCAACCCCATCCCCTTGACTCCCGTCAGGTCCGCACAGGGGGTCATCGCCGTCGGATCCGCGCCGAGGGTCTCGATGCATTCGGCAAGCATCAGGAAATGGCCCAGTTCCTCGTCGCGAATCTCCTGGACGCCGGCGACAGTGAGCCCTTCGGGTAGCGCATCGACGCCTTCAAGTTTCCGCAGCATCGCGTCATACAGTCGCGTGCCAGTACGCTCGTAAGCGGCGCGCTCGGCCAGCTTGTCGAGGAGAATGTGCATCTTGTGCCCGACGAGCGCCTGGGTGGCAGTGCCGACCACGCCGCGAATGTTCGCCGGGGGCGGAACCGAGCCGACAGGATCGGCTTCAGCGCGATAATCCAACCGAATCTCGTCAGCGGTGGGGCGCGTCGCGGGAACGCTGTCTTGCAGGTTTCGAATTTCGAGCATCCGTTTGGCATCGACTGGCGATGCCTTCATGCCTGTTCGATTCATTCCGGTGTGTACGTTCTTGTCCACGTGAATCTCCTTCCAGATCGCGACTCGATGGCTATTGACGAGCTCGCGGCGGCGCCAGTTCGGTACCCGGGTTCCAGATGTAGCCTTCCGCGACGGCCTCGGTTGGCGAGCCTTCCGAATTCATGTGCTGGCGGTAGCGGAGCGACTCCGGGCTTTCTTCGTCGATGCCCACGAAGTCCGGACCGCGGGCGCGCAGATCGACCTCCTGCAACAGCACCTTGCGCACGAAGTCGCGCTGACTGGCGAATGTGATGGGCTCGGGCAGCGCCGCAGGCAAAATCTCCATCGGATCACGTCGCTCGTGTTGCTTGAACAGTTCCATCGCCGTGTTGAGGTGCCCCAGCTCATAATCGAGGAACCGCTCCCACAACGCCTTGATGCGAGGATTGGCTTCCTGCTGCACGCAACTGTAGTAGTTGTAGACCTCGTTGAGCTCGTGCATCAGCCACTGCTCCATCCAGGTCTGGTCGGGGTCGATGATCGACTCATACTGGGTGACGTGCTGTTCTTCGATCGAGGCAATCTCCGCATACAGCAACCGCGCCACCGGGTCGGTGAACAGCGGGCCGATATTCATATAGTAGTTGTGCGTCTGCTGCTCGGCCGCCATGATCGTCAACGCATGCAGCTTCGAAAGCGGGTCCGCGGTCTTCGCATCGAATGGGGTGCGCAGGTCGTCATGCGGATCGCGGTGTTCGACGATGGTCGGCCGTCCGGGCAGGATGTCGGTGTAGCACTGCAGGATATTGTTGGCGTCCTTGCCCTCGAGCCGGTCCAGCATCGCCGAGTAGCGATACATATGGTCAAAATCTTCCAGCAACCCGTAGCGGTAGGTCTGGGCGAGATAGTCATCCGGCTCGCGCTGCGCCACCGAGGCAGTGACCTCGATGGCGACCTGTTCGTAGGCAATGGTGGTCTCCAGCGGCGAATGGTCGGCACCGATCAGCCAGTTGATGGTAGTCGCCTGGTGTTGCTCCACCCGGCGCAGCTGGGCGAGGGGTTCGCGCAAGGCGCCATTCATGCGGGCGGCGGCATGCGAAAATCGTAACGCCTCCATCTCCAAGCCATTGAGCAGGATGATGCGCACACGAGTGAACGCATCATCATCGAGCTTGCTGATGGGCTTTTGCACCAACTCGCGCCAGGTGAAGCGCTGCTTGTCGAGTGGGCATCCCTTGATGTCGGTCAGGCTGAGGGCCACAACAGATCTCCTGGTTAGCGCAGATCACCGCGCGATAGCAGGAAAACAGAAATAAGCGGAGCAACGTGAACGTCGCGTGCCTGCACCGTATTTATTTTTTATACCAAAGAAAGACGGCGACGCGTGCGCGACCGCGCTTCACGAGTGCATCATCCAGGGTGGCTGAAATTGAATTTGCCGCCGACGCCATTCCGATTGCCGTGCGTCGCGACCGTGAAGGCGGAAGCCTTCCGGACTTCTCCCAGGAGGAAAGATGCTCGCTACCGTCTACCACCGCCCGTACAAGGTCCGTGCCCAACAAGTAGCGGAGCCAGTCATCGAACATCCAGGCGACGCCATCGTGCGAGTGACGCGTAGCTGCATTTGCGGCTCGGACCTGCACCTCTACCACGGCCTCGTACCGGATACCCGCGTCGGGTCGATTTTCGGCCACGAGTTCACGGGCATCGTAGAGGAAGTCGGACCGGGCGTGGAGCACCTGAGAGCCGGCGACCATGTATTGGTGCCGTTCAACATATTCTGCGGTAGCTGCTACTTCTGTCAGCGCGAACTCTACGGAAACTGTCACAACGTCAATCCCCAGGCCACTGCCCTCGGCGGTGCATACGGCTACTCGCACACCGCAGGCGGCTACGATGGCGGTCAGGCGGAATACGTGCGCGTGCCCTTCGCCGACGTGGGCCCGACCCTGATTCCGCCGGGCATGCACATCGAGGACGCGGTGCTGCTCACCGATGTCGTGCCGACCGGTTACCAGGCCGCCGAGATGGGCGACATCGGGGAAGGCGACACCGTGGTCATCTTCGGTGCCGGACCCATCGGGATCCTGGCCGCCCGATGTTCATGGCTGATGGGCGCAGGCCGGGTGATCGTCGTCGACCACGTCGATTACCGCCTTGAGTTCGTTGCCAGGTTTGGTCCCGCCGAGACAGTCGACTTCCGCGAGGTCGATGACATGGCGGTCCACATCAAGAAGATGACCGACTGGCTCGGCGCGGACGTCTGCATTGACGCCGTGGGCTGCGAGGCCGATGGCAACTTCCTGCAGTCCCTGACCGGCGTTCGCATGAAGCTCCAGGGCGGCGCCGCCACCGCACTGCACTGGGCCATCAACTCGGTGCGCAAGGGCGGCAACGTGTCTATCGTCGGCGTGTATGGACCGACTTTCAACGCGGTGCCGATTGGCAGCGCCATGAACAAGGGCCTGACGCTGCGCATGAACCAATGCAGCGTGAAGCGGCATTTGCCTCGGCTGATCGAGCATGTCCAGGCCGGGCGCATCACCCCGCGGGAGATTATTACCCATCGCGTCCCGATGGAGGACGTCAACGACGCTTACCGGATGTTTTCGGCGAAGCGCGACGGATGCATCAAGACGATCCTCGTGCCGCCTGGCGTGCGCAGGGAAGATGAAACTGCCACCGCCACCGCGCATTGACAACAAACCGTCCGCTTCAAGGAGGCTACCCATGTCATTCGATCGCACCGAGATTCCGGGATGGGGAGCCGACCTGGATCGAAGCCTGCGCCCTGCTGTCCCCATGGAACGCTTGCCGCCTCGCCTGGATCATGTCGATCACGACCCACCGGCGCAGGAGGCGAACGTCGAGATCCTGCACTCGATCGAACGTCCCGGACTGACGCCGGTGTTCGGCACGACCTTGCCACCGCGTGGGCTCAGCGGCTGGATCCGGCGCCGCGCCTTCCGGCACAGCGAGAACAACCTGCGCCACTGGATGATGTTGATTGCCGCCGACCGCGTCGACGTGGTGGAAAGTCTCTTTCGACGCGCCCGCCATTAGCCGGATTCACAAAATGGCGACGGCACCAACCGTCGCCACTCTTAACGTGGAACCCAGTCACTGGCTAGCCGCGATTTCCCGGGCCTTGGCCAAGTGCGTCGCCACGTGCTCGCGACTGTTAGCCAGATGCTGCCGAACGGCATCGGATGCCGCGGCTGGCATCATCTCGTTGTCGATCTTGTCCAGCGCGTCCTGGTGTCCCTTGACCATCGCGTCGATGTACGCCTTTTCATAGGCATCGCCCGAGGCCTTGTCGAGTGACTGTCGCTCGCTGGCGCCCTTTTCCTTCATTGCCTGTACTGCCGCGCCATCGGACAGGGAGCCCAGTGACCGCGTCTTGGCGAGGTTGTCGCCATGCGCCTGCACCATCAGCTTGGCATAGTCCAGCACTTCGCCGGTCACGCCTTTTGCCTGTGCCTGTTCGCCCGCGGCGATCTCATGTTCGTCGATCGCGGCGAGCAGGCCCCGCGCGAGCGGATCGCCCGCTCGTGTCCCGGCGCCGGTGCTGTCCTGGGTCATGCCGCTGGCATCCGCATCGGTTCCTCTGTACGCCGCCTGGTCGGTCGGGGTGGCATGGTCGTTGCTGGGAGCGGTGATCGCTGTGTCGGTCGACGCCATCGCTGTCTCGTCGCCCGTCTCGTCGTTTCTGCAGCCGGCGGTAATGGCGATACTTAATGCGGCCAGCGCTAGCATGTATTTTTTCATGTCGATATCTCGCTGCGGGGGGAAGACGGAAAATCCCACCGGGGGTGTGCGTGTGGCGTGAGCCGTCGGCGTGCATCCGGCCCCGTGTAGTGAATGCGCCTCCGATCTATTCGCGCCTGGTGATCTTCCTGGCAACGGCCTTCACCCCGGTTTCGGCTTCGGCGACCACGACTGCGGCATCTGCGGCGGGCGAGGCTTTCCACTCCTCGTAGGCAACGTCCAGCTCTGCCCGATCCTTCGCGTTGAAGAGCTTTCGCGCCATCTCCGCGCCTCTTCGTTGCCCGGTCGGTCGTGCCCTCCATTTGCTCAACAGGGCGCGCAGTTCGTCATGCTCGGACTGCAGTGTTTTGAGGATGTCACGGGTCGCCATGTCCGGCTCCTGCTGGGTGTCGAGTTTCGACGTTGTTCCAATCGCGGTCGTCAGCGTGTGATCTTCGAATCGGCATGACGCTCGAGCCAGTCGGCGATGCGGCCGTGATAGTCGACGCGGTTGCTGGGCCGACCGCCCTCTGCTTCGGAGTGGCTGCTCTGCGGATACACCACCAACTCGACGGGCGCCTCGGTGCAGCGGATCAGATGCGCGAACAGTTCTTCTGATTGACCGCGCGGACAACGCCCGTCCTGTTCACCCTGGAGGATCAGTGTGGCGGCGGTGGTGTTATGACAGTCGGTGATCGGCGACAGACGATGGTAGAGATCGCGGCCTTCTATAGGCTCGCAGTCCATTGCAAACGGGGTAACGTAATAGCCGGTATCGGATGTGCCCATGTGCGACTCGATATTGGCGACTGGAGCGGCGACTGCCGCGGCACGGAACAAATCGCAGTGCCCAATCGCCCAAGCCGAAAGGAAGCCACCGTAGGACTTGCCCGTACAGGCCAAGCGGTCGTCGGCGATTCCTTCATCCTGCAGTGAACGTATGATGGTCTCGTACTGCGGCAGGTCGAGCTCGCCCCAGCGTCCGCACAAGCGGTGCGCGAACTCACGGCCGTAGCTTGTCGATCCCACGGCGTTCGGTGCCACCACCGCCCATCCGCGAGAAAGCAGCAGGTACCAATAGGTATGCGCGCTGAAGTCAACGAGCACCGTGCTGTGCGGGCCGCCGTGCATGTCCACCAGCATCGGATACGGACCGTCGCCATGGCCCTCGCCTTCGGCCGGCAGGAGCACCCAGGCGTCGACCTGTTCGGTACCACCGTTGCCGTCGGGTACCTCGAACTGGCGCAGCGCCGTGCGCGGTCGCTGGCGCTCCTCGAACCACGCATTGAAGCTCGAATGGCAGCACTCATCGCCGCCATCCCAGTCCACGCTGTAGAGCTCGTCAAGCTCGCGCATGCTGGTGCCAACGAAGCATAGCCGATCGCCACATCGCGCCAGGCCTTTGAGCGACCTCAGGTCCTGCATTGGCATGCGCACCTTGTTGGCGTCCACGTCCACGACGGCGAGGCGATGCAGGCCGCGGATGTCGGCCACGACAGCGACGCGGCGCCCGTCGGTGTGCCATAGCGGCTTGGCGCTGGGTGACAGTTCGAAGTCCTCGCCGCCCAGGCGGCGAGGTTCGCCAGAGACCTGCGCATCGCCATCAGGGGTGTCGAGCAACCACAGCGCCACGCTTGAGTCACCCTCGATCTCGCCGCCGCACAGCAGCAGGCGACGACCATCCAGCGACCATGCCAGGGATTCGATCGATGCCAGGGAATCCACGGCGACGCGCGCGTTCCCGCCGTCGGCATCCGCGAGCCACAGGTCGGTACGATGCCGCTGCCGGCCGCTGCGGTGGCGGATAAACGCCAGCTGCGCGCCATCCGGCGACCACGCTCCGGAGACGACGTCGAAGTCGCCTTCGGTGAGTGCCGACAATGCGCCGCTCTGGGCATCCACGGCGTGCAGGTGGGTGCGGCTTCCGACGGTAATGCCGGACCCATCGAGCTTGTAGGGCAGAAACCTCGCCACCGACGGTGGCCGGCCGACGCTGGGATGATCGTCCTCGCCGCCCTCGTTCCATTCCGCCTGCGCCAGCACGAGCAGGCGGGAGCCGTCGTGCGCCCATCCTTCGATCGACGACAACTTCGGCCCGTCGGCATGGCTGAGCTTCCTGGCTTCGCCGCCATCGAGCGAAAGCAGGTATACCTGTGGTTTGTCGTCGTCGCGGCTCGACATGAATGCAAGTGCTTGCCCGTCAGGTCGTAGCCTGGGCGACGACGCCGTGAACGACGACGAGGTCAACGCGCGGACCGGCTCCGATAAATCGGGCCGGACGCCCCACAACACCTGTTCGTAATCGTCGCTCTGCTCACGCGCGTGCTTCACCCCGAACACGAGCCACTGTTGCGAAGGATCGCTCTCCAGACTCATCAGCACCTTGTGCCTGAACAGGTCCCGCTGTTCGACCTTTTTCATGTCATTCCTCAAGCAAGAGAGAAGCTACTCCACCTTGTGAGGTTCATCCGCCACGAATGAATTCCACGTCAGCGTGAATCGTTCCTGATGGCGCGCGCCCATTCACCATCAGATCACGAGTGTTTCATGTGCATGCGGGGAAATTGGTGCTGCCGGCGAACAAGACCGGCATTGATTCCAAACTAGGAGAAACTCCCATGGCAAACCAGAATCGTGAAGAAGGCGGCAACCAGAACCGCGAGCAGGGCCAGAACCGCCAGGAAGGCGGCAACCAGAACCGCGAAGACGGCGGGATGAACC
>JALYWW010000124.1 GCA_030852515.1 Pseudomonadota bacterium
GTGTACCAGGTGCGCGACATCGAGCGCAGCTCGCCGCAGGGCCGCGGCGGCAACGTCAAGTTCCGCTTCACCCTGTACAGCGTGCCCGGCGGCACCAAGTACGACCTCAGCGCCGGCGCCGAGGACGAACTGAAGGAAGTGGAGCTGTCGCGCCGCCAGGCGACGTTCTCCTACCGCGACGGCGACGCCTTCGTGTTCCTGGACGACGAGGACTACACGCCCTACACGCTCGATGCCGACGTGGTCGGCGACGCCGCCGGCTACATCGTCGACGACCTGTCCGGCTGCTATGTGCAGATCATCGACGACCTGCCGGTGGGGCTGCAGCTGCCGACGACCGTCGCGATCGAAGTGGTGGAAACCCCGCCGGAACTCAAGGGCGGCACCGCGACCAAGCGTCCGAAGCCGGCACGGCTGTCGACCGGCATCGAGATCCAGGTGCCCGAATACATCGCCAATGGCGAGAAGGTGCTGGTCAATACCACCAGCGGTGAATTCTCAGGCCGCGCGGACTAGCCATTTGCGGGCCATGCGGCGGACCGATGCGTCCGCCGTCTCTTCCCGCGCCAGTTCCGCGATGTCGCGCCAGGCCAGCGCGTGCGATTCGTCGCTGACGACGAAGGCCTCGTCGGCACCGGCGCGGACCACGTAGCGCACGTCGTAGTGCCAGTGCGCGGGCACGCCCTTGTGTTCGGGAATCCAGTGCCGGTCCAGGTCGAAGATCCCCGGTTCGATCCGCAGGGCCGGCAATCCCGTTTCTTCCTCGGCTTCCTTCAGCGCCGCGCGCGGCAGCAGCGTGTCGCCGTCGGCATGCCCGCCCGGCTGCAGCCAAAGTCCGAGCTTGCGGTGATGGGTCAGCAGCGTGCGCCTGCCGTCGACGGCCACCACCCACGCTGAAGCGGTGAAATGACCTTCGAGGCGTTCGCGCCTGAACGGGTGCGATGGGTTGTTATTGGCCAGGCCGGCGGCGCCAAGCAGCTGCTCGAACAAGGCCACCGTCGCCGCTTCATCGGGCCAGCGCTGGCGGTAGTCCGCCAGCGCCGTGGCAAGCAGCTCAGCCGTTGGCATCGGGTCCCGACTGCTTCTTGAAGCGCTGGCTCCAGAACGTCGCGTGCTTGATGCCCAGGCCTTCGGGATCGAAGCTCAGCGTGCCGCCCGCCTTGCGCTGCCGCTCGTAGTCGCGCAAGGCAATGAGCGCCGGCTTCTGCAGGATCACGATCGCGACCAGGTTGAGCCAGGCCATCAGGCCGACACCGATGTCGCCGAAGCCCCAGGCCGCGCTGGTGGTGCGCAACACGCCCCACACCACCGCGCACAGGATCACGATGCGCAACAGCTGGACCAGCCAGGGCCGGTGCACCTTGCGGTTGATGTAGGTGACGTTGGTCTCGGCCATGTAGTAGTAGGTGACCAGGGTGGTGAACACGAAGAACAGCACCGCGATCGCCACGAAACCGGCGCCCCAGCCCGGCAAGGCCGAATCGACCGCCGCCTGCGGGAAATCAGGCCCGGCCACTGCGCCTGGCAGCGCCTGGTGCAGGAAGCCGCCGGCGACCGCCGGATCGACGATGTTGTACATGCCGGTCGACAGGATCATGAAGGCAGTGGCGCTGCATACCAGCAGCGTGTCCACGTACACCGCGAATGCCTGCACGAAGCCCTGCTGCGCCGGATGCTCGGTTTCGGCCGCGGCCGCCGAGTGCGGGCCAGTGCCCTGCCCGGCTTCGTTGGAGTAGACGCCGCGCTTGACGCCCCACTCGATCGCCATGCCCACCATCGCGCCGAATCCGGCGTCCAGCCCGAACGCGCTGCCGATCACCATCTGGAACATGGCCGGCAAGCGGTCGGCATTGAGCGCCATCAACACGATCGCCACGATGATGTAGGCCAGCGCCATGAACGGCACCACCACTTCGGCGAAGCTGGCAATGCGCTTGACGCCGCCATAGATGATCAGCCCCAGCCCGACCGTGATCACCGCGGCCAGCGCCAGTGGCGGGATCTCGAACGCGTTGACCATGCTCTCGGACAGCGTGTTGATCTGCACGATCGGCAGCAGGAAGCCGCAGGCGATGATGGTGACCACGGCAAACAGCCATGCGTACCACTTCTGCCCCATCGCCTTTTCGATGTAGTACGCCGGGCCGCCGCGGTACTGGCCCTTGTCGTCGCATTCCTTGTAGATCTGCGCCAGGGTGCACTCGATGTACGAGGTCGACGCGCCGAGGAAGGCCATCACCCACATCCAGAACACCGCGCCCGGACCGCCGAATGCGATCGCGGTCGCGACGCCGGCAATGTTGCCGGTGCCCACTCGCCCGGCCAGCGACATCGCCAGCGCCTGGAACGACGACACGCCCGATTTCGACGATTTGTTGTTGACCATCAGCCGCAGCATCTCGGGAACCCCGCGCACCTGCATGAATCGCGTGCGGATCGAGAAGTACAGGCCCAGGCCCAGGCACAGGTAGATGAGCGCTGGGCTCCAGATGACTGCGTTGATTGCGTTGAGGGTCTCTTCCAAGACGGCCGCTCCCCGGCGGAAATGAGCGGTGAGACTAGCAGCCGAGGGCGCGGGCGCGAACCCCATGGACGGCGCAAACCGGGCCGCCCATGCCATTGGTCATGCCTTGCCGCCCGATTCGGCACTGGGGTAAGGTGCTCCGTCGCCCGCCGCAAGCCTCCTGCCGGGCCATCCACGATGGGGAAATCGATGTTCAAGCAGCTGCTCAGGACCAAGCCAATCGCACCCGCTGGCCATGTCGACGCCGGCGAGCCCTTCGAAGGAACCCTGGACGGCGAGGTCGGCCTCAAGCGCACCCTCACCGGCACCCAGTTGATCCTGCTGGGCATCGGCGCGGTCATCGGTGCCGGCATCTTCGTGCTCACCGGCCAGGCGGCCGCGGAATACGCCGGTCCGGCGGTGATGCTGAGCTTCGTGCTCGCCGGCATCGCCTGCGCATTCGCCGGCCTGTGCTACGCCGAGTTCGCGGCGATGCTGCCGGTCTCGGGCAGCGCGTACTCCTATTCATACGCGACCCTCGGCGAGGGCGTGGCCTGGTTCATCGGCTGGTGCCTGGTGCTCGAGTACCTGTTCGCCGCCTCCACGGTGGCAGTCGGCTGGTCCGGCTACCTCAACGCCTTCCTCGGCAACTTCGGCGCGCAACTGCCCGATGCGCTGGCCAGCGCGCCCTACGTCTACGAGTCGGCGACCGGAAAGTTCGTCGGCACCGGCGCGATCCTGAACCTGCCGGCGGTGTTGATCATCGCCGCGGTCAGCGGCGTGGGCTACGTCGGCATCAGCCAGTCGGCCTTCGTCAACTCGATCATCGTCGCGGTCAAGGTCACGGTGATCCTGCTGTTCATCGGCTTCGGCCTGCAGTACGTCGACCCGGCGAACTGGGAGCCCTTCATCCCCGCCAACGAGGGCGGCACCCGCTACGGCATGGACGGCGTGATCCGCGCGTCGGCCGTGGTGTTCTTCGCCTACATCGGCTTCGACGCGGTCTCCACCGCGGCGGGCGAGGCCAAGAACCCGCAGCGCGACATGCCGATCGGCATCCTCGGTTCGCTGGCGATCTGCACCGTGCTCTACATCCTGATGAGCGCCGTGCTCACCGGCATGATGCCGTTCGCGCAGCTCGGCACCGCCGAACCGGTGTCGACCGCGCTGAACAACTACCCGACCCTGGGCTGGCTGCAGACCCTGGTCGAGATCGCGGCGATCGCCGGCCTGGCGTCGGTGATCCTGGTCATGCTGATGGCCCAGCCGCGCATCTTCTACTCGATGTCGCACGACGGCCTGATGCCCAAGATGTTCGGCAAGGTGCATCCGAAGTACCGCACGCCCTATATCGGCACGATCATCGTCGGCGTGATCGCCGGCATCCTGGCGGGCCTGCTGCCGGTCGGCTTCCTCGGCGACATCGTCTCGATGGGCACCCTGCTCGCCTTCGCCGTGGTCAGCATCGGCGTGCTGGTGCTGCGTTACACCCGTCCCAACGTCCCGCGCCCGTTCAAGGTCCCGTTCGCGATCCTGATCTGCCCGCTCGGCTTCGTCTCCTGCCTGTACCTGTTCTGGCAGCCGTTCAAGGAACACTGGCACCTGCTGGTCGGCTGGATCGTGATCGGCGCGATCGTCTACGCCCTGTACGGCTACCGCCACAGCAAGTTGCGTTCCAGCTAAAGCAGCCGCGATGCAGACACGCAAGATCGGCCCGGTGTTGGCGACGTTCGTCGTCGCCAACAACATGATCGGCTCGGGGTTCTTCCTGCTCCCGGCCAGCCTTGCCGCCTCCGGCGCGATCACGGCGTTCAGCTGGATCGCCGGCACCATCCTGGCGCTGGTCCTGGGTGGCGCATTCGCCCGGCTGGCACGCGACTACCCCAACCTGTCTTCGGCCGACGACTACGTGCGGCCGTCGCTGGGGCGCG
>JALYWW010000052.1 GCA_030852515.1 Pseudomonadota bacterium
TTCCTCACCCGTCCGCCACTCGCCACCCAGGGAGCAAGCTCCCCTGTGCTGCCGTTCGACTTGCATGTGTTAGGCCTGCCGCCAGCGTTCACTCTGAGCCAGGATCAAACTCTTCACTTAAGTTTTGCGGCTTTCCGTCCCGAAGGACTTCCGGCCAATTTCTTGAGTGCAGTCGTCGTCACCGAGCTCCCGAATCACTCGCTGCAATTACTTGCATGAATTGATTATGGAGACTCTGTTACGAACGCCCTGCAAAATGGACAGTTATCCACCCGCCAGACGCCCGCACAAGTCACCTGCGCACACTGTCAAAGATCGTGGAACCGGCCTCAGCGCCTTGTTCCGTCCTCGTCACCAAAGTGCCCGAGGGAGCCGCACATCTTACCTGCTTTTTCGAGAACGTCAACACCTCGTGATGAGGTTTTTTCGTTCCCGGAGGGGTTGGCGGGGTGGTCCGTTTCCGGGCCCCGTCGCGGGCTGTTTTCCGCTGCCCCCTCGGCAAGGGCGCGCATTGTGCACGGCCCGCGGCGCTTTGGGAAGGGGGTCTGTCGTCTTGACTCTGAACGGTTGCTCAGGGAAGGTCGCCATGACCCTTCCAGGATCCTTCGGATGACCCTTTCCAAGCGCGCCAGACACGCCTTCCGTGGCCTTTCCGTGTCCTTCCTGGCCTGCGCGGCCCTGTCCGCTTGCGCCAGCGGTTCCTGGGTCGAGGTGGGCGGCCAGCGCTATGCGGTGGAGATCGCCGACGACGCGGGTGAGCGCGCCCAGGGCCTGATGTTCCGCGACGAACTGGCCGCCGGCAGCGGGATGCTGTTCATCCACGAGCGCCAGGAACCGCAGGCGTACTGGATGAAGAACACCCGCATACCGCTGGACATCCTCTATTTCGACAATTCGCTGGCACTGGTCGCGCAGCAACGGGGCGTGCCGCCATGCACCCTGGGCGATCGTTGCCCCTCGTATCCCAGCAACGCACCCGCGCGCTATGTACTGGAGCTCAATGCGGGCGAGGCCGCGCGGCTGGAACTGGCCGACGGCGCACGCATGACGCTCGGCCCGGGAATCGCGCCGGCACCCTGAAACTGCGAACTGCTCCGCTTGCACCCATGCGCGACGCGGCGCAGTCTTCCGGCATGCATCCAGGCATCGATCTCCCCGACTGGAATTCCCTTGCGGGACTCGACGACGACACCTTGCCGCTGCTCGGCACGGCCCTGCTGATCGCGCGCGACGAGTATCCGGCGCTCGACCCCGGCCAGTACGACGCGATCGCGCAGGCCCACGCCGACGGGCTTCGCGACGAGGTCGCCGCGATCGATTCGCTGCCGCTGAAGATGCATGCGGTCAACCAGCGCCTGTTCGACGAGATCGGCTACTGCGGCAACCACGACGAGTATTACGACCCGCGCAACAGCTATCTCAACGAAGTCTTCGATCGCCGCCTGGGCAACCCGATCTCGCTGGCGATGGTGCAGATGGAAGTCGCGCGCCGGCTCGGCCTGCCCCTGGACGGCGTTTCATTCCCCGGCCATTTCCTCGTGCGCCTGCCGGTCGACGATGGCGTGCTGGTGATGGATCCGTTCAATCGCGGCCGGCCGCTGGACGAGGACGAATTGCGCCGGCGCGCGCGCCCGCACCTGGGCGGGGAAATGCCCGACGACGAAGCGCTGTACCAGATCCTGAATCCGGCATCGCACCGCGCGATGCTGACCAGGATGCTGCGCAACCTGCACGGCGTGTATTCGGACATGGACGACTGGGAGCGCGCCGTGCGTTGCGCCGATCGCATCCTGCGGCTGACGCCGGACAACGCCGAAGCCCTGCGCGACCGCGGGCTGGGCTACTTCAAGCTGGGCCATCGCCTGGGTGCACGCGCCGACATCGCGCGCTACCTGCAGCTGCATCCGCAGGCCGCGGATGCCGGTTCGTTGCGCGAGCGGCTGGTGGAGTTGAGTACGGGGGCGGCGAGGCCGCATTGAGGGATTCGCGGCTTCCGCCGCTCCCGCGCCGCGTTCCTACAGCGGCATCATCTCGAAGTCGTCCTTGGTCACCCCGCAATCCGGGCATGTCCAGGTGTCCGGGATGTCTTCCCAGCGGGTACCGGCGGGGATGCCCTCTTCGGGCAGCCCGGCGGCTTCGTCGTAGATGAAGCCGCAGACCACGCACATCCAGGTGCGGTAAGCGACGGTGGTGGCGACTTCGTTCATCCGGACGATGATAATCGACGCCATGAACAGCCGCACCCTCCTGGACCGCCCACGCGGTCTCTACCTGCTGACTCCCGACGAAGCCGACAGCGCGCGATTGCTGGCGCGGGTCGAGCCGCTGCTGGCCCACGCCACCTGGCTGCAGTACCGAAACAAGACCGCGTCGGCCGCGCTGCGCGCCGAACAGGCCGCGTTGCTGCAGGCTGCCTGCGCACGCGCCCACGTCCCGCTGCTGGTCAATGATGATCCGCGACTGGCCGCGGCCGTCGGCGCCGCCGGGGTGCACCTGGGCGCAGGCGATGGCGACATCACCCAGGCGCGCGCGATCCTTGGCGACGCCGCAATCATCGGCGCTTCCTGCTACGACGACCTCGAGCGTGCACGCAATGCGGCGACGGCCGGTGCCGACTACCTCGCGTTCGGCGCGTTCTTCCCGTCGTCGACCAAACCCGGTGCCCGTCGCGCCAGCCCCGGCCTGCTCTGCGCCGCCGCAGGCCAGGGCCTGCCGTTGGTGGCGATCGGCGGGATAACGCCGGACAATGGCGGCACCCTCGTTGCGGCCGGCGCGGACCTGCTGGCGGTGGTGGGCGCGGTCTTCGATGCCCCCGATCCGGTCGCCGCCGCACGCGCCCTGCGCGCACTTTTCCAGGAAGCCCAGTAGATGGATACCGCCCGCTCTCGCGCCCTTTTCGCCCGCGCCCGCGACCTGATGCCCGGTGGCGTGAACTCGCCCGTGCGCGCATTCAAGTCGGTCGGCGGCGAACCCTTTTTCGCCGCGCGCGCGGAAGGGCCGTTCCTGTTCGACGTCGACGGCAACCGCTATATCGACTATGTCGGGTCATGGGGCCCGATGATCGCCGGCCACAACCATCCGCACGTGCTGCAAGCCGTGCTTGGCACGGCGCGCGACGGGCTCAGCTTCGGCGTGCCCAATCCGCTGGAAGTGACGATGGCCGAGACCATCGCCCGCCTGGTGCCATCCTGCGAGATGGTGCGCATGGTCAACTCCGGCACCGAAGCGACGCTGTCGGCGATCCGCCTGGCGCGCGGCGCGACCGGGCGCGCGCGCATCGTCAAGTTCGAAGGCTGCTACCACGGCCACGGCGACAGTTTCCTGGTCAAGGCCGGCAGCGGCGCACTGACCTTCGGCGTACCGACCTCGCCGGGCGTGCCCAAGGCACTGGCCGACCTCACGCTGACCCTGCCCTACAACGATTTCGATGCCGCAACCGCGCTGTTCGGCGAGTGCGGCGGCGACATCGCCTGCCTGATCATCGAACCGGTGGTCGGCAACGCCAACTGCCTGCCGCCGCGCGAGGGCTACCTGCAGCACCTGCGTGCGCTGTGCACGCAGCACGGTGCATTGCTGGTGTTCGATGAAGTCATGACCGGCTTCCGGGTCGCGCTCGGTGGCGCGCAAGCACGCTACGGCGTCGTGCCCGACCTCAGCACCTTCGGCAAGGTGATCGGCGGCGGCATGCCGGTGGGTGCCTACGGCGGCCGGCGCGAACTGATGGAACAGATCTCGCCCAGCGGGCCGATCTACCAGGCCGGCACGCTCAGCGGCAATCCGGTGGCGATGGCCGCGGGCCTGGCGATGCTGGAACTGGTCCAGGCGCCGGGTTTCCACGCCGCGCTGGAAGAAAGAACGAACGCACTGTGCGACGGACTCGAGGCCGCTGCACGCGACGCTGGCATTGCCTTCACCACCAACCGCGTCGGCGGCATGTTCGGCCTGTTCTTCAGCAGCGAACGAGTCGACACCTATGCCCAGGCGATGGCCTGCGACAGCGCGGCGTTCAACCGCTTCTTCCACGCCATGCTTGAACGCGGCGTGTACCTGGCGCCGTCGGCGTTCGAGGCCGGCTTCCTTTCCAGCGCGCACGGCGATGCGGAGATCGCAGCCACCATCGAAGCCGCGCGCGAAGCCTTCCGGATCGCCCGCACGGGAGCCGACGATGCGACTTGAAACCCTGGCGGTGCATGCCGGCGCCGAAGCCGATGTGGAAACCGGCGCGGTGGCGCCACCGATCCACCTGTCCACAACCTTTCGCCATGGGCCGGCGGCCGAGCGCGTCGCCGGCTACGAGTACCAGCGCGAGGGCAATCCCACGCAGGATCGGCTCGAGGCCGCCCTGGCCGCACTGGAAGGAGGGCAGGCAGCGCTCGCATTCGCCTCGGGCATGGCAGCAATCGCGGGGCTGCTGGAAACCCTGCCCGCCGGCGCGCGCGTACTGGTGCCGGACGACTGCTACAGCGGCCTGCGCTACCTGGCCACCGAGTTCCTGCCGCAGCGCGGAATCACGGCCGAGTTCGTCGATACCGCCGACATCGCCGCGGTCGAGGCCGCCTTTGCGACCCCGGCAACGCTGCTCTGGGTGGAGACGCCCTCCAATCCGCTGATGAAAATCAGCGACATCACCGCGATGGCGCAGCTGGCGCACGCCAACGGCGCGCTGCTGGTCTGCGACAACACCTTCGCCACCCCGGTATTGCAGCAGCCGCTGGCGCTGGGCGCCGATGTAGTGATGCATTCGACCACCAAGTACTTCGGCGGCCACAGCGACGTGCTCGGCGGCGCGCTGGTGTTCGCTCAGCGCGACGAATCGTTCAAGGCTGCCATGCACCGCCGCCACATCACCGGCTCGGTGCTGGCGCCGTTCAGCGCCTGGCTGCTGTTGCGCGGTTGCCGCTCGCTGGCCGCGCGGATGGCGATGCACTGCGCGAACGCGCGCAAGCTCGCGGAATTCCTCGCCACGCATCCCGCGGTGGCCCAGGTCAACTGGCCCGGCCTGGCCAGCCATCCGGGCCATGCCGTGGCCACGGCGCAGATGCGCGACTACGGCGCGATGCTGAGCGTCCGCCTGCGCGGCGGGCGCGAGGCTGCGCTGGCCGCCGCTTCGAAGCTGCGCCTGTTCACCAACGCGACCTCTCTGGGCGGCTGTGAATCGCTGGTCGAACACCGCGCCTCGGTGGAAGGTCCGAACCCGGTGTCGCCGCAGGACCTGCTGCGCATCTCCGTCGGCCTGGAACACGCCGACGACCTGGTCGAGGACTGGGCGCAGGCGTTGGCGCAGTAGGCGCTTCAGTCCAGGAACAGGTCCGGCAGCAACGGCTTGCCCGGTTCCACCGAATAAACCGACAGGTCGGTGACGCCGGCTTCGCGCAGCACATCCTCGTCGATCAGGAACTGGCCGCTGAATCCCTGCGCGGGTCGCACCAGGATGGCGTGCGCCGCATCGGCGACGATGGCCGGCTTGCGGCAGTTGGCGCTGTCGACGCCCGGGATCATGTTGATCGCATCGGTGGCGATCACGGTGCGCGGCCACAACGCGTTGATCGCGACGCCCTGGCGCCCGAACTCGGCGGCCAGGCCCAGGGTGACGAAGCTCATGCCCATCTTGGCCAGGGTGTAACCCGTATGCGGCCCCCACCATTTTGGCGCCAGCGACGGCGGCGGCGCGAGGCTCAGGATGTGAGGGTTCGGCGCCTTCAACAGGTACGGCAGGCAGGCCTGGGCGCAGACGAAAGTGCCGCGCGCATTGACCTGCTGCATCAGGTCGAAACGCTTCATCGGCGTATCCAGGGTGCCGCGCAACCAGATCGCGCTGGCGTTGTTGACCAGGATGTCGACGCCGCCGAAGGCATCGGCGGTAGCGGCGACCGCGGCCTGCACCGCGTCCTCGTCGCGGATGTCGCACTTGAGCGCCAGGGCCTTGCCGCCGGCAGCCTCGACCTCGGCGGCGACACTGTGGATCGTGCCGGGCAGCTTCGGATTGGCCACCTCGGACTTGGCCGCGATCGCGACGTTGGCGCCATCGGCGGCGGCGCGCAGCGCGATCGCGCGGCCGATGCCGCGAGAGGCGCCGGTGATGAAAAGGGTCTTGCCGGCCAGGCTCGTCATGGTGCTCCTCCGTTCGGGCAAGCATAATCCACCGATGCCCAGCGCGTGGTTCGACAGCATGGTTGCCTGGATCGGCGCGCACCCCGTGGCTGCCGGCGGCCTGATCTTCCTGGTCGCGTTCTGCGACGCGCTGGCCGTTGTCGGCATCGTCGTGCCTGCGCTGCCCTTGCTGTTCGCGGTCGGCGCCCTGGTGGGGCTTGGGCATGTCTCCGGGCCGTATGCACTGGCGTGCGCGGCGTTGGGCGCGATGGTCGGCGACGCGCTGAGTTTCTGGATCGGCCGCAAGTGGGGCCCGCAGCTGCGCGAACACTGGCCGTTCCGCCGCTATCCGCAGTTCATCGACCGCGGCGAGGCGCTGTTCCGCAAGCACGGTACCAAGAGCATCGTCATCGCCCGCTATATCGGCGCGGTGCGGCCGTTCGTGCCCGCGGTGGCCGGGATGCTGCGGATGCCGCTGCGCCGTTACCTGCCACCCAGCATCTTTGCCGCGATCACGTGGGCCGCCGTGTTCCTGGCGCCCGGCTGGATCTTCGGTGCCTCCTACGACGCCGTGGCCGCGGTCGCCGATCGCCTGGCACTGGTGTTGCTGGCCCTGCTGGTGGTGCTGGCCCTGGTCTGGTCGGGTGTCCTGTTTGGTTGGCGCTGGTTCGCCGGCCACGCCGACAACCTGCTTGCCCGCGCATTGCGCTGGTCGCGCGCGCACCCGCGGCTGGGTCGCTACGCCCAGGCGCTGATCGATCCGAACCGTCCGGAATCGGCGTCGCTGGCCTTGCTGGCCGCCTGCCTGCTTGCAATCGGCTGGGCCTGGTTCGCACTGTTGGCGACCGTGCTCGCGCGCGGTGGTCCGCTGCGCCTGGACCAGAGCGTGTATTCGGCGATGGCGTCGCTGCGCAACCCGCTCGCCGACCGGATGATGGCCGCGCTGGCGACCCTCGGCGATGCGCAGGTGCTGCTGCCTGCTTCGGGCATGGCCCTGGCCTGGCTGTTGTGGCGCCGGCGCTGGATCGCCGCCGCGCACTGGCTGGGCGCCCTCGCCTTCGGCCTGGCCCTGACCGCCGGCCTGGACGCCTGGGTCGCGATGCCGGGCCCGCCCGGCGCACCCGCCGGTTTCGGCTTCCCCTCGATCGCGGTGACGATGGCGACAATCACCCTCGGGTTCTTCGCGGTGCTGGTTGCGCGTGCGCTGCCGGGCCGGCGCCGGGTGTGGCCCTACATCGTCGGTGGTGCGATCGTGGCCATGATCGGCTTCGCCCGCCTGTACCTGGGCGCGCACTGGCTCAGCGACGTGGTCGGCGGCGCGCTGCTGGGAATCGTCTGGCTGCTGATCCTCGGCATCGCCTACCGCAGCCACGTCTCGCGCACGTTGTACATGCGGCCGCTTGCGGTGGCCTTCTACGGCACGTTCGCGCTGGCCGCCGGCTGGCACGCGGCCCATGCCTCCGACGACCTGCTGGCGCGCTTCGCGACCCCGCCGCCGGCGGCATCGATCGAAGCCGGCGAATGGTGGCTCGGCAATGCATGGATGGCCCTGCCCGCGCAGCGCAACGAACGCGATGCGGGCCGGCGCTGGCCGCTGGACATCCAGGTCGCCGGATCGCTGCAGCCCTTGCGCGATGCGTTGCAGGCGCGCGGCTGGCGCGAGCAGCCGCAGGCCGACTGGATCGGCATACTAGGCTTGCTCGACGACGACCTGCCAGCTGCACGCCAACCGGTCCTGCCGGCAACGCTCGATGCCGAAGCCGAGGTCCTGCTGCTGCGCCGCCCGACGTCCTCGCCCGACCAGGTCATGGTGTTGCGCCTGTGGCCCGCACCGGCGCGCCTGGACGACGGTTCGCCGTTGTGGCTCGGTACCGCCCAGGTCATGCAGCACACGCGGCCGTTCGACCTGATTGCGCTGTGGCAACCCGCCGCCGACCATGGGGCCGCGCATGCCGCGGTGCGCGGGGCGTTGCAGGCGCTGCCGAACCAGCGGGCCATGCGCGATGGCGTCGAAGTCATCCGGATCGACTCGCGCCCGTAATTATTCGGAGATCCAGCCCAGCAGGTGCTGCAGGCGCGCATGCGGATCGTCTTCCTGCAGCAGGCCCTGGCGTTGCAGGTTGGACAAGGGCAGCAACTCGCACAGGCGCCAGCCCACCCAGGCAGCATCGTCGAGTTGCGCCGGACCGGCATCCACGCGCGCATCCCCGACCTGTTCCAGGATCCGCTGCAGCAGCGTCGCCAGCATCGCGTGTTCCGGACGCAGTTCGTCGTCGGGATCCAGGTCGCGCCATTCGACTTCGCCGACGACCAGACCGTTGTCGCGCACCCGGGTGCGCCGCACGTGGAAGCGCCGATGGCCGCGCACGCGCAGGGTCAGCAGGCCGCGATCGTCGGTGCCGAAATCCTCGATCCGGGCTTCGGTGCCGACGGCGGCGGGCGTCGCTGCGGCCCCCGCCTCTTCACCCTCGATGATCATGCACACGCCGAAGCCGCTGCCCTCGCGGCCGCATTCGCGCACCAGGTCCAGGTAGCGCGGCTCGAACACCCGCAACTCCAGCAGCGCGCCGGGCACCAGCACCGTGTGCAACGGGAACAAGCCGAGCGACTGCCTGTCCATCACTCCAATGCAGCGAGGAAGCGGCGGGGGGCGGCGTCGAAGCCGCCGTTGGACATGAATACGACATGGTCGCCGGGGCGGACCAGCGCCCGCAGCGCGGCGATGAGCGCATCGACGTCGGCGACCGCGCGGCCTTCGCCATGCAGCGCCGCGACGACGCTGCCGGCATCCCAGGCCAGTTGCGGGCGATGCAGGAACACCACCGCATCGGCGAGATCCAGCGAAGGCGCCAGCGCATCGGCATGCGCGCCCATGCGCATGGAATTGCTGCGCGGCTCCATCGCCACCACGATGCGCGCACCCCCGACCTTCGCCCGCAAGCCGGCGAGCGTGGTCGCGATCGCGGTCGGATGGTGGGCGAAGTCGTCGTAGATCGCGATGCCGTCGCGTTCGCCGACCAGCTCCATGCGCCGCTTGACGCTGCGGAACCCGGCCAGTGCCGGCATCACCGATGCGACGTCCACGCCAATCGCATGCGCGGCGGCCAGCGCCGCCAGCGCGTTCATCACGTTGTGGCGGCCGAGCAACGGCCAGCGTACTTCGCCCAACTCGCGGCCTTGGTGCAGCACCATGAACACGCTGCCGTCCGATGACGCCAGGCGCGCGCGCCAGTCCAGGCCACTGCCATCCACCCCGTCGCCGTCGATGCCGAAGCGTTCCACCGGTGTCCAGCACCCCATCGCCAGCACTTCGGCCAGTCGCGCGTCCTCGCCGTTGACGATCAGGCGGCCGCGCTGCGGCACGGTGCGCACCAGGTGATGGAACTGGCGCTGGATCGCGGCCAGGTCCGGGAAGATGTCGGCGTGGTCGTATTCCAGGTTGTTGAGGATCGCGACCAGCGGGCGGTAGTGGACGAACTTGCTGCGCTTGTCGAAGAAGGCGGTGTCGTATTCGTCGGCTTCGACGACGAAGGGGAGCCGGGAGCCGGGAGCCGGGAGCCGGTCGCCGCCGCCGAGCCTTGCGGAGACACCGAAATCCTCGGCTACTCCGCCAACGAGGAAGCCAGGCTCGAGACCGGCTGCCTGAAGGAGAAAGGTGAGGATGGTGGTGGTGGTGGTCTTGCCGTGGGTGCCGGCGACCGCGAGCACGTCGCGCCCGGGCAGCACGTTGTCGCGCAGCCATTCGGCGCCGGAGGTGTAGGCGCGCCCGGAGTCGAGCACCGCCTCGACGGCGGCGTTCCCGCGCGACAGCGCATTGCCGACAACGACGGTGTCGCAATCCGGCGAGATGTGTCCGGGCAGGTAACCCTGCCTCAGCGCGATGCCCAGCTGCTCGAGCTGGGTCGACATCGGCGGATACACGGCCTGGTCGCTGCCTTCCACCTGGTGTCCGAGTTCGCGCGCCAGCGCGGCGACGCCGCCCATGAAGGTACCGGCGATGCCGAGGATGTGCAGTTTCATCGCCTGGTCAGCCGACCTCGGGCGCGGGATCGATCGCTTCCAGGATGCGGGTGAAGACCTCGTCCAGCGAACCGACGCCGTCGACGACGGTGAGCTGCCCGTGCTGGCGGTAAAACTCGATCACCGGCGCGGTCTGGTTCGCGTAGACATCTAGACGGGTACGCACCGAATCGGGGTTGTCGTCGGCACGGCCTTCGGCCTTGGCCCGGCCGGCGATGCGCTCGACCAGCAACTCGGACGCCACTTCCAGCTGCACCGCGTAATCCATCGGCTGGCCCATGCGCGACAACAGCGCGTCCAGCGCCGCGGCCTGGGCCAGGTTTCGCGGGTAGCCGTCGAGGATGAAGCCGCCGCGGGTATCGGGCCGCGAAAAGCGGTCCTCGAGCATGCCCAGCAGGATCTCGTCGGAGACCAGCTCGCCGCGCGCCATCACTTCCTTCGCCGCGAGCCCGAGCTTGCTGCCTGCGGCAACCTCGGCGCGCAGCAGGTCGCCGGTCGAAATATGGGGCACCTGCAGGTGCTCCTTCAGCCGCGCCGCCTGCGTTCCCTTGCCGGAACCCGGCGCGCCCAACAGAACCAATCGCATCAGCTACTTACTCCCGAAGCTGTCCTTGCGCCCGCAACACGGGGGCAGCGCTAGACTTCCAGTTTAACCTATCCCGGCCACCCCACAGGATCGCAAATGCCCTCCGGGACCCTGCTTTATGCCCAGTCCGGCGGCGTCACCGCCGTCATCAACGCCACCGCCGCCGCAGTGATCGAAGCCGCGCGCGCTCGCAAGGTCAAGGTCCTGGCGGCGCGCAACGGCATCCTCGGGGTGCTCCGCGAAGAACTCATCGACACCTCGAAGGAACCGGTCGCCGCGATCCGGGCGCTGGCCCACACGCCCGGCGGCGCCTTCGGCTCCTGCCGGTTCAAGCTGAAGTCGCTGGACGCCGACCGTGCCCGCTACGAGCGGGTGATCGAGGTGCTGCGCGCCCATGGCGTGCGCTGGTTCCTCTACAACGGCGGCAACGATTCGGCCGATACGGCGCTGAAGCTGTCGCAGCTCGCGGCTGAATTCGACTATCCGCTGACCTGCGTCGGCGTGCCCAAGACCATCGACAACGACCTGGCCGTCACCGATTGCTGTCCGGGCTTCGGCTCGGCGGCGAAGTACACGGCAGTGTCGGTGCGCGAGGCGGCGCTCGACGTCGCGGCCATGGCGGACACGTCGACCAGGGTGTTCGTGTACGAAGCCATGGGCCGGCACGCGGGCTGGCTCGCCGCCGCCGGCGGGCTGGCCGGCAAGGGTCCGGACGATGCGCCGCAGGTGATCCTGTTCCCGGAACGGGCCTACGACGAACGCGCATTCCTCGCACGCGTGCAGCAGATCGTCGACCGGGTCGGCTGGTGCGTGGTCGTCGCCAGCGAGGGCATCCGCGATGCCGAAGGCCGGTTCGTCGCCGACGCTGGCGGCGTCAAGGATGCCTTCGGCCACACCCAGCTCGGCGGCGTGGCCGCGCACCTGGCCGGCCGCGTGCACGATGCGCTGGGCTTGAAGGTGCACTGGGCCCTGCCCGATTACCTGCAGCGTTCGGCCCGGCACATCGCGTCGAAGACCGATTTCGAACAGGCGCAGGCGGTGGGTCGCAAGGCCGTGGAATTCGCGCTCCAGGGCCGCAACGCGACCATGCCGGTGATCGTGCGCGGTACGGACGCGCCGTATCGCTGGAAGATCGAGGCGGCCCCGCTGGACCGCATCGCCAACCGCGAGAAGAAGATGCCGGCGGGCTTCATCCGGCGCGACGGTTTCGGCATCACTGCTGCTGCGCGCCGCTATCTGGAACCGCTGGTTCGTGGCGAGGCGTATCCGCCGTACGGGCGCGACGGACTGCCGGACTACACCACGCTGCGCAACCTTCAGGTTCCGCAGCGCTTGCCTTCCAGCGACATCGCCACGGCGTAGGCCGGGACCGCGGCGAGCTTGCCTTCGCCGGCCTTGCGTTTCAAATCGCCCAGGTAGATGCGGGCCTTGCCTTGCGCATCCAGCTGCGGCGATGCAGAGGATGCCGCGGGGTGTCGCCACACCTGTACCACCGCTTCCTGCGATGGACATGCCGCGCTCGGTACGCGGATCAGGTCGTTGAGGATCCAGCCGGTAGCGGCCGACGGTTTGGCGGTTTCGGCCTTGAGCAATCGCGCACGTGGGCGGCATGCGGTACTGGTCCGCACGACATCGAAGCGGTAAGGCTCCGACGGGTCGTCGATGAACCGGCCTTGCAGGCGCGCGCAGGCTTCCGGGATCGTGCGCAGCGCGTGCAACACACCGGTTTGCTGCGGCGCAGCAGGCTTGCGCTCGATCTCGGGCTCCGGGTCGGAGGCCTGCGCCGAAGCGGGCACGGCCAGGGTCGCGGCAAGCATCAGGAAAGCCAGGGATCGCATTCGGGGACTCCGTCACGGACTGCGGCAAAGGCTGTCACGGGGTGGCTGAACGTCGCCGTCATCTATGCCATAGTCGGGCGGGTTTCCACTCTGGGGAGGGGTTCATGCTGCAGCAGTACGGTCTTGTCCTGGCGCTTGGCTGCGCCGTCATCGCGATTCTCTACGGAATCATCTCGGCGCGCTGGATCAGCGCTCAACCGGCCGGCAACGAACGCATGCAACAGATCGCGGCGGCGATCCAGGAAGGCGCGCGCGCCTACCTCAACCGCCAGTACACGACGATTTCCATTGCCGGCGTGGTGCTGTTCGTCGTCGTCGGCTTTGCCTTGAACTGGCCCACGGCGATCGGCTTCCTGATCGGCGCGGTGCTGTCCGGCGCGGCCGGCTACATCGGCATGAACGTTTCGGTGCGCGCCAACGTGCGCACCGCGGAGGCCGCGCGCAGCGGCATGTCCAAGGCCATGGACGTCGCGTTCCGCGGCGGCGCCATCACCGGCATGCTGGTGGTCGGCCTGGGCCTGCTCGGCGTGGCCGGCTACTGGATGGTCCTGGGTCGCATGGGCATCACCGGCGAGCCGGCGCTGCATGCCCTGGTCGGCCTGGCCTTCGGCAGCTCGCTGATTTCCATCTTCGCGCGCCTGGGCGGCGGCATCTTCACCAAGGGCGCGGACGTCGGCGCCGATCTGGTGGGCAAGGTCGAAGCCGGCATCCCCGAGGACGATCCGCGCAACCCGGCGGTGATCGCCGACAACGTAGGCGACAACGTCGGCGACTGCGCCGGCATGGCCGCGGACCTTTTCGAGACCTATGCGGTCACGATCATCGCGACGATGCTGCTGGGCGGGCTGATGGTGGCCGAAGCCGGCACCAACGCGGTGCTGTACCCGCTGGTGCTGGGCGGCGTTTCGATCGTCGCCTCGATCATCGGCGCGATGTTCGTGAAGGTGAAGGCTGGCGGCTCGATCATGGGTGCGCTGTACAAGGGCGTGATCGTGTCCGCGGTGCTGGCGGCGATCGCGTTCTACCCGATCACCACCGCGCTGATGGCCGACTCCTCCTTTGGCGCGATGAACCTGTACTGGTGCGCGCTGATCGGCCTGGTCCTGACCGGCGCCATCGTCTGGATCACCGAGTACTACACCGGCACGCAGTTCAAGCCGGTGCAGCACATCGCCCAGGCCTCGACCACCGGCCACGGCACCAACATCATCGCCGGCCTCGGCATCTCGATGAAGTCCACCGCGATGCCGGTGATCGCGGTGTGCATCGCGATCTGGGGCGCGCACGCGCTCGGCGGCCTGTACGGCATCGCCATCGCCGCGACCGCGATGTTGTCGATGGCCGGCATGATCGTCGCGCTCGACGCCTACGGCCCAATCACCGACAACGCCGGCGGCATCGCCGAAATGGCCGAGCTGCCGTCGGAGATCCGTGACATCACCGATCCGCTGGACGCCGTCGGCAACACCACCAAGGCGGTCACCAAGGGTTACGCGATCGGTTCGGCGGCCCTTGCCGCACTCGTCCTGTTCGCCGACTACACCCACAACCTGCAGGCCAACAACCCGGGCGAAGTGTTCGCCTTCGACCTGTCCGACCACATGGTGATCATCGGCCTGCTGATCGGCGGTCTGATCCCCTACCTGTTCGGTGCGATGGCGATGGAAGCCGTGGGCCGTGCCGCGGGCGCGGTGGTGGAGGAAGTCCGCCGCCAGTTCCGCGACATCCCCGGGATCATGGAAGGCACCGGCAAGCCGGACTACTCGCGCGCCGTGGACATGCTGACCAAGTCGGCGATCAAGGAAATGATCGTGCCGTCCCTGCTGCCGGTCGCGGTCCCGGTCGTGGTTGGCCTGCTGCTCGGCCCGAAGGCGCTGGGCGGCCTGCTGATCGGCACCATCGTCACCGGCCTGTTCGTGGCCATCTCGATGACCACCGGCGGCGGCGCCTGGGACAACGCCAAGAAGTACATCGAGGACGGCAACCACGGCGGCAAGGGCTCCGAGGCCCACAAGGCCGCG
>JALYWW010000053.1 GCA_030852515.1 Pseudomonadota bacterium
CGCCGGCACCCGTTCAATGCTTCAGGTCGGCCTGTGCGCCTGCTGAAGGCGGTTCCCGGGTCGCCTCGGGGAGACCCCCGGCCGGCGGCCGCGGGGTCAGCGGACGCTCCAGCGCGATGTCCAGCACTTCGTCGATCCAGCGCACCGGCACGATCTTCATCTGCTCGCTGACCGACTTCGGGATATCCGCCAGGTCCTTGCGGTTCTCCTCGGGGATGACCACGGTGCGGATGCCGCCGCGCATCGCCGCCAACAGCTTTTCCTTGAGGCCGCCGATCGGCAGCACCCGGCCGCGCAGGGTGATCTCGCCGGTCATGGCCACATCGGCCTTCACCGGCACCTTGGTCAGCGTGGACACCAGCGCGGTGGCCATGGCGATGCCGGCGCTCGGACCGTCCTTCGGCGTCGCGCCCTCGGGCACGTGCAGGTGCACGTCCTGCTTCTGCAGGAAGTCCAGGTCGATGCCGAAGCGTTCGGTGCGCGCGCGCACCACGCTCAACGCCGCCGACGCGGATTCCTTCATCACGTCGCCGAGCTGGCCGGTGAGGATCAGCTGGCCCTTGCCCGGCACCAGGGTGGATTCGACCTGCAGCAGTTCGCCGCCGACCTCGGTCCAGGCCAGGCCGGTGACCAGGCCGATCTCGTTCTCGTCTTCGGCGCGGCCGAAGTCGAAGCGCTGCACGCCCAGGTACTTGTCGAGGTTCTTCGCGTTGACCTGCATCGCCCTGGGCTTGCGCTTGCCGGCCGGCTGCGGGCCCTTGAGCGCGATTTCCTTCACCACCTTGCGGCAGATCTTGGCGATCTCGCGCTCCAGGTTGCGCACGCCGGACTCGCGGGTGTAGTAGCGCACGATGCCCTGGATCGCATCCTCGGCGATCTTCAGCTCGCTGTCCTGCAAACCGTTGGCCTTGAGCTGCTTGGGCACCAGGTAGCGCATCGCGATGTTGATCTTCTCGTCCTCGGTGTAGCCGGGGATGCGGATCACCTCCATGCGGTCGAGCAGCGGGCCGGGGATGTGCAGCGAGTTGGACGTGGCGACGAACATCACTTCGCTCAGGTCCAGGTCGACCTCGAGGTAGTGGTCGTTGAAGGCGTGGTTCTGTTCCGGGTCCAGCACCTCGAGCAGCGCCGACGACGGATCGCCGCGGAAGTCCATCGACATCTTGTCGATCTCGTCGAGCATGAACAGCGGATTCCTGGTGCCGGCCTTGTTGAGGTTCTGCACGATCCGGCCCGGCATCGAACCGACATAGGTACGGCGATGCCCGCGGATCTCGGCTTCGTCGCGCACTCCGCCCAGCGACATGCGCACGAACTTGCGGTTGGTCGCCTTGGCGATCGACTGCCCGAGCGAGGTCTTGCCCACGCCGGGCGGACCGACCAGGCACAGGATCGCGCCCTTCATGTTCTTCACCCGGGTCTGCACCGCGAGGTATTCGAGGATGCGTTCCTTGACCTTCTCCAGGCCGTAGTGGTCGGCGTCGAGCACGTCCTGCGCCGCCTTGAGGTCCTTGCGGATCTTGCTGCGCTTCTTCCACGGGACCCCCAGCAGCCAGTCGAGGTAGTTGCGCACCACCGCGGCTTCGGCCGACATCGGCGACATCTGCTTGAGCTTGTTGAACTCGTTGCGGGCCTTGGTCTCGACCGGCTTGGGCATGCCGGCCTCGGCGATCTTGCGCGCGAGCTCGTCCAGGTCGTTGGGCGCGTCGTCGATCTCGCCCAGTTCCTTCTGGATCGCCTTCATCTGCTCGTTGAGGTAGTACTCGCGCTGGCTCTTTTCCATCTGCGACTTGACCCGGCCGCGGATGCGCTTTTCCATCTGCTGCACGTCGATCTCGCCGTCGACCAGGCCGATCAGCATTTCCAGGCGCTGGAACACGTCCAGCGCCTCGAGCAGGCGCTGCTTGTCGGCCAGGCGCACGCCCAGGTGCGCGGCGATGGTGTCGGCCAGGCGCCCGGGCTCCTCGATCCCGGACAGGGTCTGCAGCAGTTCCGGCGGCAACTTGCGGTTGCTCTTCACGTACTGCTCGAACAGGGTCATCAGCGAACGCGCCACCGCCTCGACCTCGCGGGGCTCGCGCGCCGATTCGGCGGCGATGGCGACCGGACGACCGGACAGGGTGCCGTCACGCTCGGCCACCTTGTCGACCTCGATCCGCTCCACGCCCTCGACCAGCACCTTGATGGTGCCGTCGGGCAGCTTCAGCAGCTGCAGCACGGTGGCCAGGGTGCCGATGGGGTACAGGTCCGCGGCGCCGGGATCGTCGGTTTCGGGCGACTTCTGCGCGACCAGGGCGATGCGCTTGTCGGTCTCCATCGCCAGTTCCAGCGCGCGGATCGACTTGTCCCGCCCGACGAACAGCGGGATCACCATGTGCGGGAACACCACCACGTCGCGCAGGGGCAGTACCGGCAAGGTCGTGGTTTCAGGGCGGTCGGTCATGTCGGCTCCAGTTGATCCCATGGTTATGGGGCCGGGGTGAAAAGGATGCAAGCGAAACGGACGCGCCGCCCTGTGGGCGGCGCGGATTTACTGGACAATCAAGGGGTTATCGCGGCTTCCGCCGCTCCCACATCAACCGTTCCCAGATCAACCGTCGGCGGCCTTGGGGGCTGCGGGGGGCGTCTGGTAGATCAGGTAGGGCTCGGACTTGTGCTCGATCACCGACTCGTCGACCACGACCTTGCTGACGTTCTCCAGCGACGGCAGCTCGTACATCGTGTCCAGCAGGACCGACTCGACGATGGTGCGCAGGCCGCGGGCGCCGGTCTTGCGCTTGAGCGCCTTGCGCGCGATCGCGGCCAGGGCGTCCGGGCGGAACTCGAGCTCCACGCCTTCCATGTCGAACAACTTGCGGAACTGCTTGCTGATCGCGTTGCGCGGTTCGGTCAGGATCTTGACCAGCGCCGCCTCGTCCAGCTCCTCGAGGGTGGCGACCACCGGCAGGCGGCCGACGAACTCGGGGATCAGGCCGAACTTGATCAGGTCCTCGGGCTCGACCTCGGCCAGAACCTTGCCGATCTCGGCCTTGCGCTCGGCGCTCTTGAGTTTGGCGCCGAAGCCAATGCCGCTGGCGTCGGTGCTGCGCTGCTGGATGATCTTGTCCAGGCCGGCGAACGCGCCGCCGACGATGAACAGGATGTTGCGGGTGTCGACCTGCAGGAATTCCTGCTGCGGGTGCTTGCGACCGCCCTGCGGCGGCACGCTCGCGACGGTGCCCTCGATCAGCTTGAGCAGCGCCTGCTGCACGCCTTCGCCGGACACGTCGCGGGTAATCGACGGGTTTTCGCTCTTGCGCGAGATCTTGTCGATCTCGTCGATGTAGACGATGCCCTGCTGTGCCTTCTCGACGTCGTAGTCGCACTTCTGCAGCAGCTTCTGGATGATGTTCTCGACGTCCTCGCCGACGTAGCCGGCTTCGGTGAGCGTCGTGGCGTCGGCCATGGTGAACGGCACGTTCAACAGGCGCGCGAGGGTTTCGGCCAGCAGGGTCTTGCCCGAACCGGTCGGACCGACCAGCAGGATGTTGGACTTGGCCAGCTCGACGTCGTCGTTCTTCTGCCGGCTCTCGATCCGCTTGTAGTGGTTGTACACCGCGACGGCGAGCGTGCGCTTGGCGCGCGACTGGCCGATGACGTACTGGTCGAGGACCTCCAGGATCTCCCTGGGCTTGGGCAGGCTGCTGCGTGCCGACTGCGCCTTCTCCTCGAGTTCCTCGCGGATGATGTCGTTGCACAGCTCGACGCATTCATCGCAGATGAACACGCTCGGGCCCGCGATCAGCTTGCGGACCTCGTGCTGGCTCTTTCCGCAGAACGAGCAGTACAGGATCTTGCTGCTGTCGCCGGATCGGCCCTGTCGGTCTTCGGTCATTCCCCAGTTACCTGCTGCAGCCGCGGTTGCGGCCCGAGAATAGCACTCAAGCGGCCTGGATGGAGTCTTCGGGACGCCGTTCCAGGACCTGGTCGATAAGGCCGTATTCCTGCGCGGCCTCGGCGCTCTTGAAGTTGTCGCGCTCGGTGTCGCGGGCGACCGTATCGAACGCCTGCCCGGTGTGCTTGGACAGGATCTCGTTCAGGCGCTGCTTCATCGACAGGATTTCGCGCGCATGGATCTCGATGTCCGTGGCCTGGCCCTGGAAGCCGCCCAGCGGCTGGTGGATCATCACCCGCGAGTTCGGCAGCGCGTAGCGCTTGCCCTTGGCACCGGCAGCCAGCAGCAGCGCGCCCATCGAGGCGGCCTGGCCGACGCAGATGGTGCTCACGTCTGGCTTGATGAACTGCATGGTGTCGTAGATCGCCATGCCTGCCGTCACGATCCCGCCGGGCGAATTGATGTACAGGCTGATGTCCTTCTCGGGATTCTCGGCCTCGAGGAACAGCATCTGGGCAACGATCACGTTGGCGACATGGTCGTCGACGCCGCCGACCAGGAAGATCACCCGCTCCTTCAGCAGGCGCGAATAGATGTCGTACGCGCGCTCGCCGCGGCTGGTCTGCTCGACCACCATCGGGACGAGATTGAGTGCCCTGGTTTCGTTGCCCATGTCCAAATCCTCAGCCGATGGCTTCCTGGAACGTCATTGCCTTCTCGGTGTGCCGGGCGCGCTCGGCGATCCAGTCGATCACCTGCTCTTCCATCGCGCGCGACTGCAGTCCCGACATCAGCTGGGGGTCGTTGCGGTACAAATCAATGACCTGCTGCGGGTCTTCGTAGGTCGACGCGATCAGGCGCAGCAGTTCGTTCAGGCGCTTGGGATCCAGGCGCAGCTCGTTGCGGCGGGCGATCTCGCCGACCAGCAGGGCGACCAGCACGCGCTTGCGCGCCGGCTCCATGAACGCCTGGTGGGCGTCGTCCTTCAGCGTGGCCTGCTGGCCCTGCTGGCGCATCTGCTGCAGCGCCTGCTGGGCCATGGCGCGGGCTTCCTGCTCGACCAGGCGCGGCGGCAGCTCGACGCTGGCATATGCCTTGGCCAATTGCTCGCCGACCTCGCGACGCAGGCGATTCATCAGCGCGCCCTTGAGCTCGCGCTCCAGGTTGCTGCGGATCTCGGTGCGGAACTTGTCCATTTCGCCGCTCTTGACGCCGAAGCTGCGGATGAACGCACCGTCGACCTCGGGCATCACCGGCTCGGAGACCTGCCCGGCCTTCAGGTGCACCCGTGCCTTCTTCCCGGCCAGCGCGGGCACGCGCCAGTCCGCCGGGAACTCGACCTCGACATCCTTCTCGTCGCCGGCGGCCATGCCTGCCAGCGCCGCGTCCACGGCCGGCAGCATCGCGCCGGAACCGATCAGGCTGGTGCCGCGCTCCGCACCTTCGGCCGGCAGTCGCTCGTCGCCAACCTGCGACCAGGTCTCGAGCTCGACCGCGTCGCCGGCCTTCGCCGCACGCTTGACCACGGTCCAGCTGCGGCGCTGCTCGCGCAGGTTTTCGATCATGCGGTCGACGTCGGCGTCGGTGACCTCGGCGGTGTTGCGTACGACCTCGAGGGTGGCCACGTCGATCTCGCCGAACTCGGGAACCAGTTCGAAGGTGGCGACGTACGCCAGCTCGGCCTCGTCCTGGCCCGTGACCGGCTCGATCCGCGGGTTGCCGGCGATGCGCAGCTCGTTGGTGCGCACGGCCTCGTCGAAGCCCTCGCGCAGCAGCCCGTCCAGGACCTCGGCGCGTACCTGCTGACCATACCGCTGCTCGACCACGCTGGTCGGCACCTTGCCGGGGCGGAAGCCCTTGATCCGCGCGGTGCGCGCGATCTCGCGCAGGCGGCCGCCCACCTGGTTGTCCACGTCCCCGGCCGGGACCTTGAGGGTGATCCGGCGCTCGAGATTGCCGACGGACTCGACCGAAACCTGCGTTGCTGAAACTGCCATGCCCACTCCATGCGGCCGCAGCCCTCGGGGGCGCGACTGGGTTACGTTGATTGAACTTGCTAGTTTCGCTGATTTGGCGGCCTGCCGCCAGCGATTCCAGCGCTGGAATGCTGGTGCGAAAGGCGGGACTCGAACCGCGCCGCGATCGGAAACGCTTGGCGGGCCACCCCAGCGCGCCGCCGCGCGCCCGGAAAACCGGCTACCGGCCGTTGGTGCGAAAGGCGGGACTCGAACCCGCACGCCTTGCGGCACCGGCACCTAAAGCCGGGGCGTCTACCAGTTCCGCCACTTTCGCGCAGTGGCGATTCTACGGCCTGCCATAAACCAACGACCAGCCACAAGAAAGTGCCCGGCACTGGGCCGGATATTTCGGGATTGGTGGGCCATCAAGGATTCGAACCTTGGACCTATTGATTATCAGCCCCTTTGAGTCTCGCTCACGATCAGGCGCTTTAGGACATTTCATTCCCCATGCGCCGCCGTGGAACATGCATGGCTGGATCTCGACTGGGCGAGTTTTCCCAGGGGGGAAGGACGGCTCTTGGGAGCCTGACTCTGCCAAGCGCGTTCCGGGCCAAGTCCGCGCAACGATTGACTCTCCGGTTTGTTAGTAGTATTACGACTAACGGGGGTACGACGCTGGTCACGCCGAGAGGCGCTACCAGACTTCCGCGGTTGGGGCCCGCAGCTGTATTGGCATTCGGAGCACACCAAAGATGAATGACCTTGACGATGCTGGCTTGGGGCCGCGAAGCCCGCAGCTGTACTCATGGGCCGAAGTACATGCGACAACTGGTGGCCTCAAAGATGTAGGAATTGATCAAATTCTCAAAGGGAGAATCGATTCCAAATACGACCTTCCGGTAGAAGGCAAATGCGGGCTTCTTGGCTGCGAACGCGTGCATGGCTTGGGATACATCTTTGCGATTCCCGGTGGCGGGTACGTCAATGTCGGCCACTGTTGCGCTGACAGGCACGCGAAGGATCAGAAGGACGCCCTCGACTCAATGAAGCGGGACTTCAGCGACTGGACGAACGAGCAATCGCGGAAAATATCGCTGGAGCTGCTGGTTGAAGATGCACAAGAAAAAATCCGTTGGCTTGCCGAAGTTGAACCTGTAGCAGTTCGCGGTACCGCACTTCGAAACTCATTTCTTCGCGAGTTTCGCGGTCAGGTCGAAATTGACATCCTCCAGCGCGCCCAAAAGAAGCTGCCCAGAGTCGAACGCCAAGTCTCCGTTTCGGCATCCACACGTGATGCGCAGCGCGCCATGATTCAAGGCGGCCGAGTAGATGTAGTCGCCGAAAACATCCGCGTAGCGAAGTTCGAGGTATCCCACATTGGCGATCTGCGTGGCCTGGATATTTTTGTGCCTCAGCGGGATCCTGTCTCGCTGTGGATACGGTTTCAAACTTCGGTGAATGTAGTCCTCGGAGCAGAAAATGGCGACCTGGATGCCGAGGACTTACGAATACTCAATCGAATTCGCCGAGAGTTTGGCGCTCAATTCAATGACCTAAGTGCGAGCATGCGCGCGGCAGATGACTTCTTTTCCCAAAAGAACTTGGATGTCGTTAGAGACATGCCGATCAACCGGGGTAAGGGAATTTCTCGGATCGTCGTAAGTGGCAACGAGATCCGCGTGCTTCGGGAGCAATAGAACCCTCCAAAGAATCCGCAACTGACTGTTAATCACGGGACCGCTGGTTCGAGTCCAGCTTCTGGCACCAACGATTTCATGCACATAGGGTCGCGAAAGCGGCACTTTTTGCTGGGCTCCATAAAAGTCTCCGTAAAAATGAGGTTCGCGGTCGTACTAGCTGGCCTACCCTCAACCAGCACCAATCCAGCTGGAGGTCGCATGCCTGAGGACACTTGGGACGAACACAGGCGCTCATGGGGACACAGGCTCAACGCTGCACTCGATTTCCTGGGCGGCCCAGCCCTCTCGAATTTGATGCGGTTCGCCGAGTTCGCTGTACTTGACGCGCTATTGATGTTCGCCGCTTACAAATCTGAGCTCTTGATCATAGGACTCTTGGCGATGTGCATCCTTTTGTGTGGCATCGCGTGGATCTCGCGAGGGTTCTCAAGGTTCCTCGGGGATATTTGCGGCTGGTGGGATAGCGACCCACCTCGATCACGGTGGGTAACACATTCAATTTCAGGTCTCGCCGGCGTAGCGTTCGGCGCCTTGCTACCCCTCGTGATGTTCGGCGTGATTCGGGCCCAATTTCCATAAGGCCGCCGCGAGCAGGATCGATATCCGACCCATGTGCGGCCAAGACGCAGCCCTCTACACCTGGCGCGAGATCCACGCCTTTACCCAGCCGCTGGTCCTGACGACGCCGGCGGAGGATCCGCGCCCAACTACAACCGGCCACCGACCTAGCGCGGCTGGACCATAGTGGTCACCGAGAGCGCCCCGGCGGCCAAAAGATGCGCTGAGGCCTGCTGCCGCCCCGGGGCGAAGGACGACCGGCTCGCCTACAGCACCATCAATGCCAGGGTCGAGACGTGCACCTCGAAGCCGACGCTCCGCGGCGCCTGGAAAGCTGCAACTGGTCAACGCGGCCGTGGAACACGGCGCAGGCGCTGATTTTTCCCCTGATTTTTCCCCAAGCCAAAAAAAAGGCACCTAGGATTTACCTAAGTGCCTGATTAGACTGGTGGGCCGTCAAGGATTCGAACCTTGGACCTATTGATTAAGAGTCAACTGCTCTACCAACTGAGCTAACGGCCCGAAAAACGTCGCAGAACCAAAATTGTAGCAAAAAAAACCGTCGAACCTGAACCGAATCTGGGGTGGATGATGGGATTTGAACCCACGACCCCCGGAATCACAATCCGGTGCTCTAACCAACTGAGCTACACCCACCAAATCTCGTTGCCGCGTGGCGCGCCCGGCAGGACTCGAACCTGCAACCGCCGGCTTAGAAGGCCGGTGCTCTATCCGGTTGAGCTACGGGCGCTCGGGCCGAATTGTCGCACCGGTGGTCGGGGTAGAGGGATTCGAACCCCCGACATCCTGCTCCCAAAGCAGGCGCGCTACCAGACTGCGCTATACCCCGCGGCGGGCCGGCTATTGTCCGGAGCCGGCGCAGGCGTGTCAACGCGCGGTATCCTTGGGCCATCCCAACGGCACGAGCGAAACCGTCCATGCGCAGCGGCAACCCGGCATTGAGCGAATCGACCTTCCTGGACCTGGGCACCGGCACCGTGGTGCGCCACGACGCCGCGGCGATGAGCCTGAACGGCACGGTCAACAAGACCGCTTTCCTGCTGGTGCTCACCCTGGCCGGAGCGATGTTCACCTGGAGCAAGTTCTTCGCCTCCGGCGGCACCGCCAACCTGATGCCGTACGTGTGGGGCGGCGCCCTGGGCGGCCTGGCGATCGCGCTGGTGACGATCTTCAAGAAGGAATGGTCGCCGGTCACTGCGCCGCTGTATGCCGCGGTCGAGGGCCTGTTCATCGGCGCGATCTCGGCGATGTTCGAGCAGCGCTTCCCCGGCATCGTGATGCAGGCCGTGGGCCTGACCTTCGGCACCCTGGCGGCGTTGCTGCTGGCCTACCGCAGCGGCCTGGTCCGCGCCACCGAGAACTTCAAGCTCGGCGTGGTCGCCGCCACCGGCGGCATCTTCCTGCTGTACATGGTCAACATGGGCATGCAGCTGTTCGGCCTGCAGGGCATGGGCTTCATCCATGACAGCGGCTGGATGGGCATTGGCTTCTCGGCCGTGGTGGTGGTGGTGGCGGCGCTGAACCTGGTGCTGGACTTCGACTTCATCGAACAGGGCGTCGAACGCGGCGCGCCGAAGTACATGGAGTGGTACGCCGCGTTCGGCCTGCTGGTGACGCTGGTGTGGCTGTACCTGGAGATCCTGCGGTTGCTGTCGAAGTTGCAGTCGCGCAATTAGGTTTCGCGGCTTCCGCCGCTCCCACGCCACGCCATGAAGACGATGGCGACCAGGGCCAGGATCCAGCAGTAGTACACCTTGCCGGCGATCGCCAGCGGCGACACCGAAGCCAGCGAGGATGCCAGCAGGATCTGCGCGCCGTAGGGCAGCAGGCCCTGC
The DNA here is from genome assembly GCA_030852515.1 of Pseudomonadota bacterium. Lineage (GTDB taxonomy): Bacteria > Pseudomonadota > Gammaproteobacteria > Xanthomonadales > Xanthomonadaceae > Cognatiluteimonas. Next base: position 9,950 of record JALYWW010000053.1, read on the forward strand.
GGCACGCAGGCGAAGATGTCGAGGATGCTGGCCGAACGCCGCGGGCTGATGTCGTGGCGCAGGGCGATGTCCCGGGCGACGCTGCCGCCGACCAGGATCGCCACGGTGTTGTTGGCGGTGAACACGTCGGCGGTGGCCGAGAGCGCGGCGATGCTGAATTCGCCGGTGCGGCGGCCGCGATGGCCGCGGGCGAAACGGGCGATTACCGTGGCCAGCCAGTCCAGGCCGCCTGCGGCCTTCATCAACGCGCCCAGGCCGCCGATCATCAGCGACAGCAGCAGGATTTCGATCATGCCCTCGAAGCCGGTCCAGATATCGCCGGCGTACTGCACCAGGTCGTAGTCGGTGCCGAGCGCAAGGCCGAACCCGCCGGCGAGGACCAGTCCGATCCCGAGCACGACCAGGACGTCGATCCCGGCCAGCGCCAGCACCAGGACCAGCACGTAGGGCAACGCCAGCCACGGCGACGCCGCGCCGTCGCCGGTCACCGGCGCCGAGTCGCCGAGCATCGCCAGCAGTACGATCGTCGCCAGCGCCGCGGGCAAGGCGATCCTGAAGTTCTCGCGGAACTTGTCGCGCATCTGCGCGCCCTGGCTGCGGGTGGCGGCGATGGTCGTGTCGGAAATCACCGAGAGGTTGTCGCCGAACATCGCGCCGCCGACCACCGCGCCGAGCACCAGCGCGCTGTCCAGCCCGGCCGCGTCGGCCATGCCCAGCGCGATCGGGACGACCGCCGCTATGGTGCCCATCGAGGTGCCGATCGCCAGCGAGATCAGGCCGGCCAGCACGAACAGGCCGGGCAGCAGCAACGATGCCGGCAGCGCGCCGATGCCCAGCGCGACCACCGCGTCGACGGCGCCGATCTCCCTGGACACATGGGCGAACGCGCCCGCGAGCAGGAAGATCAGGCACATCAGCACGATGTTCGGGTCGCCCATCCCGCGCAGCAGGATGTCGCCGGCGCGCAGGCCCTTGCGATGCGCGATCCACGCGCCCAGCGCAAGCGCCGGCAGGATCGCCACCGGCGCACGCAGCTGGTAGAAGCCCATGGCGACGCCCTGGGCGGTGAAGTACAGGCCGGCGCCGAAGAACAGCGCCAGGAACAGCAACAGCGGAGTCAGCGCGACCGCATCGGGGCGCGCGTCGTTGTTCACGCGGCGGCGCGGCCCGCGATCGCGCGGGCAAAGGACATGGTGTCGCCGCTGCCGCCCAGGTCGGGGGTCAGCGCATCCTTCGCCTCGAGGGTGGCGTTGATCGCGTCGCGCAGCTTCGTCGCCTTTTCCGGCATGCCCAGGTGGTCGAGCATCTGCGCCGCGCCGAGCAGCAACGCGCAGGGATTGGCCTTGCCCTGCCCGGCGATGTCCGGCGCCGAGCCGTGCACGGCCTCGAAGATCGCCGCGTCGGTGCCGATGTTCGCGCCCGGGGCGAGACCCAGGCCGCCGACGAGGCCGGCGCACAGGTCGGAGATGATGTCGCCGAACAGGTTGGTGGTCACGATCACGTCGAACTGCTCGGGGCGCATCACCAGCTGCATGCAGGTGTTGTCCACGATCATCTCGTTGGTTTCGATGTCGGGGTACTGCGCGGCCACTTCGCGGGCGACGTTCAGGAACAGGCCCGAAGTCGACTTGAGGATGTTGGCCTTGTGCACGATCGTGACCTTCCTGCGCCCGGTGCGGCGCGCAAGCTCGTAGGCGTAACGAACGATGCGCTCGGAACCGCGACGCGTCGTCTTCGTGATCGAGGTGGCGGTGTCGCCGTCGGCCGAGAGTTCCTGCCCTTCGGCGCTGTAGGCGCCCTCGGTGTTCTCGCGCACGGTGATGAGGTCGACGCCGGCGCCGAAGCGGGACTTGGTGTTCGGGTGCGACTTGGCCGGACGCACGTTGGCATACAGGTCGAAGCGCTTGCGCAGCTCGACGTTGATCGACGAGAAGCCGCCGCCTACCGGCGTGGTCAGCGGACTCTTGAGGGCGATGCGGTTGCGGCGGATCGACTCCAGGGTCGCGGCCGGAAGCAGCTCGCCGGTCTTTTCCAGCGCCACCAGGCCGGCGTCGGCGAACTCGTAGGACAGGCCGACGTCCATCGCGTCGAGCACGTGCAGGGCCGCTTCCATGATCTCCGGGCCGATGCCGTCGCCACGGATGACCGTGATTGTCTGTGGGGTCATTTGCTGTTTCCGAACTGGATGCGCGGCGCCCGGAGGCGATGCGCGAGGGGGGGGAGTCAGCCCGGAATTATGCCAGACGGCGCGGTACGGACCGCTCAGCCCGGGTCGCCGGCACCGGCGTTCAGCAGCGGTTCCAGCTTGCCGGCACGATGCAGTGCCATCAGGTCGTCGTAGCCGCCGACATGGGCCTCGCCGATGAAGATCTGCGGCACCGTGGTGCGGCGGGTGCGCGCGACCATGCGTTCCCGCTCCCCCGGGTCCAGGTCGATCCGGACCTCGCTCCAGGACAGCCCGCGGCTCTTGAGGAAGTTCTTGGCCGCCATGCAGTACCCGCACGTCGCCGAGGTGTAGAGGGTGATCGGTGGCGTCGCGGGATCGGGGGCGCTGGTGGACATCCTGGAAACTCGGGCGGCTCGGGATTGTCCAATATGGGTCCGTTGACGCCCCTCTTCAACTTCCACCCCCCTGCAACCGTATTCGCTATCCTCAGGCCATGCGTCCCAACCTCCCCGCCACCCTGCTGAGCATCGCACTGGGCGTGACCTGCGCCACCGGCGGCGCAGTCGCGCAGGACAGCCGCCTGCCCGACATCGGCTCCTCCGCCGGGACCCTGCTGTCGCCCGCACAGGAGGCCGAGTACGGGGCGATGACCCTGAGCCAGCTGCGCAATTACGGCTACACCCTCGACGATCCGTTGATCGCCGCCTGGCTGCAGTCGATGGGCGCGCGCCTGGGCGCGGCCAGCGACAACCCGACCCAGCGCTTCACCTTCTTCCTGCTCGGCGACCGCCAGATCAACGCGTTCGCCACCCTCGGCGGTTACATCGGCGTCAACGCCGGGCTGGTCCTCGCGGCCGACCGCGAAGACGAAGTCGCCGCGGTCCTCGCCCACGAGGTCGCCCACGTCACCCAGGAGCATGTCCTGCGCGGCGTCGAGGCTGCGCAGCGCGACAGCATCCCGATCCTGCTGGCGATGCTCGGCGCGATCGCCATCGCCCAGGGATCGGGTGGCAATTCCGCCGACGACGCGACCATGGCCGCGCTGATGTCGGCCCAGGGACTGATGGCGCAGCGGCAGATCGACTACACCCGCAGCAACGAGGCCGAGGCCGACCGGGTCGGCATCCGGACCCTCGCCCGCGGCGGATACGACCCCGACGCGATGGCCGGTTTCTTCGAGCAGTTGCAGTCGGTGGTGCGCAGCACCGAAACCCGCGAGAGCGCGCCCGATTACCTGCGCACCCACCCGGTCACCACCACCCGCATCAGCGAGGCGCGCGACCGCGCGCGCCAGCTCGCCGATGCCCCGCAACCGTTCGTGCCCAGCGGCCGCGCCAGCGACAACCCGATGCTGCCTGCGTCGCTGCGGATCGCGACGACGCCGGGCGAAGGCATCGGCGGGAACTTCAGCTGGGCGCGCGAGCGGCTGCGGGTGCTCAGCGCCAATTCGCCCGCACAGGCGGTGCGCGAGTACGAACGCATCGGCAAGTACAACGCACTCGACGACGCACAGCGCTACGGCCTGGCACTGGCGCATTACCTCGACGGCAATCCCGCGCGCGCCATCGACGAATTGACGGCATTGCTGCGGGACCATCCGGGCCAGCCCTGGCTGGAGCTGGCTACGGCCCAGGCCGAGGCGCGCGCGGGCCGTATCGAGGCCGCGGATGCGCGATTCGAAGCCCTGGTGGCGCGCATGCCCAGCAGCCGCGCGGTGGCGCTGACCTACGCCGCCACCCTCAACGAGCGCAATACACCGGCTGCGGGCCAGCGTGCGCAGGCGCTGTTGCGGCCGCTGCTTGCCGGCGCCGCCGACGATCCGGTGTTCCAGCGCACCTTCGCCCGTACCAGCGAGATCGCCGGCGACCCGGTGCGCGCCGGCGAGGCCTACGCCGAGGCCGCGTTCCTCAACGGCCGCGCGGAGCAGGCCCTGGTCCAGCTCAATACGCTGAAGAAGCGCGACGACCTGGATTACTACGCTCGGGCGCGGATCGATGCGCGGATCGCGGCGATCACGCCGGTGGTCCTCGAGCTGCGCCGCCAGGGCATCCGCGATCCGGACCTGGACCGGCGGTAGCACGAAGCGTGGTCCGCTCGCTTCCGTGATTGGGCGCAGCGGATGTGTGTGTCCCTGCGCGAGACACGCCGCGAGTACGTCCATGTAGGCTCGTCGTCGGCATCCATGCCTCCGACGG
>JALYWW010000125.1 GCA_030852515.1 Pseudomonadota bacterium
ACGCCACTTCCGGGTCATCGGTGCCGACCATGCCGGCCAGCAACGGGAACGCGCAGTCGTCGAGCTCCATCATCACGCCCTTGAGCGCGGCCTGGGCCTTTTCCATCGGCAGCTCCAGCAGCTGCAGGATCACCGGCTGGTCCTTGCCGAGCATTTCGCCCGAGGCGATGCGGAACAGCAGCGAATAGCCGATCTGGCCGGCTGCGCCGGTGACGGCGACGCGGATGGGGGTTTTCATTAGGTTGCTCCTCGAAGTCTCTTGTTGTTCCAGAACCCTTGGGCCTGTGTCATCCCGAGTCGAAGACGAGGGATCTGCTTCTTGCGCGAGCCGGCAGAAGCAGATCCCTCACTGCGTTCGGGATGACAGCTTCACGTCAACTCGGAAAAGAATTCCTGGATGCGCTGCAGGCCGGGCGCCAGCTGCGGTGTCGGGCAGGTGTAACTGATGCGCAGGCCGCGCGGTTCGCCGAACGCCGAGCCCGGTACGCAGGCCACGCCCTTGGCTTCGAGCAGCGCATTGCACAAGTCGACATCGTTGCCGATGACCTTGCCGTCGTGCGACTTGCCGAAGGCGACGCTGACGTCCGGGAACGCATAGAACGCGCCCTGCGGCGTCGGGCAAACCACGCCGGGGATCGCGTTCAACGCGGCCACCACCTGGTCGCGCTTGGCCTGGAATTCCGCGCGCTTGGCGTCCGGCACGTCCTGCGGGCCGGACAGCGCCGCCACGGCGGCCGCGGTCACGATCTCCGGAATGTTGGTGATGTGGTTGGAATTCATCGTGGTGACCGCCTTCGCCACCACTTCCGGACCAACCATGAAGCCGGCGCGCCAGCCCGGCATGCCATAGGTCTTGGACAGCGAATCCATGAACACCACGCGGTCGCGCAACTCGGGGCGCGCATGCACGAAGTTGTGATAGCCGATGCCGTCGAACACCATGCGGTTGTAGATGTCGTCGGTGATCACCCAGGTATCGGGGTGCTTCACGATGACGTCGGCAAGCGCGGAAATCTCGTCCCGGGTGTAGACCATGCCGGTCGGGTTGGACGGGTTGTTGAACAGGAAGACCTTGGGCTTCCTGGCCAGCGCGGCGTCGAGCTGGGCCGGCGTGAGCTTGTAATCCTGCTCCGCCGGGCACGGCAGCAGCTGGATGTCGGCATCGAGGATCTCGCCGATGTCGACGTAGCTGGTCCAGTAGGGCGTGGCGAAGGCGAAGCCGTCGCCCTCGTCGAGCAGGGCTTCGCACAGGTTGTAGAGCACGTGCTTGGCGCCGATGCCGGTCGCGCAATTGGCGCGCGTGTATCCGGTCAGTCCGACCTGTTCGATGTGCTTGAGGAAGGCGTCGAGCAGTTCGTTGGAACCGCGATTGTTGCCGTACTGGCCTGAGTCGTGGTCCAGCGCCTCGCGCGCGGCGGCGTAGACGTGGTCGCCGGGCAGGAAATTGGGAACACCGATCGAGAAGCTGATGATGTCGCGGCCTTCGACCTTGAGCTGCTTGGCCTTTTCGGCCACCACCATGATCGCACTGGGCTTGGCACGACCCATGCGCTTGGCGAGCTGGGGCATCGCGGGAACCTCGGGAGTTTGGGGAGCGGAGGCTGCTCGATGGCGCGGCATCGTGGCGCTTTCGCACGCGCTGTTGCAGGGCTGAATTTTAGCACGCCGGCCACCCGCGCCGGCGCTGCCGGGCGGGTGCCGGAGAGGCGCCGGAGACGGCGCCGCCGCGGTCAGGCGGCGAGGATCTTGTTCCACTCCGCCACGCGGTCGGCCTTCGCGGCCAGGGCGGCGTCGGCGTCGCCCTCGATCGTGACCGACTTGATGGCGTCGCCCTGCTTGACGGCGTCCACCGCCTCCAGGCCTTCGACCACCTTGCCGAACACGGTGTGCTTGCCGTCCAGCCAGTCGGTCTTGATGTGGGTGATGAAGAACTGGCTGCCGTTGGTGTTCGGACCGGCATTCGCCATCGACAGCACCCCGCGGTCGTGCCGGACCCCGTTGCCGGTCTCGTCCTCGAACTTGTAGCCCGGGCCGCCGGTGCCGGTGCCCTGCGGGCAACCGCCCTGGATCATGAAGTCCGGGATCACCCGGTGGAAGCTGAGTCCGTCGTAGAAGCCGCGTTTGGCGAGGTTGACGAAGTTGGCCACGGTCAGCGGGGCCTTGTCGGGATACAGCTCGACCTTGATCGGGCCACGGTCGGTATCGAAGACGGCGTTCAGGGACATGGGATTCCTCGGTCTGGGTGGGGTTCGGCCCCCATATGCGGGCCCGGCGGCCGGATTCAACAAGATTCAATTGCGGCGCGCTGGCGAGGTATACTACTCGGCTTCCTCCACTTCCCAGACGCGCCCTGCCCTCACCAGTTCCGGCGCGCCCCTCGTCATGTCCATAGAACGCCTCCGCAACATCGCCATCGTCGCCCACGTCGACCATGGCAAGACCACTCTCGTCGACTGCCTGCTCAAGCAGTCGGGCACGTTCTCCGAACGCACCGTGCTCGCAGAGCGCGTGATGGACAGCAACGACCAGGAAAAGGAACGTGGCATCACGATCCTGTCCAAGAACACCGCCATCACCTGGCAGGGCAACCGCATCAACATCGTCGACACCCCGGGGCACGCCGACTTCGGCGGCGAGGTCGAGCGCGTGCTGTCGATGGTCGACTCGGTGCTGATCCTGGTCGACGCGATGGACGGGCCGATGCCGCAGACGCGCTTCGTCACCCAGAAGGCGTTCGCGATGGGCTTCAAGCCGATCGTGGTGGTCAACAAGATCGACCGCCCGGGCGCGCGCCCGGACTGGGTGATCGACCAGGTGTTCGACCTGTTCGACAAGCTCGGCGCGACCAACGAGCAGCTCGACTTCCCGATCGTCTACGCCTCGGCGCTGCACGGCTACGCCAGCCTCGACGACGCCGCGCGCGACGGCGACATGACCCCGCTGTACGAAGCGATCATGAAGCACGTTCCGCCGCCGACCGTCGATCCCGACGGCCCCTTCCAGATGCGCATCAGCCAGCTGGACTACAACAACTTCGTCGGCCTGATCGGCGTTGGCCGCATCCAGCGCGGCAAGGTGCGGACCAACATGCCGGTCAGCGTGGTCGATCGCCACGGCAAGAAGCGCCAGGGCAAGGTGCTGCAGGTGCTCGGCTTCATGGGGCTGGAGCGGGTCGAGGTCGAAGAGGCCGAGGCCGGCGACATCGTCGCCATCTCCGGCGTCGCCGAACTCAGCATCTCGGACACGATCTGCGCGCTGGACACGCCCGAGGCGCTGCCGGCCCTCACCGTCGACGAGCCGACCATCTCGATGACCTTCCAGGTCAACAACTCGCCGTTCGCCGGCAACAAGGACCGCAGCGGCGGCAAGTTCATCACCAGCCGCCAGATCCGCGAGCGCCTGGAGCGGGAGACCCTGCACAACGTCGCGCTGAAGGTCGAGGAAGGCTCGGACCCGGACAAGTTCCTGGTCTCCGGCCGCGGCGAGCTGCACCTGTCGGTGCTGATCGAAACGATGCGCCGCGAAGGCTTCGAACTGGCCGTGTCGCGCCCGGAAGTCATCATCAAGGAAATCGACGGCAAGCAGATGGAGCCGATCGAACAGCTCGTGGTCGACATCGAGGAAGTGCACCAGGGCGGCGTCATGGAAAAGCTCGGCATCCGCAAGGGCCAGCTGAAGAACATGGAGTCCGACGGCAAGGGACGCGTGCGCCTGGACTACATGATCCCGGCCCGCGGCCTGATCGGTTTCCAGAACGAGTTCCGCACCCTGACCCAGGGCACCGGCCTGCTGTTCCATGTGTTCGACCATTACGGCCCGAAGGAACAGGGCGCGATCGCCAAGCGCCAGAACGGGGTGATGATCGCCAATGCCGCCGGCGCGACGCCCGCCTACTCGCTCGGGCCGCTGGAAGAGCGCGGCAAGCTGTTCGCCGCCGAAGGCGACAACGTCTACGAAGGCCAGCTGATCGGCATCCATTCGAAGGACAACGACCTGACCGTCAACGCCATCAAGACCAAGCCGCTGACCAACATGCGCGCTTCGGGCAAGGATGATGCGATCAAGCTGACGCCGGCGATCAAGTACACGCTGGAGCAGGCGCTGGACTTCATCGAGGACGACGAGCTGGTGGAAGTCACGCCCAAGGAAATCCGCCTGCGCAAGAAATTCCTCACCGAGACCGACCGCAAGCGGGCTTCGCGCGCGGCGTGAGCCAGGCGCTGTTCCCCGGCTGGCGACCGAGCGAGGGAGAAGTGGCGCGGCTCGGGCCGCTCGTCGACGCGCTGCGGGAAGAGGCCCGCGAGCGCGACCTGGACCTGCGGCCGCGCCGGCCGGACCAGTGGCATGCCACCCTGTGCC
>JALYWW010000054.1 GCA_030852515.1 Pseudomonadota bacterium
GACCAGGCACTTCTGCGAGGTGTGCACGAATTCGATCGGGTCCTCGACCGAGAGGATGTGGCCGTACTCGGCCTTGTTGATGTGGTCGATCATCGCCGCCAGCGTGGTCGACTTGCCCGAGCCGGTCGGGCCGGTGACGAGGATCAGGCCCTGCGGCTGGTCGATCAGTTCCTTGAAGATCGGCGGGCAGCCCAGGTGCTCGAGGGTCAGCACTTCCGAGGGAATGGTGCGGAACACGGCGCCGGCGCCGCGGTTCTGGTTGAACGCGTTGACGCGGAAGCGCGCCAGGCCCGAGATCTCGAAGGAGAAGTCGACCTCGAGGAATTCCTCGTAGTCGCGGCGCTGCTTGTCCGACATGATGTCGTAGACCAGCGCGTGGACCTGCTTGTGGTCCAGGGCCGGGATGTTGATGCGGCGTACGTCGCCGTCGACCCGGATCATCGGCGGCAGGCCCGCCGACAGATGCAGGTCCGACGCCTTGTTCTTGACCGAGAACGCCAGCAGTTCGGCGATATCCATTGGCTTGCTTCCCCTGCGTCGCGCTGGATCGCGACGGATGCGTTGTAGCAGTATATGGCGCAAATGCAAAACCGCCTGCGCGCCCACCTGCAAGCCGTCCTGCAGTCGCTCGATAACGCGGCGAGGCAGGCTGGCCGGCCATCCCCAAGACTACTGGCTGTGAGCAAGCTGCAGCCTGTGACGGCTGTCGCGGAACTGGCATCCGCCTGGCGCCAGGAGCGCCCGGGCGAGGTCCCGGCCTTCGGCGAGAACTACGTGCAGGAGGCGCAGGCCAAGGTCGCGGCAATCGCCGGAACTCCCGGCCCCGGGGTCGAATGGCACCTGGTCGGGCACCTGCAGTCCAACAAGGCGGCATTGGCCGCTGAACTGTTCGACTGGATCCAGACCGTCGACAGCGCCCGCCTGGCCAACGCCCTGGGCCGCCACCGCGACCCGGGCCGGCCGCCGCTGAACATCCTGCTGCAGGTCAATATCGATGCCGAGCCCGGCAAGCATGGCTGCGCGCCCGGCGACGTGCCGGCGCTGGCGGCGGCCGTGGCCGCGCAACCACTGCTCGCCTTGCGGGGATTGATGGCCATTCCCGCACTGTTCCCCGAGCCCGAACGACGACGCGACGCATTCGTCCGCATGCGTGCGTTGTTCGAATCGCTCCGGGCCACCCATCCCGGTGTCGACACCCTGTCGATGGGCATGAGCGACGATGCAGCGCTCGCCACCGCCGAAGGTGCGACCATGGTCCGCATCGGCACCGCCCTGTTCGGCGAAAGGAGATCCCGATGACCGATCCTGCAATCGCCTTCATCGGCGGCGGCAACATGGCCCGCAGCCTCATCGGTGGCCTGGTCGCCCGCGGTACCGAAGCAGGCGCGATCCGCGTCGCCGAACCGTTGGACGTCTTGCGCGAAGGCCTGCAGCGCGACTTCGGCGTCGAAGTGGGCGCCGACAACGCGCAAGTCGTCGACGGCGCCGCAACCTGGGTCCTGGCGGTGAAGCCGCAGGTCCTGCGCGCGGTGTGCGAAGCGCTGGCCGCACGGGCGCGCGCGCAACGGCCGCTGGTGGTCTCGATCGCGGCCGGCATCACCGCCACCCAGATCGAACGCTGGCTTGGCGGGAACGTCGCGGTCGTGCGCTGCATGCCCAACACGCCGGCGTTGCTCGGCGCCGGCGTCACCGGTCTTTTTGCCAACGCACGGGTCGACGCCGCGGGCCGTAGGGAGGCCGAGGCATTGCTGTCGGCTGCCGGCGAGACCGTCTGGATCGAGGACGAGATCCGCATGGACGCCGTTACCGCGGTTTCGGGCAGTGGCCCGGCCTACGTCTTCCTGCTCGCCGAGGCGATGCAGGCAGCGGCACTGGCCGAAGGCCTGCCCGAAGACGCGGCCCGCACCCTGGTGCTGCAGACCGTGCTCGGCGCCGCGCGCATGCTTACCGAAGGCGACGTCGATGCCGCCGAACTGCGCCGCCGGGTCACTTCGCCCAACGGCACCACCCAGGCTGCGATCGAAGCGTTCGAGGCCGGTGGCTTCCGCGGCCTGGTCGGCGATGCGATCCACGCCGCCGCCGAGCGCGGCCGCCAACTGTCAGCCGCGAACGACTGACCACTCGCGAATGATGCGGGCGATCTCGCTTGCGCCATCGGTCAGCGCCGCGGGCCCGGGCTGGAGGATGATCGGCGACTTGATCTCGTGCAGCTGGCCGTCGCGTACCGCGGGAATCGCGTCCCAGCCGGGGCGCGCGGCGACCTTGTCGGGCCGGAATTTCTTGCCGCACCAGGAGCCCAGGATGATGTCCGGCGCGCGGCGCACGACTTCGCCCGCATCCTCCAGGATGCGTGCCTTCGCCAGCGGCTCCAGCGCGCGCTCCGGGAAGATGTCGTCGCCGCCTGCAATGCGCACCAGCTCCGCCACCCAGCGGATGCCGGTGATCGGCGGCTCGTCCCATTCCTCGAAATAAACCTTCGGCCGCCGCGGCAGGCGCGCGGCTTGCGCCGCGATTGAGTCGAGCCCGCGTTGCAGCTCGTCGGCGTACTCGCTGGCGCGCGCACCGACGCCGACCAGGGCGCCGAGGCGGCGCACATAGTCGAGGATGCCCTCGACACTGCGATGGTTGCTGATCCAGACCTCGATGCCGCGCCGTACCAGCTCGGCGGCGATGTCGGCCTGGATGTCGGAGAAACCGACCACGAAGTCGGGTTCCAGCTTGAGGATTTCATCGATCTTCGCGCTGGTGAAGGCGCTGACCTTGGGCTTCTCGCGGCGCGCGCGCGGCGGTCGCACGGTGAAGCCGCTGATGCCGACGATGCGCTCCTCCTCGCCGAGCGCATACAGGACCTCGGTCGGCTCCTCGGTCAGGCAGACGATGCGCCGCGGGCCGTGCCGCGCGGGCTCGCTCACGGATAGAGCATCCGCTTCGACCAGCGCGCGGCGACGTCGCGTTCGTACAGCCAGCGCTCGTGCCAGCGGAACTCCGCGGCATACCAGAACTCGATCCAGCGCGGACGCACCCGGAAACCGGTCCAGCGCGGCGGGCGCGGGATCTCCCGCCCCTCGAACTTCGCTTCCACTTCGGCGATGCGCTGCTCGAAGGTCGCGCGGCTGTCCAGGGTCTCCGACTGCAGCGATGCCCAGGCGCCGACCTGGCTTCCGCGCTTGCGGCTGGCGAAATAGGCGTCGGCTTCATCGTCCGGCACGGTGTGCACGCGTCCCTCGACCCGTACCTGCACGCCCTGGCGCACGCGCGGCCAATGCAACAGCAGCGCCGCATACGGGTTGGCCTGCAGTTCGCGGCCCTTGCGCCCTTCCATGTGGGTGTAGAACACGAAGCCGCGCGGATCGACCGACTTGAGCAGCACGGTGCGCGCCGACGGCCGGGCGTCGAGCGTCGCCGTGGCGACCGTCATCGCGGTGCGGTCCGGCTCGCCCGCGGCGCCCGCCTCCTCGAACAGGCGGGCGAACTCGGCCAGGGCCTCGGCGTAGAGGGGATCGTCGGCAACGGTGTCGTCCATTGCGGTATTGTCGCGCGATGCCCGCTCCCCTGCATCCGGCCGGCTATGCGCCGGATTTCGTCGCCGAGGTCCTCGCCACCGCCCGCGCCAGCGGCGAGCGGATCTTCGCCATTGCCGGCCTGCAGGGCACGGGCAAGTCGACGCTGTCGCTGCAGCTGGAGGCCCTGGCGCGAGAGCAGGGCCTGCGCCTGGTGCCGCTGTCGATCGACGACTTCTATCTCGGCCACGCCGCCCGGCAACGGCTGGGCCGCGAGGTGCATCCGCTGTGCGCGACCCGCGGCGCGCCGGGCAGCCAGGACGTGGCGCTGGCCTGCGAGGTACTCGACGCCCTGCGCGAAGGCCGCCCGGCCACCCTGCCCCGCTTCGACAAGATCGCCGACGACCGCCTGCCGGAATCGCAATGGCCGACGGTCGAACACGCCGACCTGGTCGTGCTCGAAGGCTGGTTCCTGAAAGTGCCGCCGCAGGCCCCGGACGAACTGGTCGACCCGCTCAACGCGCTCGAGCAGGACGAGGACCCGGACGGCACCTGGCGCCGCTGGTGCAACGATGCGCTGGCCAACGACTTCCCCGCACTGTGGTTGCGGCTGCCGCGGCTGCTGTTCCTGCAGGGCCCCGGTTTCGACGTCGTGCCGCAATGGCGCTGGCAGCAGGAACAGACCCTGCAGGCGCAGCACCCGGGCCGCAAGGCGATGTCGCATGCACAGGTGATGCGCTTCGTGCAGTTTTTCGAGCGGGTCAGCCGCCAGGCGATGCAGACGCTGCCGGGAATCGCGGATCGCACGATCCGGCTGGACCAGGATCGCCGCGTGCTGATCGACCTGTAGCGCCGAGCCATGCTCGGCGAACTGGTGGGCCGTGATGGATTCGAACCATCGACCAAAAGATTAAAAGTCTTCTGCTCTACCAACTGAGCTAACGGCCCGCGGAAGCGGGAATTCTAACGGTATCGGGTCGGATCGGCGACGCCGGCGGCGGCGAAACCCTCGGCGCGCAGGCGGCAGGCATCGCAATGGCGGCAGGCCCTGCCCTGGTCGTCGGCCTGGTAGCACGACACGGTTTCGGCGAAATCCACGCCCAGGCGCAGGCCTTCACGCACGATGTCGGCCTTGGACATGCGCAGTAGCGGCGCATGCACGCGGAAGCCCGCGCCCTCCACGCCGGCCTTGGTGGCGAGGTTGGCCAGGCGTTCGAACGCCTCGATGAACTCGGGGCGGCAATCCGGATAGCCGGAGTAGTCGACCGCATTCACACCGCAGAACAGGTCGGCACTGCCGACCACCTCGGCCCAGCCCAGGGCCAGCGACAGCATGATGGTGTTGCGCGCTGGCACGTAGGTCACCGGAATGTTCGCGCCAATGACGTGCCCGTCGCTATCCTCCGGCACCGCGATGTCGCTGTCGGTCAGCGCCGAACCGCCGATGCTGCGCAGGTCCACCGCCACGATCTTGTGCGCCACCGCGCCCAGCATTCCGGCCACGCGCGCGGCTGCTTCCAGCTCGGACGGATGGCGCTGCCCATAGCGCACGCTCAGCGCATGCACGGCGAAGCCGCGCTCGCGCGCGATCGCCAGCACCACCGCCGAATCCATGCCGCCGGACACCAGCACCACCGCGGGGTTGGAAACACTTGCGTCCATCTCGTCCTTGTTCCTCAGCGTCCCGGCTCGTCGTTCCACAGGATCTTGTGCAGCTGCAGCTGGTAGCGCACCGGCGGGCGCTCGGCGACGATCCAGTCGGCCAGGTCGCTGGCCGGGAGCTGGCCGAAGCTGGGCGAGAACAGCACTTCGCAGCGCTCGTGCAGGCGATGCTCGGCGACGATGGCGCAGGCCCATTCGAAGTCGGCGCGATCGCAGATCACGAACTTGACCTGGTCGTGCGGGGTCAGCAATCCGAGGTTCGACCACAGGTTGCGCGCGACCTCGCCGGACCCCGGTGTCTTGATGTCCAGCACGCGCGACACGCGCGGATCCACCGCCGCGATGTCGACCGCGCCGGAGGTTTCCAGCGACACGATGTAACCGGCATCGCACAACTGCTGGAGCAAGGCGATGCAGCGCTTCTGCGCCAGCGGCTCGCCGCCGGTCACGCAGACGTGGCGCACGCCGTGGCTGGCGACCTCGGCAAGGATCGCGTCGATGTCATGCCACTCGCCACCGTGGAACGCGTAGGCGGTATCGCAATAGCCGCAACGCAGCGGGCAGCCGGTGAGCCGCACGAACACGCTGGGCCAGCCGGCGTCGCGGGCTTCGCCCTGCAACGACAGGAAGATCTCGGTGAGGCGCAGGCGGTCTGCCATTGCGTCAGCGCAGGCTGCCCAGCTGGATCGCGCGCAGGCGGTCTTCGGCGGTGCGGGCCGCGTCGGTGCCCGGATAGCGTTGCGACACTGTGGCCAGGGTGGCTTCGGCTGCGGTCTGCTGTTCCATTCCGTACTGGGTCAGGCCGAGCTTGAGCATCGCCCCCGGCGCCTTGTCGTGGGTCGGGTAACGGTCAAGCAGCGCCTGGAACTGCTGCAGTGCGAGCGGATAGTTCTGGGTGGCGTAATAGCTTTCGCCCAGCCAGTAGATTGCGTTCGGAGCGAGGGCGCCGTCGGGGAACTGCGTCAGGAAGGTGGCGAACTGGCGCGCGGACTCGTCGTAGCGTCCGGCCTTGAGCACGTCGAACGCAGCGCCGTAGGCCAGGCGCTCGGCATCGCCGGCAACGGCGGGCGGCGCGGTGCCTGCACTTGCGTCAGCCGCTGTCGCCGAGGACGCCGGGGTCGTCGGCGCCGTCGGGGCGGCTGCAACGCCCGCCACGATCCCCGTGGGGGCCTGCACCGAACCGGCGGGCACGCCGCCGCCCTCCAGCCTGGCCAGGCGACCGTCCAGGTCCAGGTACTGGTTGCGCGCGTCCACCTGCGCCTTCTGCTGCTGGTGCTGCAACTCCTCGATCTGGGCGCGCAGCGCCTGGACTTCGGACTTGAGCGCATTGACCTGGTTGAGCAGGTCGACGTTGCCGCGGTCTGTGGCCGCCCGCTGCTCCAGCGCCGTCACCCGTTCGGCCAGGCTGGCCCGCTGCGCCAGCGCCACCGGCGCCGCCACCAGCAGTCCGGCTGCCACCACGATTGCAGAAATCCGAGTATTCATGACCATATCCACCGTTTCCGGAATCCCAAAAGAATAAGGCAGCGGACCTCCCGCTGCCTTACCCAGTGCTGTCTGCGACCGCCGTTACTTGGCGGTGTAGACGATCTCGACCCGGCGATTCTTGGCCCAGCAATCCTCGGTCGACTCGGTGCAGGTCGGGCGTTCCTCGCCGTAGCTGATCACGCTGACCTGGCTGCCGGAGCCACCATTGGCCTGCAGCGCGGAGGACACGGCGTTGCCGCGACGCTCGGCCAGGCCCATGTTGTACTCGCGGCTGCCGCGCTCGTCGGCGTTGCCTTCAAGGTTCATGCGCGAGGACGGGCGGTCGCTCAGGTACTTGGCGTGGCAGGCCATCGCCGCCTCGAACTCGGGACGCACGGTTTCCTGATCGAAGTCGAAGTACACCACGCGGGTACGCAGGCAGCTGTCGCTGTCCAGGTCTTCCGGGGTGTAGGCGCCGGTGGTGGCAGCAGGCTCGGTGGTCACGGGCGGCGGCGGCGCGGTGGTCTCCGGCGGCGCTTCCTTGACCTTCTTGGAGCATGCGACCGCCGCGGTGCACAGCAGTGCGGTCAGCAGGACTCGGGTGGTTGTATTCATTGCTAATTCCTCGTCGGTTGGAACAGTTGGGTAACGACTACAACGGCAAACGGTGCATCAACGCTTCGTGCGGTAGGGTCCCCAGGCCGGCTCGCGCACATCGCCGTCGGCCAGCACCAGGCGCTGGCGCACGCGCGCGTCGGCGGAGACTGCATACAGTACCCCGCGGCCGCCTTCCTTGGCCGCGTACAGCAGCATTCCGGCATTGGGGGCAAAGCTCGGCGACTCGTCCAGGGAGCCGGGGGAGAGTGTGCTCCAGCGCGGCGAGCCGAGGCTGGAGTCGAGCATGGCGATGCGGTAGGTGTTTCCGCTGCCCTGGGTGGTGGCGATCTTCTTGCCGTCGAAGGACACCGTCGGGTCGGCGTTGTAGCTGCCTTCGAAAGTGGCCCGGGTCGCGCTGCCGCCGCCGGCCGACACCTGGTAGATCTGCGGCTTGCCGCCGCGGTCGGAGGTGAAGTACAGCTTGGTGCCGTCGGCGCTCCAGGTCGGCGAGGTGTCGATGCCGAACTGTCGGGTCACCTGGGTCAGCGCCTTGCTGCCCAGGTCCATCACGTAGATCTCGGGATTGCCCGATTTCGACAGGGTCAGGGCGAGGCGCCTGCCGTCGGGCGAAAAGTCCGGCGCGCCGTTGATGCCGCGGAAGCTGGCGACCTGCTCGCGCGCACCGGTGGAAATGTCCTGGATCCAGATCGTGGAGTTGCCGCTTTCGAAACTGACGTAGGCCAGCTTGCGTCCGTCCGGACTCCACGCCGGCGACAGCAGCGGCTCGCCGGAGCGGACCACGGTCTGCGGGTTCCAGCCATCCGAGTCGGCCACCATCAGCGCATAGCGGCTGCCATCGCCGACCCCGGTGGAGGTGATGTAGGCGATCCGGGTCCAGAACGCGCCGCGCACGCCCAGGATCTTCTCGTAGATCGCGTCGGCCACCTGGTGGGCGACGTCGCGCATGGCGCTGGCCCGGGCGGTCATGGCGAAACCGAGCAGGCGCTCCTGGCGGGCGACATCGAACAGTTCGTATTCGACCCGATAGCTGCCGGCTTCGGCATCGACGACCCGGCCGACCACCAGGAAGTCCTGCTTGAGCAGGCGCCAGGCCGGATAGTCGACGTCGGCGCCGCGGGTAGGCCGCTGGACCATGTCGCGCTCCGGCAGGCTGCGGAACTGGCCGGAGCGGTCCAGGTCGGCGCGGACTACCGCGGCCACGTCGGTTTCCGGGGCGGTCGCGCTGCCCTGGTAAGGCATCGGCACCACCGCGATCGGCAGCGCCGCGGCGTTGCCGCCGATGATGTCCAGCTCCAGCGGCTGCTCCTGGGCCCAGGCCAGCGAGGGCACGAGCAGGAGCAACAGGCAGGTCAGGCGGCGAAAGGCAGGGCTCATCAGGGGATTCCGGCGCAAAGACAGGATTCTTAACAGCTTGGCCGTGAACATCATCTCAAAGATGAATGGCCGCTGTCCTGTTCAGCGGTCGGCTGCCTCGAAGTTGAGCCTCAGGGTGCGGCTGAAGACCGACTCGAAGCCGGCGTAGGGCAGTGGCTGGGCCTTGAGTACCGCAGCTTCGATCGAACGCTGGCCGAGTTCGTCGTAAGGGCAGCCCGGGTCGACCCTGGCTTCGATCACCGTGCCGCCGGGCACCTGGCGGATGACGATGACGCAACGCTGGCCCAGCGGAACCGATTCTGGCCGCGTCCAGTTGCGCAGGATCGCCTCGGTCAGCGCCGCTGCATAACGTGCCGACAGGTTCGTATCCACGCCCTGGTTGCCCGGCGGCGGGGGCGCCGCGCTGGTCGCCGCCGCGGCGCGCTTCGCGTCCTCGATCTGGCGCAGCTTCTGCTCGGCCAGTTCGGCGGCGCGCTTGGCCTTGGCCTGCTCGGCGCGGATCGCCTGCAGCTTGCGTGCGATTTCGCGCTGTTTCTGCTCGGCTTCCTGCTGGCGCTTGCGCTCGGTCAGGTCGACCTGTTCCTGGCGGCGCTTCTCTTCCTGCTCGCGGGCGGCCTGGCGTGCGGCCTCGGCCTCGCGCTCCACCCGCTCCTGCTCGCGCGGATCGGGAACCGGAATGCGTTCCTGCGGTTGCGGCTGGGTCTCGGGCGGCGGCGGTTCGGGTTCCGGTGCAGGCTCGGGCGGCGCAGGTTCCGGCGGTACCGGCTCCGGCTCGACCACGGGCTCCGGTTCCGGTTCCGGCGGGATCGCAGGCGCGTCCAACGCGCGCCGCAGCGGCGCGGCCAGTGCATTGGGATCCACCAGGTCGGCCTCGATCGCCGGCCCGGCCGCCGATACCGGCGCCGCCGTGCGCGTCCACCACATGCCGGCGAACATCAACGCGAACAGCAAGGCATGCAGCACGATCGCCGCAACCACCGCCACCCGTGTGTCGGCGCGGGTTTCCCTCACCTTGCCGGCGGCTCCGGCGATTGCGTCAGCAGGGTCGCCTTGTCCACTTTCGCTTCGCTGCGCAGGCGCTGCAACACGCGCAACACGGCTTCGTAACGCACCGCGCCGTCGCCCGCGACGAACACCACCAGTTCCGGATTGTTGTTGCGGAATGCGCCGACGCGCGAGATCAGGTCATCTTCGTCGAGCGCGAGCTTGCTGGTCGCGCCCTGGTCGTCGCGCTGGATCAGCGACAGCGCGCCGTCCTCGCCGACCTGAACCACCACCTGCTGCTTCGGCTGTTCGACCGTGGCGGCGGCGACCTGCGGCAGGCGCACGTCGACGCCGAGGTTCAGCAGCGGCGCGGTGACCATGAAGATGATCAGCAGCACCAGCATCACGTCGATGTACGGCACGACGTTGATCTCGGCCTTGAGCTTGCGCTTGCGGATGCGCCGCCCGGTTGCGGTCATCGCCATGGCTCAGGCCTCGTCGACGTGGGCTTGCCGCTGCAGGATCGAGGAGAACTCCTCGGAGAAGGTGTCGTAACGCACCGACAGGCGTTCGACCCGGGTGGCGAACCGGTTGTATGCCCAGACCGCCGGGATCGCCGCGAACAGGCCCATCGCGGTGGCGACCAGCGCCTCGGTGATGCCGGGGGCGACCGTGGCGATGGTCGCTTCCTTGACGCTGGCCAGGCCATGGAAGGACACCATGATCCCCCAGACGGTACCGAACAGGCCGACGTAAGGCGCGATGGATCCCACGTTGGCGAGGAACTCCAGGTTGTGCTCGAGCCCGTCGAGTTCGCGCGAGGCCGCCGCACGCATCGCCCGTTGCGCGCCTTCGAGCTGGCTGCGGCTGTCGACGCCGCGGCGCTGGCGGATACGGTCGAATTCGCGGAAGCCGCCTTCGAAGATCGCTTCCAGCCCGCCGATCTCTCGATTGCGCTCGGTGGCGCCGGCATACAGCTTGGACAACTCCGCGCCGGACCAGAAACGCTCCTCGAAACGGTTGGCCTCGCGGTCGGCGCGATCCAGCACGCGCTTCTTGCGGAAGATGATCACCCACGACGCGATCGACCCGAAGATCAGCAACAGCATCACCAGTTGCACCGGGATGCTCGCGTGCAGCATGAGGGCCAGCATGTCGATGCCGTTGCCGTCTGTGGCGGCGGCGGCGATGGGTTCGATGGGCTGCTGCATCAGTCGCGTGCCTCCAGGGGCTTGAGTTCGTCGTACAACGCCGGCGGAATTTCCCGGGGCTTGAAACCGGCTGCGTCCAGGGACGCAATGCGCACCTTCGCGTCGAGCAGGAGCACGCCGTCGCGGCGGATCTCCTGGTCGATCACCAGGCTCGCGCGACGGCATTCCCGCAGGACGACCGTGGCCGCCAGCGCGTCGTCCAGCCGCGCCGGCAGGCGGAAGTCGACCTGCATCGCGCGCACCGCGAACACCAGGCCGTGTTCGCGCCGCATCGCGTCCTGGCCCTTGCCCAGCGCGCGCATCCACTCGGTGCGCGCGCGTTCGAGGAAGGCCAGGTATTGCGCGTGGTAGACCACGCCACCGGCATCGGTATCTTCCCAGTAGACGCGTACCGGATGGATGAACGGTTCCGAACCGGGAATCGTCAAAGCAGCTCTCCCGAACCCCCGATCCCCAATCCCGGATCGCGCCGCGGGCGCAGGCCGAGGTGCTGGTAAGCCTTCGCCGTGGCCATGCGGCCCCGCGCGGTCCGCACCAGGAAGCCTTGCTGGATCAGATAGGGTTCGACCACGTCCTCGAGGGTGCCGCGCTCCTCGCTCAGCGCGGCGGCCAGCGACTCGACCCCGACCGGGCCGCCATCGAAGGCGTCCACTATCGTCCGCAGCAGGCGCCGGTCGAGCTCGTCGAATCCTTCCGGATCGACCTGCAGCATTTCCATCGCCGCGGCCGCGACCGCGGCATCGATGTGGCCGGCAGCGCGCACCTGGGCATAATCGCGGACCCGCCGCAGCAGGCGATTGGCGATGCGCGGCGTGCCGCGCGCGCGCCGGGCGATGGCATCGGCGCCTTCGGCCTCGCAGGCGATGCCGAGGATCTGCGCGGAGCGGCGCACGATCCGGGTCAGGTCCTCGACGTTGTAGAACTCCAGCCGCTGGACGATGCCGAAGCGGTCGCGCAGCGGCGCGGTCAGCAGGCCGGCGCGGGTAGTCGCGCCGACCAGGGTGAAGGGCGGCAGGTCGAGCTTGATCGAGCGCGCCGCGGGGCCCTCGCCGATCATGATGTCGATCTGGAAGTCTTCCATCGCCGGGTACAGCACTTCCTCGACCACCGGCGACAGGCGGTGGATCTCGTCGATGAAAAGCACGTCGTGGGGCTGCAGGTTGGTGAGCAGCGCGGCCAGGTCCCCGGCCTTCTCGATCACCGGGCCGGAGGTGACGCGCAGGCCGACCCCGAGCTCGTTGGCGATGACATGGCTCAGCGTGGTCTTGCCCAGGCCCGGCGGGCCGAAGATCAGCACGTGGTCCATGGCGTCGCCACGCCGCTTCGCCGCCTCGATGTAGATGCCCAGCTGCTCGCGCACCGGCTTCTGGCCGAGGTACTCGTCCAGCCGCTTCGGCCGGATCGAGGCCTCGGCGGCTTCGTCCTCGCGGGTGGCGTCGGCGGCGATGAGGCGCTCTTCGGTCATGGCGCCATTATGGCGTCAGATCTCGACCTGCGCGCCCAGTTCCACCAGCCGGTTCCCGGGGATGTGGAAGAACCCGGTCGCCGGTGCCGCGTTGCGGTGCATGACCGCGAACAGCTTGTCGCGCCAGACCGGCATGCCGCCGCGCTTGCTGGCGACCACGTTCTCGCGGCTGGCGAAATAGGTGGTATCCATCGGGTCGAAATGGATCCCGCCCCGGTCGCAGGAGCGCATCAGCGCCAGCGGCACGTCCGGCGTCTCCATGAAACCGAAACGCAGCGTGACCCGGTGGAACTCGTCGCCGATCGGATCGATCTGCAGGCGGTTGGCCTTGGCCGCATACGGCACGTTGAGTGTCTTCACCGTCAGGAACACGTTGCGCTCGTGCAGCACCTTGTTGTGCTTGAGGTTGTGCAGCAGCGCCTGCGGCACGACTTCCTGCTGCGCGATCAGGAACACCGCCGTGCCCGGCACCCGCACCGGCGGCGCCAGCATCAGGCCGGGCAGGAAGGTGTCGAGCTGGATGCCGCCCTTGCGGATCTCCTGGTACAGCAGTTCGCGGCCGCGGCGCCAGGTGCGCAGCAGGGTGAACAGGACGATGCCCAGCACCACCGGGAACCAGCCGCCGTCCAGGATCTTGGCGGCGTTGGCGACCAGGAAGCCGACGTCGCCGACCAGGAACAGCACGCACAACGCCAGCACCCAGCCGCGAGCGCGCGGCCACAGTTCGCGGGCAACGATCGCCAGCAGCAGGGTGTCGATCAGCATCGTCGCCGACACCGAAATGCCGTAGGCGGTGGCCAGCGCGGTCGAAGTCTGGAACGCGAGCACCAGGCCGATCACCAGCACCATCAGGGTCCAGTTCACCGCCGGGATGTAGATCTGGCCGATGGTCTCGCGCGAGGTGTGCTTGACCGCCATGCGCGGGATGTAGCCCAGCTGCATCGCCTGGCGCGAGATCGAGAACGCGCCGGTGATCACCGCCTGCGAGGCGATCACCGTGGCGCAGGTCGCCAGCACGATCATCGGCCAGCGCGCCCAGCCCGGCACCCCCACGTAGAACGGATTGACGATCGCGGTCGGATCCTCGAGCACCAGCGCGCCCTGGCCGAGGTAGTTGAGCATCAGCGCCGGCAGCACGAACCAGTACCAGCCCAGCCGGATCGGGCGCGCGCCGAAGTGGCCCATGTCGGTATACAGGGCCTCTCCGCCGGTCACCGCCAGCACCACTGCGCCGAGGATGAAGACGCCGCCGAAGTGGTGCTCGGCGAAGAAGCGCAGCGCCCACCAGGGGTTGATCGCCTTGAGCACTTCCGGTGCGTGGAAGATGTTGACCACGCCGAGCACGGCCAGGGCCAGGAACCACAGGATCATGATCGGGCCGAACACCAGGCCCACCTTCGCGGTGCCGAAGCGCTGCGCCAGGAACACCACCAGCAGCACCACCACCACGATCGGAACGATCCACTGGTGCAGTTGCGGCGCCACGACCTCAAGCCCCTCGACCGCCGACAGCACCGAGATCGCCGGGGTGATCACGCCGTCGCCGAAGAACAGCGACGCCCCGAAGATGCCGAGGATGCCCACCATGTAGACGGATCGCGAACCCGGCTTGAGCGTGCGCTGGGCCAGCGACATCAGCGCCATGATCCCGCCCTCGCCTTCGTTGTCGGCGCGCATGATCACGGTCACGTACTTCACCGTGACCACGATCGTCAGTGCCCAGAACACCAGCGAGAGGATGCCGAGCACGGTGTCGTGGTTGGCGACCAGGCCGTAGTGCGGGCCGAAGGCCTGCTTCAGCGTGTACAGCGGGCTGGTGCCGATGTCGCCGAAGACGACGCCGATGGCGCCGACCACCAGGCTGGCGAATCCGGCGCCGCCGTGGTTGCGTGGATGCTTGGAATTGGGCATGGGCCTTGGTTGCCAGTGCGCGGGTCGCTTCGCCTGTCAGCGAAGCGCGGACTGT
>JALYWW010000055.1 GCA_030852515.1 Pseudomonadota bacterium
CATCCACACCGCGAACAGGGTCCGCGGCACGCCGCCGGTATAGAAATTGCCCTGTTCCCGGAAACGGCCGACCTTGCCGATGCCGGCGCCTGCGGCCATCGGCACCATCGCCGCGTGCGCGGGATGGTTCATGCCGGCCAGCGCGAGCTGCCATTCGGCCGACGACGAGCAGCCCAGGGTGCCGACCTTGCCGTTGGACCATTGCTGGTCGGCGATCCAGTCGAGCGTGTCGTAGCCGTCGGTCTGCGGATAGCCCAGGATCTCGTACTTGCCCTGGCTGAAGTAACGGCCGCGCTCGTTCTGGACGATGAAGGCATAGCCGTGGCGCACCGCCTCGATGGCATAGCGCGCGGTGCTGCCGCGCGGCACGTGTTCGTTGTACGGGGTCTTCAACAGGATCGTCGGCAGGTCGCCGGTCGCACCCTTGGGGCGATAGATGTTGGTCGACAGCCCGATGCCGTCGCGCATCGGCACCAGGACCGCGGTCTGCGCATCGGCGACGGAAGCCAGCTCCTTGGCCAGGCCCTCGTCGCTGTAGCGCGACAGATCCTGCGCGCAGGCGATGGGCGCAGCCAGCAGCGCCGTGAGCAGCAGCGATGCGACGATGGTGGTTTTCATTGCTCGACTCCCCGGGATTGCGGTGAATTCAACACAGGGTTGTCGCATGCAGGGCACGCGAGGACCCCTGCCGAAGGTCACGGAACGACCTATTCGGCCAGCCCGCGCAGCAAATCATTGACCGACGTCTTGCTTCGGGTCCTGGCATCGACCTGCTTGACGATCACCGCGCAATACAACGAGTGCGAGCCGTCCTTCGCCGGCAACTGCCCGGAGACCACCACGCTGCCCGGCGGCACGTAGCCGTAGCTGACTTCGCCGGTTGCGCGGTTGTAGATGCGGGTGGACTGGCCCAGGAACACGCCCATGCCGATCACGCTGTGGTGGCCGACGACGACGCCTTCCACGACCTCGGAGCGCGCGCCGATGAAGCAATGGTCCTCGATGATCGTCGGGCTCGCCTGCAGCGGTTCGAGCACGCCGCCGATGCCCGCCCCGCCGGACAGGTGGCAATGCTTGCCGACCTGGGCGCAGGAGCCGACCGTGGCCCAGGTATCGACCATGGTCCCGGCGCCGACCCAGGCGCCGATGTTGACGAAGCTCGGCATCAGCACCACGTCCTTGCCGATGTGCGTGCCGCGACGCACGATCGCGCCCGGCACCACCCGCGCACCGAGCTTGCGGAACGCGGTTTCATCGAAGTCGGCGAAGCGCGCGGGGACCTTGTCCCAGAACGGGGCGGGATCGGCTTCGACCAGCTCCATTTCCTGGGTGCGGAAGTACAGCAGCACCGCCTTCTTCAGCCATTCGTTGACCAGCCAGCCGCCCTTGCCGTCCGGCTCGGCGACGCGGAACTCGCCCTTCTCCAGGCCTTCGATGACCCGCTCCACGGTCGGGCCGGTCGAGCCCTCGAGCTCGTCGATGGTGAGCATCGTGCGCCGTTCCCAGGCGCTGTCGATCATGAATTTGAGTTCGTCGATGCCCGGGCCCCTGGGCGCGGCCTTCTTCCTGGCCGCCGTCTTCGCGGCCTTCTTGCGCGCGGGCTTCTTTTCCGTGCTCATTGCCGTGACTCTCCTTCAAGGCAGGCGAGCAATGCTTCGCGCAGCGCCTGTTGCTGTCGTTCGTCGGCGAGGGGGCGATCGCCTTCGTCGGTGATCTGGAATACGTCCTCGGCGCGTTCGCCGAAGGTGGCGATGCGCGCATCGTGGACGCGCAGGCGTTGCTGGCGCAACACCCGGGTGACATCGGCGAGCAGGCCGGGGCGGTCGGTGGACACCAGGCTCAGCAGCGTGCGCCTGCCGCCTTCGGCGGTGTCGAACGCGACCTGCGGCACCAGGCGGAAATGGCGCAGGTGCCGCGGCTGGGTGCGGCGCGGCGGACGCACTGCATCGAGGTCGCTTTCCGCCAGCGCCGACAGCAGCGCTCGCTCGACGGCGGATGCGTCGACCGGACGCTGCGGATGGACGGGCAGCACCTCGAAGGTGTCGAACACGTTGCCTTCGGCGCCGACCAGCAGGCGCGCCTGCTGGATCGCCAGGCCGAGCCGGTCCAGCGACGCGACGATCGCGGCGAACAGGCCATCGCGGTCGGGCGAGAACACGAACACTTCCAGCGCGCCGGCATGCTGCAGCAACGGGCGCGCGCGCACCGCAAGCTCGCGGGAGCCGGCGCGGCCGCTGCGCATGCCATGCAGCACCTGCGCCTGCCAGGCCACGCTGTCGGCGCGCCCGCGCAGGAACGAGGTTTCCGGCATGCGCGCGAACAATGCCGAGATCTCGTCCTCGTCCAGGCCCGCGTCGAGCAGGCGCGCCCGCGCATGGTCGCGCGTCTCCGCGATCCGCTCCTCGGCGTCGGGCGCATTCTCCAGGCCGCGGCGCAAGGCCATGCGCGTGGCGGTGTACAGGTCGGCCAGCAGCCGGTCCTTCCATGCGTTCCACAACTTGGGCGAGGTGCCGGCGATGTCGGCGCAGGTCAGCAGGTACAACAGGTCCAGGCGCTCGCGGTCGGCGACGGCGGAGGCGAAGCGGTGGATCACCTCCGGGTCGCTGATGTCCTGCTTCTGCGCGGTCACCGACATCAGCAGGTGGTGGCGCACCAGCCAGGCGACGAGCGCGGTCTCGCCTTCGCTCAGGCCGTGCGCGATGCAGAACTCGCGCGCGTCGATTTCGCCCAGCTCGGAATGGTCGCCGCCGCGGCCCTTGGCGATGTCGTGGAACAGGCCGGCGAGCAGCAGCAGCTCGGGCTTGCGCAGCCGCGGCCACACGTTGTGCACGATCGAGAAGCGCGGATCGACGCTGCCCGAGGCGAAACCGGCGATGTTCTTCAGCACCGCCATCGTGTGCTGGTCGACGGTGTAGACATGGAACAGGTCGAACTGCATGCGCCCGGACACCTGCGCGAATGCCGGGATCCAGCGCGCGAGCACGCCCAGCCGCGCCATGCGCTGGAGCGTGGCCACCGGCTGCGGGCCGCGGACCAGCGCCATGAAGCGCGCACGCTGCTCCTGGCTGGCGCCGGCATGGTCGCCAAGCGCGGACAGCGACTCGGCCAGCGCGCGCGCCGTCTGCGAATGCAGCCCGCGCAGCTGCGGATGCGCCGCCCATGCCTCGAACAGCGCGAACACGTCATCGATGCCGCGCGGCCAACCCGGGTCGGTCGCATGCAGGTAACCGCGCTGCGCGGCGAATCCGTCCTGCAACGGTTCGCTGGCGGCATCGCCCTCGAGCTGTTCCTCGAAACGCTGCAACAGGCGTTCGTTGATCCGCAGCACCAGCGCGGCACTGCGGTAGAAGCGCTGCATCATCTGCTCGACCGCGAGGTTGCCGGCATCGCCGGTGTGCCCCAGGCGCGCGGCCAGCGCCTTCTGGTAGTCGAAGCGCAGGCGCTCCTCGCGACGGCCCGCGACCAAGTGCAGTCCCCAGCGCAGCCGCGACAGGTCGCGGCGCTGGCGCTCGAGGGTGGCGTACTCGTCGGCGCCGAACTGGCCCAGCGCGACCAGCGGCTCGAGCCCGCGCGCGCCGAGCACGCGCAGCGCCATCCAGTGCAGGGTGTGCACGTCGCGCAGGCCGCCCGGCCCTTCCTTGAGGTTGGGTTCGAGGTTGTCGGCGGTGTCGTCGAAACGCGCATGGCGCTCGCGCTGCTCGGCGCGCTTGGCCAGGAAGTACTCGCGCGGCGGCCAGGCATGCGCCGGCGTGATCGCCTCCTGCAGCCGCGCCACTTCTGCCGCGTTGGTCTGCAGCGCGCGCGCCTCCAGCATCGCGGTCAGCACGGTGATGTCGGCGGCCGCGGCCTCGCTGCACTCGGCGGCCGATCGCACCGCGTGGCCTACCGGCAGCCCCGCATCCCAGAGCAGCGCGAACAGGCGCGCCAGCGCTTCGTGCCGGGCCTGCTGCGCGTCGGGCTCGGCGAGCACCAGCAGGTCGATGTCGGAATGCGGGAACAGTTCACCGCGACCATAGCCGCCAATCGCGAACAGGCCAAGGTCTGTCGGTTCCGCGCCGATGCAGCGCTCCCAGGCCTGGCGTACCCATGCATCGACCGCGCGGGTGCGCGCGGCCAGCAGGCGGTCGATGTCCTCGCCGGCATCGAAGCGCGCGGCGAAGGCGGTGTCGTCGCTGGCCAGCGCGGCCCGCGCCGCGGCAGCCCAGCCCGCGTCATCCGCCGGCCGGGGCTGGACGGCGCTCACAGGTCGTTGTCGTCGCCCGGCGTGCGGGTCAGGATCTCGACCCCGTCGGCGGTGACCGCGACCGTGTGCTCCCACTGCGCCGAAAGCTTGCGGTCCTTGGTCACCACGGTCCAGGCGTCGGGCAGCAGGCGGGTATGGCGCGAACCCTCGTTGATCATCGGCTCGATGGTGAAGGTCATGCCTTCCTTCAGCACCAGTCCCTGGCCCGGCCGGCCGTAGTGCAGGACCTGCGGATCGTCGTGATAGACCTTGCCGATGCCGTGGCCGCAGTACTCGCGGACCACGCTGAAGCGTTGCGATTCGGCGTATTCCTGGATCGCGTGGCCGATGTCGCCCAGGGTCGCGCCCGGCTTCACCGCGCGGATGCCGCGGAACAGTGCCTCGCGGGTCACGTCGACCAGGCGCCTGGCCATCACCGACGGCGTGCCGACGAGATACATGCGGCTGGTGTCGCCGTGCCAGCCGTCCTTGATCACGGTGACGTCGATGTTGAGGATGTCGCCGTCCTTGAGCACCTTGCCCTCGCTGGGGATGCCGTGGCAGATGACGTTGTTGACCGAGGTGCAGACCGTGGCCGGGAACGGGATCCGGCCGTGGCCGCCGCCGTAGCCGACGTTGGCCGGGATCGCGCCCTGGACCTTGACGATATGGTCGTGGCAGATGCGGTCGAGCTCGGCGGTGGTCACCCCCGGCTTCACATGCGGGGCGACGACCTGCAACACTTCGGCGGCCAGGCGGCCTGCGAGGCGCATCTTCTCCAGGTCAGCGGGGGTCTTGAGCTCGATCTGCATGGGTCCATTATCCCCCAAATGCCGTCCCGACCGGGCCCGGCTTGCCCGTAACCGCCCGTCCCGGCTACAATCCGTCGGCTGCGCCGGGCCCAATCCCGGCCAGTCCATCGCGCAAGCGAAATCCACACCTGTCGGCAACCCCTGCTCCCGGGGTGCCCGCGCAAGCGGGTTCGGTAGCAGTGACGACAGGGAGGCCCAACCCCGGAACCCATCGCCAGCCTCGCGGCCGGCGGACCGTCCACACCCTATCCGGACGGCGGGTTCCCTATCGGAGCGACAGCAATGCCCCAGATCACCATGCGCCAGATGCTGGAAGCCGGCGTGCATTTCGGCCACCAGACCCGCTACTGGAACCCGAAGATGGCCCCGTACATCTTCGGCGCCCGCGGCAAGATCCACATCATCAACCTCGAGAAGACCGTGCCGCTGTTCGGCGACGCGATGAATTTCATCTCGGGCATCGCCCAGAAGCGCGGCATGATCCTGTTCGTCGGCACCAAGCGTTCGGCCCGCGATCCGGTCAAGGAAGAAGCCGAGCGCTGCAACATGCCGTACATGACCCAGCGCTGGCTGGGCGGCACCCTGACCAACTTCGCCACGGTGAAGAAGTCGGTCAGCCGCCTCAAGGAGCTCGAGGCCGCCGAAACCGACGGCACCTTCGAGAAGCTGGTCAAGCATGAAGTGCTGGGCCTGCGCCGCGAGCGCGACAAGCTGCTGGCCTCGCTCGGCGGCATCAAGGAAATGAACCGCCTGCCCGACGCGCTGTTCGTGATCGACATCGGCCATGAAGACATCGCGATCAAGGAAGCCAAGAAGCTCGGTATCCCGGTGATCGCCGTGGTCGACACCAACTACGATCCGGCCCTGGTCGACTATCCGATCCCGGGCAACGACGACGCCATCCGCGCCGTGCAGCTGTACGCGCGTGCCGCCGCCGACGCCGTGCTCGAGGGCAAGGCCGCCGCACCGCAGGCCGCTTCGGTGCGCGAGGAAGAGTTCGGCGACGCCGACGGCGACAAGCCGCGCCGTGGCGCGCGCAAGGCGCCGGCGAAGAAGGTGGCTGCCAAGGGCGACGAGGCTCCGGCCGCTGACGCCCCGGCCGCCGAAGCACCGGCCGCCGACGCCCCCGCCGCCGAATAAGAGACCCAAGGAGACAACCCCCATGGCAGAAATCACCGCATCCCTGGTCAAGGAGCTGCGCGAGCGTACCGGCGCCGGCATGATGGAGTGCAAGAAGGCGCTCACCGAGAACAACGGCGACGTCCAGGCCGCCGCCGACTGGCTGCGCAAGACCGGCCTGGCCAAGGCCGACAAGAAGGCCAACCGCATCGCCGCCGAAGGTCGCATCGCGATGGCCCAGGCCAGCGGCAAGGCGGTCCTGGTCGAGATCAACTCGGAGACCGACTTCGTCGCCAAGGACACGAATTTCGTGGCCTTCACCGAGGAAGTGGCGAAAACCGCGCTGGACAGCGGCGCGCAGGACGCCGAGGCGCTGAAGGCCTCGAAGATGGCCGCCGGCACGACCGTCGACGAGGCCCGCCAGGCCCTGGTGGCCAAGGTCGGCGAGAACGTCCAGGTGCGTCGCATGGCGCGCATGGACAGCGCCGGCAACACCATCGGCGCCTATGTCCACGGCGGTCGCATCGGCGTGCTGGTCGAGGTCAAGGGCGGCAATGAAGAGCTGGCCCGCGGCCTGGCGATGCACATCGCGGCGATGAACCCGCCGTACATCTCGCCGGCGCACGTGCCGGCCGACTTCGTCGCGCGCGAGAAGGAGATCGCCCTGGCCCAGGTCAAGGACTCGGGCAAGCCGGCCGAGATCCTGGAGAAGATGATCTCGGGCAAGATCGCCAAGACCCTCGCCGAGATCAGCCTCACCGGCCAGCCTTACGTGCTCGACACCAACATCACCGTCGAGGCCGCGCTCAAGGCCGCCGGCGGCGCCGAGGTGCTGTCGTTCGCGCGCCTCGCCGTTGGCGAGGGCATCGAGAAGCAGGCCGACGACTTCCATGCCGAAGTGATGAAGCAAGCTGGCTTGGCGTAAGGGACAGGGTTCGCGGCTTCCGCCGCTCCCACCCACGAGAAAGCCCCGGGAGACCGGGGCTTTTTCGTTTTACAATCGTCGCGATCCCCGCCCGGAGCCATCCATGTCGCAACTCGCCTATCGCCGCGTCCTGTTGAAGCTGTCCGGCGAAGCGTTGATGGGCGACGAGGACTACGGCATCGACCCGAAACTGATCGGGCGGCTGGCGCGCGAGGTGATCGAGGCGCAACAGGCCGGGGCCGAGGTCGCGCTGGTGATCGGCGGCGGCAACATCTTCCGCGGCGCGGGCCTGGCCGCGGGCGGCATGGACCGGGTGACCGGCGACCAGATGGGCATGCTGGCCACGGTGATCAATGCGCTGGCGATGCAGGACGCACTGGAGAAGCTCGGCGCCAAGGCGCGGGTGATGAGCGCGATCAAGATCAACGACGTGTGCGAGGACTACATCCGCCGGCGCGCGATCCGGCACCTGGAAAAGGGCCGGCTGGTGATCTTCGCCGCCGGCGTCGGCAGCCCGTTCTTCACCACCGACTCGGGCGCGGCGCTGCGCGCGATCGAGATCGGCGCCGACCTGCTGCTCAAGGCGACCAAGGTCGACGGTGTGTACGACAAGGATCCGAAGAAGCATCCCGATGCGAAGCGCTACGACAGGCTCAGCTACGACGAAGTGCTGGCCCGCGACCTGCAGGTGATGGACACTGCCGCGTTCGCGCTGGCGCGCGACAGCGACCTGCCGCTGCGCGTGTTCGACATGTCCCAGCCCGGCACCCTGCTGCGGATCCTGCGTGGCGAGGACATCGGCACCCTGGTGCAGGGGCATGCACGGGCATAGCCACCGCGGCACGGCGACGCGCACCTTCGCGATCGTCGCCCTGGCCAACCTGGCCTACACCGCGATCGAGGCCGGCTACGGCTTCGCCACCGACTCCCTGGCGCTGCTCTCGGACGCGCTGCACAACCTCGGCGACGTGCTCGGCCTCGGGCTAGCCTGGGCCGCGGCCGCGATGGCGCGGCGCGCACCGACCCAACGCCATACCTACGGCTGGCGCCGCGCCACCCTGCTCTCGCCGCTGGCCAATGCGCTGCTGCTGGTGGCCTTCGCCGGCGCGCTTGGGTGGGAAGCGGTGCGCCGCCTGGGCGACCCGCCGCAGGTGCCGGCGCTGCCGGTGATAGTGGTTGCAGCGGTGGGCATCGCGGTCAACCTGGGTGGCGCCTGGCTGATGCGCGACAGCCACGGGCACGCCCACAGCCACGACCTCAACCGGCGCGGCGCGTACCTGCACCTGCTGGCGGACGCCGGGGTGTCGCTGGCGGCGGTGCTGGCCGGCATCGGCATGCTGCAGCTGGGCTGGCTCTGGCTGGATCCGGCCACCGCGCTGCTGGTCGGGGTGGTGGTCGCGGCCACTGCGTTCGGCCTGTTGCGCGATGCGTTCAACGCAGCGATGGATGCGGTGCCGCAAGGACTCGACCAGGTCCACGTGCGCGACTGGCTGCAGTCCCAGGACGGGGTACTGGCGGTCCACCACCTGCACATCTGGTCGCTGGGCGCCGGCGAAATCGCCATGACCACGCACCTGGTCCGCAGCTCCAGCGACGACCACGATGCCTTCCTCGACCGCATGCACCGCGAGCTGGACCAGCGCTTCGGAATCAACCATCCGACCCTGCAGGTGGAATTCGGCGACACCTGCCACGACCTGCACGATCCGGCGCCGCACGGGCATTGATATACTCGCGGGGCTAAGGAACAGGCCCGGAGCCGCGATGATCAACGACATCCAGAACGACGCCCAGACCCGCATGGCCAAGAGCGTCGAGGCTTTGCGCCACACCCTGGTGAAGGTCCGTACCGGACGCGCCTCGACCGCGCTGGTCGACCACATCAAGGTCAATTACTACGGTTCGGACGTGCCGCTGTCGCAGGTCGCCAGCGTTGCCGTGTCCGATGCCCGCTCGCTCACGATCACCCCGTGGGAGAAGCAGATCGTGGGCGCGGTCGAGAAGGCGATCCTGGGTTCCGACCTGGGCCTGACCCCGAACACCGCCGGCACCGTCATCCGCCTCAACCTGCCCGCCCTGACCGAGGAGCGCCGCAAGGAGCTGTCCAAGGTCGTGCACGGCGAGGGCGAGGACACCAAGGTGGCGATCCGCAACATCCGCCGCGACGCCAACCAGCACGTCAAGGAACTGCTGAAGGACAAGCAGGTCAGCGAAGACGAAGCCGCGCGCAGCGAAGCCGACATCCAGAAGATCACCGACAAGGCGATCAAGGACGTCGACGAGGTGGTCAAGGCCAAGGAACAGGAACTGATGGCGGTCTGATGCCCGCCGCCAGTCGCATCCCGCGCCACCTGGCCGTCATCATGGACGGCAACGGGCGATGGGCGCAGCAACGCCGGCGCCCGCGCATCATCGGCCATCGCGCCGGCGCCCGCGCGGTCAACCTGTGCATCGACTTCTGCCTGGACGCCGGCATCGGCGCGCTGACCCTGTTCGCGTTCTCGAGCGAGAACTGGGGACGTCCCGAGGATGAAGTCGGCGCGCTCATGAAGTTGTTCATGAATGCGCTGGACCGCGAGGTCGGCGAACTGCACCGGCGCGGCGTGCGCATCCGCTTCATCGGCGACCGCGCGCGCTTCGGCGACGCGATCGCCACGCGCATGGACCAGGCCGAGGCGACGACCGCCGGCAACACGCGGCTGTCGCTCAACATCGCCGCCAGCTATGGCGGCCGCCAGGACATCGCCGCAGCCGCGCGCGGCCTGGCCCGGGACGTGGCCGCCGGGCGGCTGCAACCCGACCAGATCGACGAGGCGCTGTTCGACAGCCGCACCGCGCTGGCCGACCTGCCGCCGCCGGACCTGTTCATCCGCACCGGCGGCGACCACCGGGTCAGCAACTTCCTGCTCTGGCAGCTGGCCTACACGGAGCTGTGGTTCACCGAGACGTTGTGGCCCGAACTCGATGCGGCCACACTGCAGCGCGCGCTGGACGACTACGCCAGCCGCGAACGCCGCTTCGGCCTCACCGGCGCCCAGGTTCCGGGCGCCCCCGACGAGATCCCCGCATGACCCGGACACGCGTGATCGCGGCGTTGATCCTCGCCCCGGTGGCGGTCGCCGCCATCCTGCTGCTGCCCACGCCGTGGATGGTGGCGCTGGCGGCGCTGGTGTTCCTGGTCGGCCTGTGGGAGTGGTTCCGGCTGGCCGACATCGACGACACCCTGGCCCGCACCGCCCTGCTGGTGGTGAACATGGCGCTGATGGTGGCGATCGTCTGGGGTTCGCGCACCAGCAGCGGATTCAGCTACGTGCTGCTGCAGCTGATGACCGTGCTCGGCGTGATCTGGTGGCTGCTGGCGATGCTGTGGCTCAAGCACTTCGACTTCGGCTCCGACCACGCCGGCTATGCGCGCGCGTACAAGCTCGCGGCCGGCACCCTGGCGATCGTGCCGGCATGGTGCGCCCTGGGCGTGCTGCATGGCGGCGACCCCAACGGCCATCGCTGGCTGCTGGTGGCACTGGCCTCGGTCTGGGCCGCCGATACCGGCGCCTATTTCGCCGGTCGCCGCTACGGCAAGCGCAAGCTGGCCCCGCGGATCAGCCCCAACAAGACCGTCGAGGGCGCGATCGGCGGCCTTGCGGCAGCCCTCCTCGCAGCCCTGGTCCTGGCCCCGTTCGCTGGCGCCTCGCTGGGCCAGTTGGCACTGGTGGCGGTGGTGACCCTGTTCGCCGCCGCCTTCTCGGTGGTCGGCGACCTGTTCGAAAGCCTGCTCAAGCGCCATGTGGGGGCCAAGGATTCCGGCGACCTGATCCCGGGCCATGGCGGCATCCTGGACCGGATCGACGGCGTCGTCGCCGCGCTGCCGGTCTTCGCCCTGGGCAAGGCCTGGCTCGGCTTCTGAGATGTCCGGCCAGGCTGCAATGCGCAAGGTCGCCGTGCTTGGCGCCACCGGTTCGATCGGCGCTTCCGCGCTCGACGTCATCGCGCGCCATCCACGGCGCCTGCAGGCCAGCGTGCTTGCCGCCGGCAGCCGGGTCGATGCGCTGGTCGCGCTGTGCCGCACGCATCGACCCCGGCATGCGGTCATCGCCGACGAAACCCTGTACCCGGCGCTGCGCGACGGCCTGCGCGAAGCTGGCCTGGATGGCACAGAAGCCCATGCCGGCGAATCCGCGTTGCAGGCACTGGTGGCCGGCGATGCCTGCGACACCGTGGTCGCGGCGATAGTGGGTGCCGCCGGCCTGCCGTCCACGCTTGCCACCGCGCGCGCCGGCAAGCGCCTGCTGCTGGCCAACAAGGAATCGCTGGTCCTGGCCGGGGAACTGCTGGTGCGGACCGCGCACGAAAACGGCGCCGACATCGTGCCGATCGACAGCGAACACAACGCGATTTTCCAGTGCCTTGGAGCCGGGAGCCGGGAGCCGGGAACCGGGAACCGGGAATTGCGGCGCATCGTTTTGACGGCGTCGGGTGGCCCGTTCCGCGGATGGACCCGTGAGCAGCTGGGGGACGTGACCCCGGCGCAGGCGGTGAAGCATCCCAAATGGTCGATGGGGCCGAAGATCTCGGTCGACTCGGCCACGTTGATGAACAAGGGCCTGGAGGTGATCGAGGCCCACCACCTGTTCGGCCTGCCCGGCGACAGGATCGACGTGCTGGTGCATCCGCAGAGCCTGGTTCATTCGCTGGTGGAATTCGTCGACGGCTCGACCCTGGCCCAGCTCGGCCTGCCGGACATGCGCACCGCGCTGGCGGTCGGACTGGGCTGGCCCGAGCGGATCGAATCGGGCGTCGCCGGGCTCGACCTGCTCGCCCACGGCCGCCTGGAGTTCGAAGCCCCGGACCTGGAGGCCTTCCCCTGCCTGCGCCTGGCCTACGAAGCGCTGGCCGCGGGCGGGACGGCACCGGCGATCGCCAACGCCGCCAATGAAGTGGCGGTCGCATCCTTCCTCGAGGGCCGGATCGGCTTCCGCGGCATTCCCGCGCTGGTGGAGGACTGCCTGTCCGCGCTCCCGCGTGACCCGGCCTCGTCGCTGGACGCCCTGCTTGGCGCCGACGCCGCCACCCGCGAGCACGCCACCCGCCGCATCGCCTCGGGGTTCCCGGCATGAGCAGCTTCTTCGGATCGGTCTGGTGGATGCTCGTCAGCCTCGGCCTGCTGGTGACCTTCCATGAATTCGGCCATTACTGGGTTGCGCGTCGATGCGGCGTGCGCGTGCTGCGATTCTCGGTGGGGTTCGGCAAGCCGCTGTGGCTGCGTCGCGGCCGCGACGGCACCGAGTATGTGATTGCGGCCCTGCCGTTGGGCGGCTACGTGCGCATGCTCGACGAGCGCGAGGGGGACGTGGCCCCGGCCGACGCGCCCCAAGCCTTCAACCGCAAGCCGGTGGGCCAGCGCATCGCCATCGTGATCGCGGGCCCGCTCGCCAACCTGCTGCTGTGCGTGGCCCTGCTGTGGGGCATGTTCGTGATCGGCCGGCCGGATTTCGCCCCGGTGGTCGGCCAGGCGTCGGGCCTTGCGGCCGCGGCCGGCCTGGAGCGCGGCGATACCCTGCTTGCGATCGGCGACCGGGCCACGCCGACCTGGAGCGAGGCCGCGCTGGCCCTGGCCACGGCGGCCATGGACCGGCAGGACGTCGCCCTGCACCTGCGCACCGCCAACGGCGTCGAGGTCGACCGCCAGCTGCGGCTGTCGCGACTGGCAGCCGACACCACGCAACAGGAGGCGATGCGCAGCATCGGCCTGGCGCCGCGCCACCAGCTGCTGCCCCCCGTGGTCGGCAAGGTCGAGCCGGGCACCGCCGCCTGGGGGGTATTGGCCGAAGGCGACGCCATCACCGCCATCGACGGCGTGCCCGTGGAGACCTTCGACCAGATCGGCCCGCGGCTGCAGGCCATCGGCGGCGAGCCCACGATGATCGAAGTCGAGCGCGACGGCGAACGGCTGGCGCTGGAAGTGACCCCGCGACGGCTCACCGACCCGCAGGGCGGTCGCTACTGGGCGTTGGGCGTCCGCCCCGACGCAGCCCCGCTGCCACCCTACGACGCGACCCTGCGCCACGGGCCGGCGGCCGCGGTGCAGGCGGCGCTGGCCGAGACCTGGAGCATGTCGCGCGCCTCGGTGGCGATGATCGGGCGCCTGCTCACCGGCCGCGCCTCGGTGGAGAACATCTCCGGCCCCATTACCATCGCCCGTTATGCGAATGCATCGGCGGAACTGGGTCCGGCGTGGTTCCTGAACTTTCTCGCCCTGTTGTCACTCAGTCTGGCGATCATCAACCTGTTGCCGATTCCCGTCTTGGACGGGGGCCACCTGCTGTATTACCTTATCGAACTTGCCAAAGGCAGCCCGCTGAGCGAAAGGGCGATGGTCGCCGGGCAATACATCGGGTTGGCGATGCTCGCCGGGCTGATGGGCCTGGCGTTCTACAACGACATCCTGCAACTGCTGCATTGAGTCCCCAGCGCGGCTTGCACGGCCGCGTTCCCAACCGGAAGTGAAGATGACGCGACTCCCCCCACGCCGCCTGCTCGCCCTGGCCCTGGCCACGGCAGCGACCGCAGCGGCGCCCACCGTTTACGCACAGGCGGCCAACCCCTTCGCGATGCCGGCCGCTGCTGCGCCGGTGGCGCCGGCAGTCGATCCGCAGGCGTTCACGGTCAGCGACATCCGCATCGACGGCCTGCAACGCGTCCCGGCCGGCACGGTATTCACCTACCTGCCCGTCGAGCGCGGCGACCGCATCGACCGCACCGGCGTCGCCGAGGCGATCCGCGCGCTGTACGGCACCGGCTTCTTCGACGACGTGCGCGC
>JALYWW010000015.1 GCA_030852515.1 Pseudomonadota bacterium
GATCCAGGGCAAGACGGTCTATCGCGTGCGCATGGGCCCTTACGGCACTGCTTCCGCGCTCGCCGAAGCCAAGGGCAAGCTCGCCAGCGGCGGCCTGCCCGCCATGGCCATCAAGGCGCGCTGACCGCCGCTCCTACGATCGCTTCTTCGGTGGCGGCTTCTTCTTCGCCGGCGCTTTCGCGGCAACTTTCTTCGCGGGCGCTTTGGCGGCCGGCTTGCGCGCCTTGTGCGCGGTGCCCTTGCCACGGGTGCTGTCTTTGCTGGCGCGGTGCTTCTGCAGCATGTCCTCGGCCAGGACCACGTCCTCGGACAGGATTCCGGCCGCCTTGGCGATGGCGATGCGCGCGGCCGCCTTGTTCTCGTCCGGATTGGCCAGCAGCAGTTCGCGGATGGCCTCGCGCAGCGCCGCTTCGGCATTGCGCTTGAGCTGCACGTTCTCGCTCTGGCGGAACAGCGCCATCAGCGCATCGACGACGGGTTTGATCAGGGCGGCTTCGACGGGCATGGGCTCTCCTCGGGTAGGACAGGATGCCGGATTCGGGTCGCAAGAACAGCGATTCGCGGCTGCCGCCGCTCCTACTACAATCTGCGGATGGACAAGACCGCATTCATCACCGGCGCCACCTCGGGATTCGGGCGCGCCGCCGTCGAACGCTTCGTCGCCGCCGGCTGGCGCGTGGTCGCCTGCGGCCGCCGCGCCGAGCGCCTGCAGGCGCTGGTCGACGCGCTGGGCGCCGACAGGGTCCACCCCGCCGCGTTCGACATCCGCGACGAGCTGGCGATGCAGTCCGCGCTCGCCGCGCTGCCCGCCGGATTCCGCGAGGTCGACCTGCTGGTCAACAACGCCGGCCTGGCGCTGGGCACGCGCCCGGCGCAGGAATCCTCGCTCGACGACTGGCGGACGATGGTCGAGACCAACATCCTTGCCCTGGTGACCCTGACCCGCGCCTTGCTGCCGGGCCTGATCGAGCGCAAGGGCGCGATCGTCAACGTCAGTTCCACCGCGGCCAACTATCCCTACGCGGGTGGCAACGTGTACGGTGGCACCAAGGCGTTCGTCTCGCAGTTCTCGCTCAACCTGCGCGCCGACCTGCACGGCACCGGCGTGCGCGTGACCGCACTGGAACCGGGCATGGCCGAAACCGAGTTCACCGTGGTCCGCACCCACGGCGACCAGGCGGCGTCCGATGCGCTGTACGACGGCGCGAAACCAATGACCGCAGGCGACATCGCCGACACCATCTTCTGGATCGCCAGCCTGCCGCCGCACCTCAACATCAACCGGCTCGAACTGATGCCGACCTCGCAATCCTTCGCCGGCTTCCAGGTCGCGCGGGGCTAGAGCGGCGCGTCGTCGAGATAGGTATAGGCGGTCAATCCGGCCTCGAGCGCCGCGTTCATGCGCTCGGCTTCCCCGGCCGGCAAGCCGGCGGCCGCCACCTTCGCCCGATATTCGGCGCGCAGGTCGTCGAGCTTGTAGCCGACGTAGTCGAGCATCACGTCGTTGGTGTCGCCGCGGCGCTGCTGGCGCATCGCATAGCCGTCGCCATCGACATGCACCTCGACCGCGTCGGTGTCGCCGAACAGGTTGTGGATGTCGCCCAGGATTTCCTGGTACGCGCCGACCAGGAAGAAGCCGAGCCGGTAGCTTTCGTCCGGGCGCAGCGGATGCAGCCGCATCGAGCTGTCCAGGTCCTCGCTCTCGACGTAGGTGGAAATCTTGCCGTCCGAGTCGCAGGTCATGTCGGCGATCACGCCGCGGCGCGAGGGCTCCTCGTCGAGCCGCTCGATCGGCAGGATCGGGAACACCTGGTCGATCGCCCACACGTCCGGCATCGACTCGAACACGCTGAAGTTGACGAAGTACTTGTCGACCAGGCGCTCGTTGAGCTCGTCGAGCAGGTCGCGGTGGCTCTTCTCCTTGTAGACCAGGCGCGCCCTGACCGCGTGGGCGATGGCGTAGAACAGGTCGTCGAGCCGCGCGCGGTGGACCAGGTCGAGCTGGCCCAGTGCATACAGCGACAGGCCTTCGCCATGGTGGTGCTGGGCGTCGTGGAAGACTTCCACCGGCGGCCGCGACGCCATCTCGTCGTGGACCTCGCGCAGGCGCCGGATCACCGCCGGCTCGTCGTCGTGCGCCGGCGGGTCGCGGCCTTCGGGCGCTTCCTCGACTTCGGCGACGTTGGCCACCAGCACCGCATGATGCGCGGTCATCGCGCGCCCGCATTCGGTGATGATGCGCGGCTGCGGCAAGGCGTTCTCGGTGCAGGCCTCGGCCAGTGGCTGCACGATGTTGGCCGCGTACTGGTCGACGCCGTAGTTGATCGAGCAGTAGCTGCGCGAGCGGGTGCCCTCGTAATCGATGCCCAGGCCGCCGCCCACGTCCATGTAGCGCACCTGCGCGCCGAGCTTCGACAGTTCGACGAAGTAGCGCACCGCCTCGCGCATGCCGTTGGCGATGTCGCGCACGTTGGAGATCTGCGAGCCCATGTGGAAATGCAGCAACTGCAGGCAGTCGCCCATGCCGCTGTCGCGCAGCGACTTCCACAGGTCCAGCACCTGGCGCGGCGAGAGCCCGAACTTGGCCTTGTCGCCGCCGCTGTTCTGCCACTTGCCGGCGCCCAGCGAAGCCAGGCGCATGCGCACGCCCAGGCCGGGGCGCACGCCGAGCGCCGCCGCCTCTTCCATCACCAGCTTCAGCTCGGACGGTTTCTCCA
This sequence comes from Pseudomonadota bacterium, assembly GCA_030852515.1. Classification (GTDB taxonomy): domain Bacteria; phylum Pseudomonadota; class Gammaproteobacteria; order Xanthomonadales; family Xanthomonadaceae; genus Cognatiluteimonas. The sequence continues at coordinate 2,718 of JALYWW010000015.1, forward strand.
CCACGATGAAGGTTTCCAGCCCGAGCTTGCGCCCGATCAGCGCCAGGCGGATGTATTCGCGGTCCTTGTAGCCGTTGCACACGATCATGCCGCCGGGGCGCGACAGCGCCAGCACCGCCATCAGCTCGGGCTTGCTCCCGGCCTCCAGGCCGAAGCCGTCGCCGCGGTGCGCGGCCAGGGTGCCGGCGACGCCGGCGTGCTGGTTGACCTTGATCGGGTACACGGCGGTGTAGCCGCCGGCATAGCCGTGGTCGGACTGCGCCTGCGCGAACGCCGCCTGCAGCTTGCCCAGGCGATCGCCGAGGATGTCCGGGAAGCGCACCAGCAGCGGCAGCTTGGCGCCGTTGGCGCGCGCCGCGTCCACCACTTCGGGCAGCACCACCCGCGGGCCACCGGGGCCACGCGGAAGCACGACCACCCGCCCACCGGCGTCGACGTCGAAATAGCCTTCCGACCAGTGCGGGATCGAGTAGGTCTTGCGGGCTTGGTCCAGCGACCAGGTCGGCATCGGCGGGGTTCCTCGTGGGCATCGGCCCTGGCAGGTCGCACATTCTATATCCGCTAGAATCACGACCCCGAGAATGCCCCCGAGCCAGCACGATGACCGCACCGACCTGGATGTACGAGAACTTCGAACCGACCGGTTCGGCCATCGGCTACCGCTTCACCCGCAAGCTCGACGAGGTGCAGTCGCCGTTCCAGAAGATCGAGATCTACGAATCGACGGACTGGGGCAACCTGATGCTGATCGACGGCGCGATGATGCTGACCGCCCGCGACAACTTCCTCTACCACGAGATGATGTCGCACCCGGCGCTGTTCACCCATGCCAACCCGCGCAACGTGGTGATCATCGGCGGTGGCGATTGCGGCACCTTGCGCGAAGTGCTGCGCCATCCGGGCGTCGCCAGCGCTGTGCAGTGCGACATCGACGAGCAGGTCACGCGCATGTCGGAGAAGTATTTTCCCGAGCTGTGCGAATCCAACGGCGATGCGCGCGCGCAGCTGCTGTTCGACGACGGCGTGGCCTACATGGCCAACTGCGCCCCTGGCAGCGTGGACATCGTGATCGTCGATTCCACCGATCCGGTCGGTCCGGCCGAGGGCCTGTTCAACAAGGCGTTCTACGACTCCTGTTTCCGCGCGCTGCGCGAGGACGGGATCCTGGTGCAGCAGTCCGAATCGCCGTTGGCGCTGCTGGAGCTGATCAGGGAAATGCGCGCCGAGATGGGCAAGGCTGGCTTTTCCAGCTTCAAGACCCTGCCGTTCCCGCAGCCCTGCTACCCGACCGGCTGGTGGAGCTGCACCCTGGCCCGCAAGCCCGGCGGCGGCGGCTTCGAGTTCCGCGAGGCCGATGCCCGCGCCCAAGCCTTCGACACCCTTTACTACAGCGCCGATATCCACCGCGGCGCCCTGGCGACGCCGCCATTCCTCGCGGCTGCGCTGAAAGAAGTGTGATGGTCGTCACATAAATCGTTGCTGCAGCGCCACACCAAGGGCGCGATACCGAACAATCGGCCCTGCCGGAGGTGGGGAGCCGACCGGCGCAGGGGATCCCAGTGGGCCGCAAGCGCAAGCTTCATCCATGGCTGCTCGCCGTGTTGCTGTTGTCGTGGCAGCACGGCCATGCCGTGGCCGCGCAGGCACCGCAACGGGCGCCAGTGCCCGCGCCGGTCCAGGCCGCGGCATCCCCGGACGCTTTCGACGCGATGTACCGCCACCTCAACGACCTGGGCCTGGCCACCCAGGCCTCGCGGGAACAGGTGTTGCAACGGCTGGACGAACTGTCGAAGCTGCGGCCGCCGGGCGACACCGTCCGCGACCTGCGTTATCGGGAGCTGTTCTGCGGCTGGGCGTTCGAGGATGCCAAGGCCCAGCTGGCCTACGCCGACGACGGCCTGGGCCGCGCGCGCGCGGCGCGCAACGCCGAGTCCGAAGCCGGGTTCCATTACTGCCGCGCCACGGCGCTCACGACCGTGGCGCCGACCGAACAGGTCATGGCCGCATACGAGGCAGGCATCGCCATCGCCCGCAGGATCGGCAACGAGCGCCTGCTCGCCGACGGGCTCAGCCTGCGCGGCAGCCGCCACTCGCTGTTGCAGGACCAGGCGCGGGCGATCCGCGACCTGATCGAAGCCCGCCGCCTGTATCACGGCGGCGGCTTCACCAACGATTCCGAATCGCTGCTGCTGGACATCGCCATCAGCTACCGGCGCATGGGCGACCTGGAAAAGGCCAGCGAGTACCTGCGCCAGAACGAAACCTATGCGCGCGCCATCGGCGACTACTACCAGCTGTTCTCCAACCTGCTGCAGCAGGGCTACCTGGCCGAGGACCAGGGCCAGGTGGACGCCGCACTCGCGTTCTACCGCGAGGTCCTGGGCATGGCCGAGGATCGGGCCAGCGACTACGACGTCGCCAGCGTGCACCTGGCGATGGCCTGGCCCTACATCCTGCGCAAGGAATACCGGCGCGCGCTGCGCGTGATCGAAGCCGCGCGCAGCCAGTTCGACGCACTGGGCGACCAGGCCAACGACGACATGATCGCCCTGCGCGCCGGACAGGCCCATGCCGGCCTGGGCCGGCACGCGCGGGCAATGGCCGAGTACGCGCAGGCCGCGATCGCGCTGGAAAGCAGCGGCAATCGCCGCTACCAGGCCCTGCTGTACCGCGCCCGGGCCGAAAGCGAGCACGCACTGGGGCAGGACGAAGCCGCGATCGCCGACCTGGAGCGTTACATCGAAGCGAGCGAAGCACTGACCAGCGCCGAACGCAGCCAGCGCGCGCAGCTGCTGCGCTTCCAGTTCGAAGACAACCATGCACGCATGGAGAACGAGCGCCTGGCCAGCGAGCAGGCGCTGCGCGACCGCCAGTTGCAGGCGTTGCTGCAGGCCAGGCGCTGGCAGTGGACGGCGATCGTGCTGGGCGCGATCCTGGTATTGCTGCTCGCCGGCCTGGTCGTGCGCCAGCTGTCGCGCATGCGCCGCCTGCGCGAGATGGCGGCCACCGACGCGCTCACCGGCGTCGCCAACCGCCGCAGCATCGAGCAGCTGGGCGAGGAGGCGATCGCCAAATCCCGCGCCTGCGGGCTGCCGCTATGCGCGCTGGCCCTGGACGTGGACCACTTCAAGACCGTCAACGACAACCACGGCCACCCCTGCGGCGACCTGGTGCTGGCGCGGATCGCGCATGCCTGCCGCGATGCGCTGCGCCACTTCGACCTGCTCGGTCGCACCGGCGGCGAGGAGTTCCTGGTGCTGTTGCCGGACACCCGCCTGGAACGCGCCTGGCCGATCGCGGAGCGATTGCGCGCAGCGGTCGGCGCGCTCGACTTCAACGACATTGCCGACGGGTTGAAGGTGACGATCAGCATCGGCATGGCCGAGTTGCGGGCCGGCGACGGGGACCTGCGGGAACTGGTCGGCCGCGCCGACACCGCGCTGTACCGGGCCAAGGGCAACGGCCGCGACCGGGTCGAGGCCGTCTAGAGCGCGTCGCCGTCCAGTTCGCCGGTGCGGATGCGCACCACCTTGTCCAGGTCCCAGACGAAGATCTTGCCGTCGCCGATCTTGCCGGTTCCGGCGGCCTGCATGATCGCCTCGACCACGGCGTCGACCTGGTCGTCGCCGATCGCGACCTCGAGCTTGATCTTGGGCAGGAAGTCGACCACGTACTCGGCGCCTCGATACAGTTCGGTGTGGCCCTTCTGCCGGCCGAAGCCCTTGACCTCGGTCGCGGTGATGCCGGCCACGCCGGCATCGGCCAGCGCCTCGCGCACGTCGTCGAGCTTGAACGGCTTGATGATCGCCATGACCATCTTCATCACGCGGTCTCCTCGTTGGCAGGCGCCAGCATAGCGCCTGCGGTAGCATGCGCGGACGATGGCGGCGGGAAGTTTCCCGACGCTGCGCGGCGGCATCCGCCGACTGCGGCACCTGCGTTGGCCGGCCAGTCTGGGCCCGACCAACACCGGAGCCACCCATGCACACCACGACCCGCGACAGCAACGGCAGCCAATTCGGAATGATCGACCTCGGCCACATCGACGAACTCGCCCGCCGCCTCGGCAGCCTGGTGCCGCCGGGCCTGAAGGAAGGCCGCGAGGAGCTGCAGCAGAACTTCAAGTCGGTGCTGCAGTCCGGTCTCGGCCGGCTCGACCTGGTCACGCGCGAGGAGTTCGACGTGCAGCGCCAGGTGCTGATGCGCACCCGTGAGCAGCTCGAAGCGTTGCAGCGCACCGTCGCCGAGCTGGAAGCGCAGCTCGCTTCCACGCCTTCCGACGGCATGCCTTCCGACGGCATGCCCTCCGGCACCCCGCAAGCCTGACCCGCCACCATGGGCCTCGCGCTCGTGCACAGCCGTGCACGTGCCGGCGTGCACGCGCCCCCGGTCCGGGTCGAGGTGCACCTGGCAGGCGGCTTGCCGCGGATGTCGATCGTCGGGCTTCCACAGGCCGCGGTGCGCGAAGCCAGCGAGCGCGTGCGCTCGGCGATCCAGTGTTCGCAACTGGAGTTCCCGCCACGACGGATTACCGTCAACCTCGCGCCGGCGGACCTGCGCAAGGAAGGTGGCCGCTACGACCTGGCGATTGCCCTGGGCATCCTCGCCGCCAGCGAGCAGCTGCCCCTGTCCGCCCTGGAAGGCATCGAGATATTGGGCGAACTCGCCCTGACCGGCGAACTGCGCGCGGTCGATGGCGTGCTGCCGGCGGCATTGGCGGCCGCAGCCGCGGGCCGGCGCCTGCTGGTGGCCGAAGGCAATGGCGCCGAGGCCGCGTTGGCGCGCGGCATCGAAGCGCATACCGCGCGCACCCTGCTCGAAGCCTGCGCGGGCCTGGCCGGACGGAAGCCGCTGCAGCGTGCGATCGCGCTGCCGACCATGCGCGATCCGGGCCCGGACCTGGCCGACGTGCGTGGCCAGGCAGCGGCGCGGCGCGCGCTGGAAGTCGCCGCGGCCGGCAACCATCATCTTTTGCTGCTCGGCCCTCCCGGCTGCGGCAAGACCCTGCTCGCTTCACGCCTGCCGTCGCTGTTGCCGGAAGCCAGCGAAGCCGAGGCACTGGAAAGTGCCGCGATCGCATCGGTCTCCGGCCGCGGTCTCGACCCTGCACGCTGGCGTTCGCGCCCGTATCGAAGTCCGCACCACACCGCGAGCGCGAACTCGCTCGTCGGCGGCGGTTGTGAAATCCACTAAATCGCGCGACTGTCCGCTAATTGATGCGACTCCGAATCCTAGGTAGTCTCCGGGCATCAGGGATGGTGCTCGCTCAATGCCGATATTCGAGGAATTTCCAGAAGGCGATGACTTCTGGATGGTCAAGAACATAGACCGGTTTGTTTTACCCCATGGCTCATCGGAATCCCCTGGGGTCGATATCCTCTTGCAGCGCATCCCCCCCGAGGTAGGACGCAGGGCCAGTCAAACGACTCGGCAGGAGATTGCCAAGCTATTCGGCCTGGCCCCGCCCGGGAGCTTTCGGACTGCGCGCGTCCATGTCGGATCTTTGCCTTTACTACGTGTCGGCCACATCTATCAAAGCCGTAAGTACCGAGCCCAACTGCCGGGGAAAGTCACCACCTTCTCCCTGCCAGAAGCAGAGCGATCGGCCCGCGGCTTGCAGTTGGGGGATTCCCTGACGCCACCGCCAGGTTGGGACCCGAGGATGCCCTTTCGGCCACTGGTAAGCACTGAATACCATGTTGAGTCAGCGTGGAAAGGCCAACAAATTCTGGTCATCACGGGTAGCGATGGGCGGGACGTCATCCTTCCTAGAATGGTGATCTTTCAACGCTTCTACGGCCCCCATAGTGAGATGGCCGATGCGTTGATGTCAGGCCCGTGGGATGCGGTTTACAAGCGGCTCGTCTGCGAAACCGAGTTCGAGAGTGGGTTGAGAACACAAGTTGCCCCTGATGGAGAGTGGCAGCTGGTTCTCAACACGCGAATCCCTGATGAGTTTCGGTGGCACGTCGCCTTGTTCTATTTTGACGAATTCGCGCGAAAGCAAGTCGATGCGCTCTATGCGCACGCCGCGGTGCAACGGCAAGCCAACAAGCAATGGTTTTGCAACGCGACGTTGCCCTTCCGTCCCGATTACGTGATGAAGCTCCGCGTCAAGGGCTATGACCTTGCGCCGACGCGAGCCAGGCCTCAAGGCGCATTTTTGGTAACAAGCATTGTGGGCGCGTCGGCGCCACCGTATACACCGGGGCTCGCCTGGACTCGTGCAAATAGCGGTGAAACGGCGGAAAATGTCACCCCCGTGAACGATCCAGCTCCTTTTGGTGGTTCGCGGCCTGGACATCGCGACAGCTCCAAGAAAGGGCGAATCGGGAGTAAGCACGCTCCAGATCCGAAGAGATCAGAAAGCATCGTCGAGGGCGACACCTTTGGATGGCTGGGATACCTTGACGAGCGAAAGCAGGTCAAGGAGTCCAGCAAGCAATACACCGGCAGTCCTCCGCCTCCACCCGAGCCGCAGCCCGGGCCGGGATCCACCGCAAAGCCAGTCGCTGGCGGGCAAGCCGGCGAGAAGGTCCGCGCCACTTCGGGTGTGCGTAAGCAGGTGCCGCAATTTGAGGATCTACTGGCCTGCCTCGAAGTGCTCCGCCAGAAAGACGTCATTGGCGCAATGTGCACCATTCAACCGATGGATTCCGGATTGCCCGCCGAACGAGGAGGCCGCGTCGTCTGGAGCCTTTACGCTGACCAATTTCAGCCCAAGGGGCAAAGAGGTCGTTGGCATCTGATGCCCTCTGATAAAACAGAGGGTGCGGGCCCTTACGAGCGAGCTGTACTCGTGGTGGAGTTCGCGTACAAGGACCACCACATGCTCGTATTCGAAGTCGAGTGTCGTCCTTCGGAGAGTTTCTTGATGGCAGCCCTTGCGCATCCGCGTAGTGCGGATCGCGATCACCAGCTGATTTGCAAAGCGATGCTTAAGGGCATTGTTGCTGCGAAAGGCCGGCACTTGGATGTCGTCGCAGCGAATGTTGCCAGAGCGTATCCGCCGATGAAGGGTCATGCGTTCAAGCACCAGTACGCAACCGGCGACAAGAAGTGCCTGGATTCGAACGCGTTCGAGCGGTTTCTGGTCGCATGGTGCGGGGACGCCAATAGAAAGCGCGGTCGAAAGAAGTCCGGTTGATCACCCATGGCGCGGGTCACGGAGCGGGGCCGCCTCAAGTGATGGCCCAGCCAGGGGGCCGAATTCAGCGCACCAAGTGCCGCACTCGGGAGGGGGGCCGAATTCAGCGTACGGGCATCACGGTGCCGTTTTCGGCCAAATCCAGCGGGGTTGACGCCGCATAGGCCATCGTCAAGGGGGGCGGATTAAGCGCACCGCGGATCACCGGGGCGCCTAGGAGGGGGCCAAATTCAGCGCACCATGGACCTGGACCACTGCCCGTCAGGGGGCCAATTTCAGCGCAGGGCGCGGCGCCCTCTCTGACTCAAGCACTTAGCGCCCGGCGATGAGGGGATCGGTGCGCTGAATTAGGCCCCCCTTTGGCCGCCTAGAAAGCTGGTGGGTCTGCTCGGACTCTTCCCAGAATATCAACTCGTGAGAGGCCTCAACCGCATTGTGGAATGAGGCAGACTGGATGTGGTTTCGAAGCATTGCTGCGTGACGTGTGCAGGAGGGAGTGTGGGCCGATCCTACCAAGCCGAATTGTCCGAACTTCGGGCCGCGCAGGCCAGCGTGCCGCAGGCGGTGATCGGCAAGCTCAGAGAACAGGCAGCGCTGGCCGCCGACCACGGCTTGATTGTCGTCGCCTCCGGCGGCGCCAAAGTGGTTGCCGAGTGGGCGTGCCATTTGCAACGGACGGTCTTCGGTAGTTCAGCGGTCGCGATGACGCCTCTGGACTACGTGTCGTTGGCCTCGCCGGTGCGTGCAGTGACCTGGTTCGTCTCGGCCGGCGGGAGGCATCCGGACATTCGACAGGCTGCTGCCGCGGCGGAGACACGCGGCGACGCATGCTGCGTGGGCTTCATCGGCCATCTGGGAACGCCGCTGGGTGAGTGGCTCAAGGAAAAGCTCAGGGCCGACGTGGTCGAATTCGATCTTACCGGCGAGGGGGATGGCTTTCTGGCGACCAGCAGCGTCTGGGCCATGAGCTGCGCGCTGGCGCAGGCCTATTCTGGTTGGCTGGATTCCGATTCGCTCGACGGCGACGTGTTCGAGGAACTCCGCGCCTGGGGCGAGCAGGCCGCATGTGAGACGGCACGCGATCACGCGGCGGGACGTGACTTGGTCCTGCTGCACGACAGCTGGACCTCCCTTGCTGCCAACGATTTGGAGACCCGACTAATCGAGACCGCGCTCGCCAATATCTGGTCTGCGGATCTCCGTAACTTTGCTCATGGACGACACTTCTGGGCGGCCGATCGTGCTGACCGTACCTCACTCATTGCCATTACGACCCCGGCGTCGAACACGTTGGCACAACCGACAGTCGACTTGCTTCCGGCATCCCTTCCGGTTCGCGCCATCCAGGTTCCTTTCGAAGGCATTGCCGGCGCACTCGCCGCCCTGTCCTGGTCGATTCACCTGACGGCCGAGATCGGCAAGCAGATCGGTCGCGATCCTGGGCGGCCGGGCGTCCCCGCTTTCGGAGAAAAGCTGTACGCCGGCGGCTATCCGTACCCCCGTCGTACCGCCATGAGCCAGGTCGAACGCGCAATCTTCAGGAAGTCCCCGGCTATCCAACCAGGAGGTCCCCATGCGAAGGCGTGGGAAGGCGCCTATCGGGAGGCAAAGCGGCGATTTGAATCAGCACGGGTCCCTGCGATCGTCGCTGATTACGACGGCACCCTGGTTGATAGCCCGAAGCGGTTTGAGCCCATCCCGGCTTCGGTGGGGGAGCACGTCGCGCGGCTAGTCGAATCTGGAATCTATTTCGGTGTTGCCACTGGCCGAGGAGACTCCGTCCGCAAGGAGCTCATCAAGGTGGTTCCTGAGCCGCTGTGGCCGCGCGTCGTGGTGGGCTACCACAACGGTGCAGTCGTATTGGGGCTGCACGAGGATATTCCCGATCTGGATGGTGGGCCGGCGACTCCCGACCTATTACGCGCATCGCGCCTCCTCCAGAGCGAGGTGGCAAATCGTGGGCTCTGCGAGCTGCGCTCCCGGGCGCATCAACTGACCGTAACGCCTGCGAAGGGCCTGCCGTTGCTCGGCGCCTGGCGGGCAACGCGGGAATGCTTGGACCGCCATGGACTCAGCTCCATTCCCGTGTGGCTCAGCTCGCACTCGGTCGATGTCCTCGGACCGCAGTGCTCGAAACTGAACGTCGTCGCTCGGGTCGCCGAGCTGGCCGGATGTTCGTCCGAGGAGGTGCTGCGGCTTGGCGATCGCGGGGCCCGTCCTGGCAACGACTGGGAACTGCTGTCGGCGCCGCTTGGATTCTCCGTGGGCGATTGCTCCTCAGAGATGAAAGTCTGCTGGAATCTGCTACCGCCCGACCTGCACGGTGCGGCAGGTACTGCGTATTTGCTCGCGCAGATCAAGTCCTTGGGGACCACAGGCGATCACGCCTGATCCTGCGCGCCCAGGAGCCAACATCTGACGTCCGTCAGGCGCCAGCGTTAGACCGCTGCTTTCTCGTAGCTGTCGTAAAGCGGCCCGCACAGAACCAGGTGGACGGCCATGTCCGGTGGGCCGGACACTCCGTCCGGGGCATCGTCGAGTTCGTAACTTTCCACCTCGAGATAGCAGACCGCCATCGCGTGTTCGATTGCCGCCATCAGGGCGCCGGCCGCGAGCACCTTGCTGCCGATTGGGGACAGCACCGCCCGAGGGGTATAGGTTCCCATCATGGTTCGATCGAACCTGGACTTCAGCATCGAGAGCGTGCGGTAGCAGTCCAGAGGATTTCGTTCAGAACCATACAAGACGTCGCGCGGATCCACGTCCCACTCGCGCAAGGCTACTCCGTACTCGGTGATCAAGTCGTCAGCGCGCCGGGGGTTCCGGGCAGGAAACGGCAGTAGCGGACAGATCTTGTAACACCTGCCGACGGTGATGCCGATCTGGGTCAGCGACGCCGCACTTCCATGCGCAAGTTGCGGAATCCAGACCTGTGCGACATCCAGGTTCTCATCCTCCGCCGGCGGTGCGAAGCCCCTGGCCATACTGGGGCGGCTGGAGTGGACGCAGGTGATCTTGTCGTCAAGTTCCGGGTTCGACACGATCATGAGGTGAAACGCTCGATTGGTCGCGGCCTCGCAATCCTCAAGCAACATTTTCGCCGCGGGAAAACTGATCCCGAGCGACAAAGCACTAAAATCGAGCACGACGTCTGTGACGTCCTCAGGAACCGCATATTTTTCCAGATGTGAAACGATCCGTGCGCCGCCCACTGGAGCCCCATCATCGGCGAAGATCTCGACCCAGACCGTCGTGGAGTCCGGCACCAACTTCTTGAGGACCTCCTCGTTTTTGTCGGCACGTTCCACCAACGCCGTGGAAGGCGCAGGACGATCCTCGCGAATGAAAATCGCCGACAGACGATCCCCCAACGCGGCCGACAACATCTCGGTCACCCTGCGCGAGCGCGGATCGAACCCGGCCGCTGCGATCAACAGGACACGCTTGGATGCATCACCGAAATAATCCGCCGCGAAGGCTTCGACATTGGTGTCGAAGTTGGCGATGCAATTCGCCCAATGGCTACGCATCAGCCAAGCCCGTGATGGAACGAAGATAGTCGAGGTCCTTCTCCAGGAACCCGCCACGGTTGAACGTCAACCCATAAACAAGTCCGACCGTTCCGCTCAGTTCGATCAGTGCCCAAAGCTTTCCGCCTTGGCCATAGTTTCGTTCGATGGTGATCGCGCCGTTCGCAACCGCATGCTTCAACACAGCGCTCAACTCGTCCTCGAACGATAGCTTCTCCATTTCCGTCTCGAGTACGGCGATCGCGTTCGCGCCGGAACCCAATGGCGCATTAGGCAGGGTCGACTCTCCCAGACAATCACGGCCCATGGCGTCAACCATGTTCCGGACGCGCTGTGCATGCGAGAACGCCCAATCGTTCATGATCGACTGGGCCTTTTTGGTCAGAATCGATTGCTGATCACGCGCCGACAATGGCAGCGTGTTGTTCCGGATGGCCCGGGTCTCGATGTTGGCAACCAACTCGCCTGCAAACTGCAGGAACAATTCCGCGTTCTCGTTGCTAGCGTCGCAAATGTCATCAACGCCGTAGTGGAACGGCCGATTGAACTCGTGGTAGAGGTGCAAGCGAGCACCATGCGCCACGTCCGAATCCGCCTTGACGGGCTTCTTAAGGTCGGGATCGACTTCCTCAAACAACGAGGGCATCGAACGCGCAAGCCGAATGGCATGTCGATGAAGCAGGATCCGCTTCATGGCTAGAGCAATGTCGGCTCCATTGTCGTAAGACATGGTCCGTCCAATGAAATCATCGACAATGTCGTCAATCTCCTTCCTCCGCGTCTGGCTGATTCCTAGCCGGGCCTGTTCCTTGTTGACCTTGTCCTGAAGGGCTTTTTGATCGCTCGAGTTGAGCTTCGGGGGTTCGGAAGGCAGCAACCGATCGATGTCCGTTGCATTTCGATTTCGCAACGTTTCGACCATGGGCAAGTAGCGCTTGGCCATGTCGCGTGCCATGGTCCTGAACTGGCGTCGCGCCACTTCCTTCTTCTCGTCGCCCTGCATACGGATATCGACGAAGTCGCGGCCCGTGGCGAGATTGTGGGTCGGCTGATTCCCGGACGATTTCAGGACCGCGCCGGGGCTTAGTGCGTCCAGGCGCATCATCATCCACCTGCCAAACTTCATCTCCCGGCGCGAAAGGACCCCGAACATTTCTTCGAGCTGATCGCGGTGGAGCGCGTGCACGTCATCAAGCATGACCAGTGGACTGAGCTCGATTGCCTTTCCCTTCCAGCTGATCTTGATCCTGCTGATGGCGTCGAATGGCGCATAGGGCGCCGTCGCGTCGGCCGGAAGATCTTCGAGCTTGGGCGCCCGTAGCCCCGCTCCCACGGAATAGATGGCGCGCTGGACCGCCAAGGCCCGATCACGGATGCCTATGGCGGTGAGGCCACCAATCTGCTCGAGGTGCGCTTCGTAGTTTGCGCGGGGAATGAACTCGACGTCGGAGAGCTCCCGCGTTCTGTTAGCTGTGAGGTTCCTGATGAGGCCGAGCATGGCCCGGGCCTGCACGAGCCAGAAGGCGAGCTTGGTCTTCACCACCGAATCGTAGGGCAGCTCCCAGAAATCCCGGTACTCCGATTCCATCGGCACGCGAACGGCGGCGACATGGGGCGTTCCGTCACGCAAGAATCCCGCCTGCCCCAAGGCATCAGCAAGCGTGCGATTAGCCGGGTTGGTTTCGTCCTTCAAGATGGCCTCGACCATCTTGAATTCGGCCAGCGTGGCTAACATCGTCTTGCCGCTTCCGGGTGCACCGATGATGCGAACTGGCACCTCGAACACGTCGTCGCGGTGCTTATTCTTAGCCAGAAATGTCGTCAGCGGCGCCGGGCTGACGATCGAGAGGAAGGACTCGTCTTCCCGAACGTACTCAGTTGCCCGTCTGAGGAATGGATTGGCCATCTAGATCAACCGTGCCTGTCGCGACGGTGGAAGAGCGGCCGCATCGCCGGACCTTGCTTCCCGTCCGTTTCTGCCCACAGCAGAGGGATCGAATTGTTGGGCGTATTGTGCTCCAAAATTACAGGCAAAGCGCAGTAGGCATAGCCATAACGCATGCTCGTTTGTCCCGCCTCCTCGCAGTGTATTTTCAAGCGTTCGAACAGATCATTATCGTAATAGCTGTCGCACAGACCAATGATTGGGCCATCGCCAGGAGTTGTCGGGGTCGCCGAGCCCGATGCGTCGACTTTGCCTATCTTAAGGTCGGCGGGAAGCAATGTTCCCTCGGTGATACTTGCGGCGCGATAGCTTCGGTTGGAAAGCATGATTGCGGCCTCGTCGATTCGCTTCTGCAGCGCGTCATGGGCTTGCATCGTTGAGACATAGTGGTGGATATGTAGGGTGTATTGATCCCGCAACGGAAAGTCAGCACCCAGTCTGGCCTTGGCGTCCTGAACCATGTTTTCAAACTTCGCAAGCTTGCCTTTCGGCTTCCCCCCTTCGGGGAAACGAATGAAGGTCGTGCCCGAAGCGGTGAAATCGTCGATTAAATAGACGTCCTCAAAGGCGGCGTCCGGGCCCTGCTCGGTTTTCAGGTCTTTCCCCAGGCTTTTCCACTTGTCGTCGTCGACATTCATCATCGGGATCACCTGTTCTTGCGACAGGCGGCCCGAGTTGGCCCGGCGAAGCACGTCAATGCGGCTTCCGTCACTCAATCCGACAAATAGACAACGCCGCAGGGCCTGGCTGAAGGCTTTCGAGGCTTCGACCGTTTTCCAAACCTCGTATGGCTTGATGCCAAGCGAGATTGCTACCGACTGCCGCAGAAACGGCGTAACGGTTTCCGGGATGAAGTTCTCGATCACCCGCTGCATTTCCAGCGTCGAAATGTAGACAATTCGCGTCTTGATAAAGTCGTAGGCCACTTCCCGGTCGGCCGGCTCGAATTGCCTCAGCCACGAGACCAAGCTTTCCAAGAAGCGGACGCCGGCCCGGAAATCCGAGTACCCGTCGTATTTCATCGACGACATTAGCCGCAGCCAGGCGTATTCCCTGGTGGCGACTTCATTGTCCCAGTTCATCACGTGGCCGATGAGATTGAGGGCAAGCGTGTTGATCATCGACGTCCTATCCCTGATCGTTTGCCATCGGCACGCGGTGCACTCTCGAGGTCCCTCAAGAGGCGGTGCTTGACATCCCCGCTTGGAATATAGCCTTAGCTTGGACGCTGGATCAATCGACGACACGATTCCGTCGGCTGACGTCACCCCCTCGCCGCGAGCAGTTCGCGCGTACGACCAAGGCATATTCCAAGGCACGATGGTCGTTTCACCGGCCGCGACAACTGCGTCCCGGAACGTCGATTGGTTCAATGCCAGGCCCCCCGGCGGGCCTTGGCGCCAAGGCCGCCTGGTGCACCCTTGGATGGGCACTTGGGAGACCTCGCGGAAGGATCCAGCCCTGCCTGTCCGATTTCGCGAAGGGCTGCCGTTAGCCTCAGGAAATCAGGGCCAAAATCCGACCCCGTTCTCAGCTCCTTCGCGCCATTGGGGTGTAAAGTACGGGTCGAATTCTCAAGGTGGCCCCGCGACCCCGATCCGACGTCGTTGGGATTGGTTGGCGAGAAGCAATCACCTGGCAGCTCACAGCGGGACTGACGGACAACGCCATGCCCTATATTGTCGGAACCGGCCTCACAGCACTGGACCTGATTGTTCAGAACGGTCCGTCTGGTGTGTCCTATTCGGCTAGCGGCGGCGGCACCTGCGGGAACGTACTCGCGATTTTGGCGCGCATGGGTTGGCGCTCGAGTTGGTTTGGATCCTTCGACGAGTCCGCCTCGGGCCATCTGATTCGGGCCGAGATGTTGCGTTCAGGCGTATTCATGCACACAGCGCCGGCCGGGAGTACCTCGCGGGTGCCGGTGTTTGCGCACCACATCGACGTCGATGCCCATGGCCATGCCAACCATTGGTTTTCCGACGCCTGTCCGCACTGCGGCGGCAAGCTGCCCAGCTACGAGCGCCCCTCCGATAGCTGGCTCAATTCGCTTGGGCGATATGCCCGGGAAGCGGACGTGTTCTTCGCCGACCGGCTTTCCGGTGGGGTCATCGATCTGGCCGAACGCGCCAAGCATGCAGGCGCACTTGTCGTATACGAACCTTCCTCCCCCTCCGACGCGCCATGGATGTCGGACATGATGGGCTTGGCCGATATCGTCAAATACTCCCATGATCGGGCGCAGGCGCTGGAGAACGCAATGCCGGCCAGGGACAGCGCCCTGTGGATCGAAACGCAGGGCCGAAATGGCCTGCGTTGGGCACACGAAAGAGAAGGCGCGTGGCAGGCCGTGCCCGCGGTCGACAATCCCGAGACGCTTGATTCCTGCGGCGCCGGCGATTGGTTCACCAGCGCGCTGCTGTTCCTGCTTTTGGACACCGATCGTAAACCCTACGAGCTGGGCGCGAACCAACTCAACGAGATCATGCGCGCAGCCTCTAGGGTCGCAGCATGGAGCTGTGGTTTCCTCGGGGCACGCGGCGCCCTGTACGACGCGTCGATTCGCTGCGTTTACGAGCAGCTGAATGTGACGTCCATTCCGCACGCGACGCCGCAACGGTTGTCTCGCCCCGAGCCCTTCGTGGAGATCGGGAACGTCTGCGCCTTCGCCTGAGGCGCTCTCCTACGTCGTTAAGGTTTTTCCAACAGGGTGGCGACGGCTCTAAGCAACGTCGCCGCCGCGTGCGCTGCGTCCTTCTGCCCGCGCAGCGCCGAGGTCAGCTCGATGAGCCCGGGTCCCCCGTTTTTTTGTTCATTTATAAATTTCACAATTGCGCGAAATCCCGGCGTCCATGTCGGCGGGTCGTGCGAGAGGACCCGGGCCGCCGTCGCATGCGTAACCCCCGCAGGCGGCCCCATCTGCCCGAGCGTCAACCCCACTTTAACCCGATATTCTTCGATTTCCGCCCGTGCAGTGACGGCTGCGGAATCGGAATTTGCGGGCGGGCGGCCACGCTGCATGGGCACTTCCGGACTTGACTATTTACTATATTTCCTGAATATTACTATAAAATCAATAAATGGAGCGCGCCATGCCCCGGGAGATCTGTTTCTACCGCTCCAACGAGCGACCCTACGGCGCCTTCAGCAACTTGTTTCGGCGCGAGTTCGAATTCGAAGGCGAGCGCTACCCGACCGCCGAACACGCCTACCAGGCTGGTAAAGCCCGCAAGCCCGAAGTCAGGGCTTGGCTGATGTCCGCGCCGTCGCCCGCCCTGCTCGCCATGGCCGCCCATGGTCTCTACTACTGGGATATCACGCCGGGTTGGTCGACAACGAAGTTCGACCGCATGAAGCGCATCCTGCGTGCGAAGTTCACCCAGTTCGAGGACCTCAAGGCCTTGTTGTTGAGTACCGGCACCGCGCGATTGGTCGAGACGGCAACCGTCGACTCGCCAGTCAATCGCCTCTGGGGCGAAGTCAACGGCGTTGGCCAGAACAAGCTCGGTACGCTGCTGATGGAAGTGCGGACGGAACTACAGACGGCAGAGGATTGCCGTAACCCGCCGCAGCGCAGTACCCGGCGCGTCGCCGCTCGCGCGTAACTCCGCCTCCCAAGCGCCAGCGACACGCCTGACGACGTACGACACGAGCGGCCGCATGTCGCTGCATGCTCCTGACCACAGGCCCAGATCACTCAGCTCCAGCTGGACGTAGCCCGTGCATTCCAGTGGAAGAATCGGCGAGACGCTGCCATGGTGGCGACCAACTCCCAACTGGCGGTCTGCTGTGCCTTGTTCACGGTGACGCTACTGGCGCGGGACCACTGGGGCGAGAGCGATTCCCCGGCCATCCAGGCACGTACCAGATATGCCACAACTTCAATGAGTCCAGTTGTGGGATACCGCAGCTGGCCTAACATTGTCAGCGGCAAACCGTGCTGGTTGGGAGTTTTGCGCGGGAGTGGCCCTGATATTTCCGCGCTAATGGTTCGGTAGTCTCTGCGGCCAAATAGATCCTCGGCCAGGGAAAAGACCCGGCGTGGCGTTTGACGGGGTGCGGCGGTTGGCGACTGTGATTTGCAGAAAATCACCGAATCCGCCTAATTAGCTAAAGCGTGCAAATTGTGGCTAATCAGTTCAAGAGCCCGGTAGCTGAGCGGAATCTTTAGGAGGGCCAATCACCGTTAGGCGGAGTCGACGTGCCCCAGCTGTCGCCGGTCGAAATTCCAGATCATGCGCTGGACCCTGCGCTTCCCCACGCAACCTAACGCGTTCATGGGTTGGGTGGACGCCTTGCACCGCCATCACGACCATGGCGGGGACGCGCCGGGAGGAACGGCGCGCTTTGACCGGGTCGTGATCTGCGATCAATGCAATGCCGCCGACGGCAGAGCCAGGTTGCAACTGGGATTGCCGCGGGACTTCTCCTTCAGTCCTGCCGAAATTGGCCAGTTCATCAGGGGAACGCCACATGGCCCCATGCCCTCGACCTGGAGCGTGCCCGCCAGGTTCACTGATGCGCCTGAGGCGTTCGCTGCGCTCCTGGGAACGACCCCGCAGCTGGTCGAAGACCAGCGTCGTACGCCGTCCGATAATGCGGAATAAAAAGTCGCATTCGCACATGCGAGTCTTGGGCTGCCACGACCTCGGCATAGAGTGAAATTGTGTAACCCCGCGTCCCACAGGTACCCTGCGCGACCATGACCCGTTTTCGCCGCCGCCGCTGGTTGCCGCTCCTGCGCGTTCTCGTGCTGGGGCTCTTTGCACTGGGGTTGGTGCTGCAACCGGTAATGGCGACCGTCGGTGAGATGCACGAACTTGCACACGACCCCTCGGGCACGCACAGCCACGACCTGCACGCCGACGAGTTGGATGCGGAACTGGCCGCGGCCGGCGAGCAGGACCAAGGCGGAGTCAAGACCCTGCACGTGCTGCTGCATTTTTCGCACTGCTGCGGTGCCACCGCGGCCCTGCTGCCCGTGTTGAAGCCACTCCCGGTCATGCCGCTGAGCGGCCGCCTGGCGATCGCCAAGACGGCGATCCCGTTGCAGACGCGCCTGACTTCACCGTTCAAGCCTCCGATTTTCATGTGACCGCGCCGCCGGCATGACGCCGGCACCCGTCATCTCGAATAATCGGAGCAATCCCCATGCGTTTGCGACTCGCGGCCTTTGCCGCGCTTGTCGTCGTGTGTGTCGTGGCCTTTCCCACGCACGCCGCCGACCCTTTGACCCTGGACGACGCTTTTCAACGCGTCGCCAACACCCATCCCAACCTGCGGCTGTTCGGCACTCGTCGTGACGTGTTGAAAGCCGAACTGGATCGGGCGTCGTTGCGCCCGGCCTTGGTCGCCGGCGCCAGCGTCGAGAACGCGTTCGGCACCGGCGCGGCCAGCGGCCTGGACGGCGCCGAGATCACCCTGAGCCTGGCGTCAGTGCTGGAGCGTGGTGGCAAGCTCGATGCGCGCCGCACCTTGGCGCAGAGTCGGATCGATGGTTTGGCCGTCGAGCGTGAGGCCCAGCGGCTCGACCTGCTGGCCGAGGTGGCGCGTCGGTATCTGGCGATCGTAGCCGCGCAGCAGCAAACCGCGATCGCGCGGTTCGATATCGAGCAGCGCGAGCGCACGGTCGCCGAAGCCCGCAAGCGGCTGCAAGCCGGCGCCTCGCCCGAATCGGTGGTGCTGACCGCGCAGGCGGCATTGGCCCGAGCCGAACTCGATCGTGCGCGGGCGCAGCAACGCGAGACGGCCGCACGCCAGCATCTGGCGGCGCTGTGGGGCGAACGTGCCCCCACGTTTGAGGTGGCCGGCGGTGATCCGCTGGCGCTGCCCGAGGTGGCCGATTTTGCGGTGCTCGCCGATTGGCTGGCGCGGACGCCGGAGCTGGCGCAGTTCGTGGGCGAGGCGCGCATCCGTGAGGCGCGCCTGCAACTCGCCCGCAGCGAAGCGACGCCGAACCTGGACTGGCAGGTCGGCGTGCGCCGGCTGCAGGGCAGCGTTGACTTCGGCCTGATTGGCAGCGTCTCGATCCCGCTGGGCAGCGCGAGCCGGGCCCAGCCTGGCATTCGCGCCGCGCGGGCCGAGCTGGCCGGGCTGGAGATCGAGCGCGAAGCCAAGGGCCTGTCGCTGTACTCGACCCTGGCCGAGGCCCACGGCCGCTATCGCGTCGCCGCGGTCGAGGTCGAGCGTCTGCGCGACGACGTGCTGCCACGGCTGACCAAGGCCGAAACCGCCACACGCACGGCCTACCGCGCCGGCGCCGCCAGCTATCTGGAATGGGCGACCTTGCAGGCCGAGCGCACCGCCGCGCGCAAGCAACAACTGGAGGCCGCGCTCGATGCCCAGCGCGCCTTGATCGAAATCCAGCGACTCACCGGCCAGGCGTTCGTCGCCGGCTCCGGGTCCAACACCGAACAAGGAGTTTCCCCGTGAAGCCTGTCCACCTGATCAGCGCGCTAGCGCTAGCGCTGGCACTGTCGTTGGCCGCCTGCGGCGGCGAGTCCGGCGGCGATGACCACGCCAATGAGGCCGCCGGCGAGCATGCCGCGGAAGAGTCCGGCGAACACGCCGAAGCGAAGGCCGAGACTGGCGAGCACGGTGGCCGCCTGCTCCGACAGGACGGCTACACAGTGGAACTGGCGATGGCCGAGGACGGCACGCCGCCGCGGTTCCAGGCGTGGCTGTACGAAGACGGCGAGCCGCTGCCGGCGACGGCCGGCAAAGTCGAGGTGCGGGTGACTCGCCTGGGCGGTCAGACCACGAGCTACACCCTCACACCGCAGGAAGACGGTAGCCTGGCCGCGGCCGACACGGTCGCGGAACCCCATTCGTTCGAGGTCGAGGTGCTGGCCAGCATCGACGACAAGATGCTGCGCTGGGAGTACCCGAGTTACGAAGGCCGCACGGTCATCACCGCGGCCACCGCCGAAGAGTCGGGCATCAAGGTGCAGGCGGCCGGTCCCGGGGTGATCGCCGACGAGCACGAAGTACAGGGCCTGCTGACGCCGATCGAAGGCCGCGTGGCCGAGGTCACCGCACGTTTTCCCGGCCCCATTCGCTCGCTGCGCGCCAATGTCGGCGACCGGGTGCGCGCCGGGCAGACCCTGGCGACGATCGAGAGCAACCTCAGCCTCAGCACCTACAGCGTCGCCGCACCGATCTCCGGCGTGGTCACCGCGCGTAGCGCTTCGGTCGGCGGCTTGACCGGCGAAGGCATGCCGCTGTTCGAGATCGCCGACCTGTCGCAGCTGTGGGTCGACCTGCACATCTTCGGCGCCGACGCCCAGCACATCCAGCCAGGCGTGCCAGTGGAAGTCACCCGCATGAGCGACGGCAAGACGGTTCAGACCGTGCTCGAACGCGTGCTGCCGGGCATGGCGACGGCCAGCCAGAGCACCGTCGCCCGCGCCACGATCGACAACGCCGATGGCCTGTGGCGGCCCGGCTCGGCGGTCAAGGCGCGGATCACGGTCGAGCAGCAGCCGGTCGAGCTGATGGTGCCGCTGTCGGCGCTGCAGACCATGAACGATGAGGAGGTGGTGTTCGTTCGCGTCGGCGACGCGTATCAAGCGCAACCGGTCGATGTTGGCCAGCGCGACGGCCGACGGGTGGAAATCCTGTCGGGCCTCAACAAGGGTGATCAGGTCGTGGTCCAGGAGAGTTACCTGATCAAGGCCGACATCGAAAAGGAAGGGGCTTCGCATGAGCACTGAGCCCCGTTCGAGCGAGGGCGGTCTGCTGGAAAAAATCGTCCGCTTCTCCATCCACCACCGCTGGATGATGCTGGTGTTGACCTTGGGGTTGATTGGCGTGGGCATCTGGAGTTTCACCAAGCTGCCGATCGACGCCACGCCCGACATCACCAACGTCCAGGTGCAGATCAACACCGAGGCGCCGGGCTATTCGCCGCTGGAGTCCGAGCAGCGCGTCACTTATCCGATCGAGACCGCACTGGCCGGCCTGCCGCAACTGGACTACACCCGTTCGCTGTCGCGCTATGGGCTGTCGCAGGTCACCGTGGTGTTCGAGGACGGCACCGACCTGTACTTCGCCCGCCAGCAAGTGGCCCAACGGCTGCAGCAGATCCCGTCGCAGATCCCGGAGGGGCTGGAGCCGCAGATGGGGCCGATCTCAACCGGTCTGGGCGAGATCTTCATGTACACGGTCGACGCGGCGCCGGAGGCGCGCAAACCCGATGGCGCGCCGTGGACCGCGACCGACCTGCGCACCTTGCAGGACTGGGTGATCCGGCCGCAGATGCGTAACACGCCCGGAGTGACCGAGGTCAACACCATCGGCGGCTACGAGCGGCAGATCCACATTACCCCGGACCCGTCCAAGTTGGTCGCGCTCGGCTTCACGCTGCAGGACATCGTCGACGCAGTGGCCGCCAACAACCAGAACATGGGCGCGGGCTATATCGAGCGAAATGGCCAGCAGTACCTGGTGCGCGTGCCGGGCCAGGTCGGCGGGTTGGACGAAATCCGGGACATCGTTCTCGACCGCCGCAATGGCTTGCCGATCCGCGTGCGAGACGTAGCCCAGGTCGACGAAGGGCCGGAACTGCGCACCGGTGCGGCGACACAGAACGGCGAGGAAGTCGTGCTCGGCACGGTCGCGATGCTAGTGGGGGCCAACAGCCGCGAGGTCGCCCAAGCTGCGGCAGCCAAGCTGGAAGACGCCAACGCCAGCTTGCCGGCCGGGGTCGAGGCGACCGCCGTGTACGACCGCACCGAGCTGGTCGACCGCACGATGGAGACGATCTCCAAGAACCTGGTCGAAGGCGCGCTGCTGGTGATCGTGGTGCTCTTCCTGCTGCTCGGCAATTTCCGCGCGGCGCTGATCACCGCAGCCGTGATCCCGCTGGCGATGCTGTTCACCATCATCGGCATGGTCAAGGGCGGTGTGTCGGGCAACCTGATGAGCCTGGGCGCGCTCGATTTCGGTCTGATCGTCGATGGCGCTGTGATCATCATCGAGAACTGCCTGCGTCGGTTCGGCGAAGTGCAGCACCGGCTCGGTCGGGTCATGACCGATGACGAACGCAAGGATCTGACTGCCACCGCCACGGTCGAGGTAATCCGGCCCAGCCTGTTCGGCTTGTTCATCATCGCCGCGGTGTACCTGCCGATCTTCGCGTTGACCGGGATCGAGGGAAAGATGTTCCACCCGATGGCGATCACCGTGGTGCTGGCGCTGACCGGCGCGATGGTGCTGTCGTTGACCTTTGTGCCGGCGTCCGTCGCGATTTTCCTGAGCGGCCGCGTCGAGGAGAAGGAAAACCGCGTCATGCAATGGACGAAGCGCCGCTACGCGCCTGCGCTGGCGTGGTCGTTGCGGCGCCGCCGGTGGGTACTCGGCGGTGCGCTGGCGCTGGTCGTCGTCTCCGGCCTGCTGGCGACGCGACTGGGCAGCGAGTTCATTCCCAGCCTGGATGAAGGCGACATCGCGATGCACGCGATGCGCATTCCCGGCACCGGCATCGAACAGGCAGTGAAGATGCAGATCGCGGTGGAGGAGCGCGTGATGCAGATCCCCGAGGTCGAGCGGGTGTTCAGCAAGATCGGCACCGCCGAGGTCGCCACCGACCCGATGCCGCCGAACGTGGCCGACACGTTCCTGATGATGAAACCGCGGGATGCGTGGCCCGATCCGCGTAAACCCAAGGAGGTGCTGATCGCGGAGATCGAGGAAGCGGTATCGACGATTCCCGGCAACAACTACGAGTTCACTCAGCCCATCGAGATGCGCTTCAACGAGCTCATTTCCGGCGTGCGCGCGGACGTGGCGATCAAGGTGTTCGGTGATGACCTGGACACGTTGGTCGAGGTGGCCGAGCAGATCGAGGCGGTGACCAAACCGGTCAGTGGCGCGGCCGACGTGAAAGCCGAACAGGCCACCGGCTTGCCACTGCTGACGGTGGTGCCGGACCGTGAGGCGCTGGCGCGCTACGGCCTGAACCCTAGCGTGGTGCAGCAGACCGTCGCCACCGCCGTGGGTGGTCAGGTCGCCAGCGAGTTGTACGACGGCGATCGGCGCTTCGACATCGTCGTGCGACTGCCCGAACAGATGCGGGTGGATCCGACGGCGCTGGAAGACCTGCCCATTCCCTTGGGCGGCAACATCAACGCCGACGAGTCCAGCCGGGATCCCGCATGGTCGGACGACACGCCGCAGACCATTCCGTTGCGCGAGGTGGCGACGATCGAGAAGATTCTCGGACCGAACCAGATCAACCGAGAGAACGGCAAGCGCCGTGTGGTGGTCACCGCCAATGTGCGCGATCGTGACCTAGGCAGCTTTGTTGCCGAGTTGCAGCAACGCGTCGAGCAGCAGGTCGACATCCCGGAGGGCTATTGGGTCGACTACGGCGGCACGTTCGAGCAGCTGATCTCAGCCAGTCGCCGGCTGGCGGTCGTGGTGCCAGTGACGCTGGTGCTCATCTTCGGCCTGCTGTTCATGGCGTTCGGCTCGGCCAGGGACGCGGCGATCGTGTTCAGCGGCGTGCCGCTGGCGCTGACCGGTGGCGTGTTTGCGCTGGTGCTGCGCGGGATTCCGCTGTCGATCACCGCCGGCGTCGGTTTCATCGCGCTGTCGGGTGTGGCGGTGCTCAACGGCTTGGTCATGATTGCCTTCATCCGCAAGCTGCGCGAACAGGGCGACCCGCTGGAGGACGCCATCGTCGACGGCGCGCTCGGCCGCCTGCGCCCGGTGTTGATGACCGCGCTGGTCGCCTCCTTGGGTTTCTTGCCGATGGCGTTCAATGTCGGTACCGGCTCGGAGGTGCAACGGCCGCTGGCAACCGTAGTGATCGGCGGCATTGTCTCCTCGACCCTGCTCACGCTGCTGGTGCTGCCCGCGCTCTACCGTTGGCTGCACCGCGACACCGAGCCGCCTCAACAAGTCTTGGAGGGCTAACCCATGGCCGATTCATGCTGCAGCGGCACCGTCGATATCCGCGCCATGGAAGCGCGGCAGCGGCGGGTGCTAATGATCGTGCTGGCGATCAATATCGCCACCTTCGTGATGATGCTGGCGGCGGCCATCTACAGTGGATCGTCGTCGTTGCTATCGGGCAGCCTCGACAACCTGGGCGATGCGCTCACCTACCTTCTTAGCATCGCGGTAATCGGCGCCAGTACACGGGCCAAGGCCAAGGTCGCGCTGCTCAAGGGACTGCTGATACTGGGGGCCGCGATCGCGGTGGCGGTCCAGATCGGCTGGCGCCTCGCGCACCCGGAAGTGCCAGTCTTCGAAGCCATCGGCATCGCGGCGCTGCTCAACCTGGCCTTTAACGGCATCTGCCTATGGCTGCTAACGCCCTACCGCCATGGCGACGTGAACATCGCCTCGGCGTGGGAGTGCTCGCGCAACGACGTGTTCGAAGGCTTTGCGGTTCTGCTGGCAGCCGTCGGCGTCTGGCTTTTCGATGCCGGCTGGCCCGATCTGCTCATTGCTGCGGCGTTGCTGGTGATGTTCCTGCGCTCGGCGTGGCGGGTACTACGCTCAGCGTGGCGTAGCTACAACGTGGGAAATACGTGATGGGTGCCGGACACGATCACGGCGGCGAGGTCAAACACGAGAAGCCCTTGTGGTGGGCACTCGGCCTGACCGCCACTTTTTTGGTCGCGGAGGTCGTCGGCGGCCTGCTGACCAATAGCCTCGCGCTGCTGTCGGATGCAGCGCACATGGCGACCGACGTGATTGCCTTGACGATCTCGCTGGTCGCCGTTCGCCTGAGCCGGCGACCGCCAGACGCCAAGCGCACCTACGGCTATGCGCGCATGGAAGCGATCGGCGCGCTCGTCAATGGCGGCATGCTGTTCCTGGTCGCCGGCTACATCCTTTGGGCAGCGGTCGGCCGTTTCAGTGAACCGCCATCGGTTGCTTCAACCGGGATGCTGGTGGTCGCCACCCTGGGCCTGGTGGTCAACCTGATTGCCATGCGCCTGCTCAAGGCCGGAAGCGGCGAGAGCCTCAACGTCAAGGGTGCCTACCTGGAAGTCTGGGCTGACATGCTCGGTTCGGTCGGAGTGATCATCGGCGCGCTGATCATCCAGTTCACCGGGTTGTACATCGCCGATCCGATCATCGCGGTGCTGATCGGGCTGTGGGTGTTGCCGCGCACCTGGACGCTCGTGCGCGCGGCGGGGCAGGTGCTGATGCAGGGCGTGCCGGACGGGCTGGATCTCGATGCGGTTCGCGCAATGATGCTCAGCCATCCAAGCGTCGGCGCCGTACATGACGTTCATGCATGGGCCTTGGCATCCAAAGAGCCGATTCTCACCGCTCATATCGTCCTCGCCAGTCCGACAGACGATGTCGACCAGGTGCGAGGGAGGTTGGTGGCTGCGCTCAGTGAGAAGTTCGGTATCGCGCATGCCACCTTGCAGATAGAACTGGTGGCCTGCGCCGCGGAGAATTCGCACGTCTAGCTGCGGGCCCGTCAGCGGAACCGACTGCAGCCCGGCTCTTCCCGTTGCTGCATAGCGACAACGGCTCCGATCAAAAGAACGCTGGAGAACTGACCAAATGGCTGATTCTTGCTGCAGAGGCACCATCGGCATCCGCGTCTTGAACACGCTGGTGACGCACGCGGGAGACGGAGCATGATTGCAGTCCTCAAGGTCACTGCCATCTTCGTCCTCACCGCTGCCGCGGAGATCGTCGGCTGCTGGCTGGTGCTGCTGTGGCGCAAGGAAGGCGGAACCGCATGGCTGCTACTGCCGGCGGCAATCAGCCTCGCGGCATTCGCTTGGCTGCTGACGCTTCACCCGGTAGCGTCGGGCAGGATCTACGCCGCATATGGCGGCATCTACGTCGCAACGGCACTGGTCTGGCTGGTGCTCGTTGACAACGGCCGACTCGATCGCATCGACCTGCTCGGTGGTGGATTGATCCTCCTTGGAGCACTGGTAATGGTCGCCGGACACTGGCGTGTGTGATTGCCGACACGGCTACACGCTAGTTGCCGGCTCTCTAGGGACCGCCAAACTTATCTGACTCGCTGACCGTTCTCGTCAAGGATCACCTCGCCGTCCTCCTTGGCGAACGTACGGGTGACCGCCGGCAGGATGTCGAGCACGACCCCCGAGGGTCGGCACAGACGCGTACCCAGCGGCGTGGACACAAACGGCCGGTTGATCAGGATTGGCTCGGTCAGCATCGCATCGCGCAATTGCTTGTCCGACGCGCGACCGCTATATGCCAAAGCACCAGCGCACCTGAGCCCGGCGCGATGCGGCGCCAGGAGAAGCCGAAGGGCAAGGGAGGCAACACGCAAGCCATTGCGGCACCGTCGCAGGATCCACGATCAATCGCTGATACGAAACCGGGCATCAGTGATAGGCGCGTCCCAGTAGTTGGACGCCTAACGGCCACCTGCAGGGGTGGTCGAGCTCGATACCGACTACCGGAACCCGCAGACCCAAAATGAGGGTAGCCACAAGCAGCTGCGGATCGCGATGCTGCCATGCGATCGCGGCCGCCAGCGCCAACACCGCGGTCCGTGTGCTTTCCATGGGTGCTCCAAGAGACCTGCAGCCTGCAGCGTCTGCGCGCTCGCGTCGATAGGGGTGACCGCTTCTCACCCAAGTCTGGTCGGGGCCGAAAAGGTGCTGTAGTCGCGATGGCCATGTTGCCCAGCGTGATTGCGCCCCCTCATCGCGCCGCCAATCCAAGGGTCTTGTCACGCGGCGCTGAGGCGGCGATGCACCCGGTCGATCGGCCTGGCGCCGACGGTAGCAGCCGGTATCAAAATGTAATACCAGCTCATACCAAGTCACGCCCTGCCTCTTCAAATGCAATAAGATCAACCAGTTAGTTCGTTTTACGGAAGGGAACCCCCTATTGCCGTAAAACGCGCGGTCTGAGCTGGGAGGGGCTGGTGATCAAATTCAATGGAAAGCCGTTCGACTCTGGCGAGTTCGAGGCGGCGCTACGCAAAGCAGCGGCGGACTTGGTTGCAGATCATGTCCAGGAGAAGGCAGCCGCTCTCCGCTTGCCGGAGACGGGCGAGTTCGCGACGGCGCGAGTTACGGGCGAGGACCTAGACGGCATGCAACTGCAGATCGAAGGATCCGAGCCACTCCTGGCATTGGCCGGCGAACGTCTGGGCGTGACATACACCGATTCCGATGCAGAGGCGACACCAGTGGCAATAACTCCCAAGGTGTTCTTGAGCTACGCGCATGAAGACCTGTGCCTCGCCGAGCATATTGCGCGCGGATTGCTTGCTGCTGGCGTCGATACCTGGTGGGACCAATGGTGCATTAGTGCGGGCGACAGCATTCGGCGCCGCATCGATGAGGGCCTTGGCGACTGCACCCACTTCCTCGTACTGCTGACACCAGCATCCATCGACAAGCCTTGGGTCCAGGAAGAGATGGATGCGGGGTTCGTTCGTAAGGTCGGCAAGCAAGCCAGGTTTATCGCCTTGCGCCATGATCTTCCCGCGGAACGGTTGCCACCGCTCTTGGCGGGATCCTCCTCACCCGCCTTGGGGAACCCGCCCGACCTCACCGACCTGATTGGTGATATTCACGGCGTGTCTCGCAAGCCGCCACTGGGCCCGGTGCCGCGGGCACTGGCCCGGCGCGATCAGCACGCTCCCGACTATTCTGTAGGCGCCAATGCCGTTGCAAAGGTGTTCGTCGAAGAGAGCGCGACCGCGCGGCATTTCGATCCGGTCTTGTCCACCGAAGAGTTGATGGAAAAAACCGGCCTGAGCGACACCCAACTCGAAGACGCCTTGTATGAGCTGGGTAACGACATGGTCCGCGTCGAACCCTATCGACCCGTCATCCCGCAAGGGGAACTCTTCGTACACTTCGACAAGTTCTGGAAAGACTGGGACCCTCGCGATGATGCGTTGGCGCTGGCCGCACACATGTTGAATGACGCGGACTTTCCCAGTAGTCCCGTACAGATCGATGCACGCCTGGGCTGGGGACCACGCCGCTTGAATCCGGCGATGACCTATCTGGCCGATCGCAAACTCGTCCGCGAACTTCGTTGCCACGACGGAAGCGACTATCGATACATCGTGATTCAGCAGATTTCCGCGACACGGCGCTTCGTGCAGAGTCGTTCATAGGGCCTGCTGGGAACGTTGCAGCCTTGCCTAGACCCCAGCGGAATCGGCTGCCAGCAATGCCCACCAGCGCGATACGAGGGCGCGCATTGGCTTGGGGACCAGATGGCGGGTGCCGTCCAGGGCCAAATAGGGCGTGGAACGCACCTCGATGACTTGCGCTTGCTCGAGCGTGCCGCGCTTGAGCGCGAAGGCCTTCTCGATCAGCCGCGCAAGCTCCGGTCTTGTTGCAGCATCGCCGTCGGCTTCCAGTTGTCGCCACAGCGCCTGGAAGCGCCTGACCACCATAGCGTCCCTAACCATAGCGGGGGCGGCCGGAAGTTGGGCGCACCGCCATCCATTGGTATCTCGGCAGAATTTGAAGAAGACGCCCAGGTTGGCGCGTTGCCCCGGAACCTTCTTGAGAAACTGCGCTGCAGCCTGGTCCTTCCAGCCCTGCGTTTCGACGCCGGCGGACTCGCAAAACGCGACCGCCGTAGCAAGATATTGGCGCTGGGTCCGCAGTTGGGACCCGCGGGTCGCCAGTGCCTCCGCGAAGGCCACTATCACGTCCTTGAATGGTCGCTCGCGCGCTAGGCGGACGAGCTCGCCCAAACGATCGCGTTCGACGGCCTCCTGCTTCTGCGCCGGCGTCAGGACGATGCCCACCTGATCTTCAAGGAACCGCATGATCTGAAGGTGTTCGCGCATCTCGCGAACCGGGATATGCTCGAGTAGCCAAGCACCCGTACACGCTTCCGGCATATCCATGAGCGCATCCAGTCTGGCGAAGAATGGAACATGCCGCAGGAAGTCCTGCACCAGACCCGGATCCTCTGGCGACCGTGCATATAACCAAGTGGCGAACGATCGTATCCAGCGGACACTCTCAGCCCGGGTCAGTGTAAGTACCTGGAGCGCGACTTCCTGTTCCAGCGCCCCGAAATTCAGGCAGGCACGACAACGTCCTGCGCCGCTCCCGGCAATCTCGGTCCCGCAAGCCGGACAAGGATGCATGCATGTTCCCTCCGGGCCACAGTGGCCGCAGTAGGCACGATCATTTTCCAGGCGTCCGGCAACGGCGCGATACCGCCGGCAATATAAGCAGGTGCCATGGGTCGAAGCGTTCCGACATCCTTGGCACAGACGGAGCCCGTCGGGCTCATCTCTTCGCCGCGAAAGCGACCGGCTCAGCCTCCCACAGTTCTCACAGGGCCGTGGCTCTGTGTATAGAGGTCGACAGACTGGGCAAACGACACCGCCGTCGACCCGTTTTCCGGCCCGCGGCGTGAGTCGATCGCAGCGAACACACCGACGTCGCTGCAAGGTGCATTGCGTACACATCACCGGTCCCACGGTGCCGCGACGAACACGCGCCGACTTTCCGCAAGCGCACGGGCGGGAGACGAACTCTCTCGGATAGCAGGTGCTGCAAAACTCCTCATACCCGTCGACACGGTGCGGTACGGCCATCAAGCGCCCGCATCCGTCGCAGAAACGCCGACCTTTGCTGTCCAAGCTCACATCGGCACCGCCAGACGGACTAACCGGTGGGCGTAGCGACTCCGCCAGTTTGCCGGGTGTCGTCGACGCAGTTTGCGCAACATTGGATCTTCATTTCTGGGGGCGGGCCGCCGCGGCCAGACCTTGCGTAAGGCGCTGAGACCCACCTGGACCCACTCCGGGGTGGTATCCCCATGGAACGGATGCCGCGACAGACCGACTGCTCGAGCACGCTCGACAAGACCGTCCGGCCAGACCGACAGCAACGCCGCCCACTGCTCCAAGTGGAGGATGCGGTCGCCAACCCGCAGGTTCTCGATCGTTGCCACAGCACCATGGGCGCGGTCCAGACGCCGATCCAGTCGCCTCAGCAGCCGAAGCCCATGGAGCAGGTCCTTCAGTGGAACTACTCGTGTGCCGACCATAAGGTCTTCAGCGCTGTAGAGGGCGTCAATCAGCCAATGTTGCATTTGGATGGCCTGGCTGAAGAATGGCCCGGCCGTTGTCATCGGGGCGGTCCACTGCGTGTGGCACTGGCGGCAGGCATAGCCGTCCGCAACGGCATCCTCGGCCCCTAGCGGGGCGTCGCACGTCGGGCATCCGTCGATGAGCCAGGCATCGTGGTCCTCGCACGCGACGACGAAGGCCAAGCGCCAGGCTCGGCGATCGCCGCGTCCTTCGAACCGGCAAGCCAAGCACATCTGACGACCATGCCGAAACTTAGCGCGACGTCCGCCAAGCGGCAGTATCCAGGATCCAATGCCGGCCGCTCTCGGCCCGTGCGACATTCGATCCTCTAGCGGCTGCAGAGTCATGGCGCTGATGCGCTCGGGCGCCAGGCCAGTGGCGAGGCCAATTCGACCCAGAAGGTCTATCGAGGCTGATCGGTCGATGTCCCGTCGAACCAGAGTCCGCGTCGACAGGCGATCAACACCGAATCGGTGCAACGTTTGCCCGTGGGCATGCGCGACTCGAGCCAGCCACGCGCTCAGGACTTCATCCTCGCGCGGTTGCGGGCAGTATGCCCACGGGTGGCTGTCAGATGGCGGCTGCGACATCTTTCCAGTTCGCCGACGCGACCCACGGCAATTCTCTCAGCATCTGCGGCGTGATCCGCTCCGACCCCGACTTGATCGCGTGCGCGGATGCCAGCTTGAGCAACTTGACCGTTTCCCCGATCGCCTTGCCGCATGCCGAATGGAGCACCGGGGCCACTTCCTTGGTGGCCAGTCCCGAAGGTTCGGCCAACGGAAGCAGTTTTTCGTACGCCGCCAGGAACTGGAGATATTGCCGGTCAAGCTCCCATGCGCGCAATCCAAATGGCTGGAATCTGGATTTGAGCTGCGGATCCTGATTCAGCGCGTTGACAGACGCCTGCGTTCCTGCTGCGCCGATCACAATTTTTAGCGTATTGCTCAGATACCGGATGGTCGACAGAATTTCCCTGGCTTCCCGCCCGGCCTCAGCAATATTGTTGAACTCGTCCAGCAGCAACATACGTACGTGGTTGTAGCCCAGGATCGATACGACTTGGCGCATCTTCACCGCCGCTGAGTCCTTCTCCCGGTGCCCGATCCCCATCTGCCAAAGGATGGTCGAGCAGATCGATGACACCGTCGGATACGGCGGGATCTCAATGCGCACGACTGAAATCACCGGCTGCCCTTCTGTGCTGACCATGGCATGGTGACGATTGGCAAAGTACTCCAGGATCGAGCTTTTCCCGTTTCCGCTTCTGGCCACGATCAGGATGTTCGGCATTCGCAACGAGCGTGGATGATCGTGCAGGTCATCGAGCAATCCTATGGCCTGCTTGGCGCAGGGATAGGAGACCCAACGATCTTCCCGACAGAACTCGATGCGTTCTTCCGTAGACGCCTGCAATATCTGGGCGACCTCGGGGGTCAGATGTGGAAAGCGGTTCATCTCGACAACGCCACGTCGAACGCTTCAACTGGCTCGTCAAATAGCGCCTCAAAGTTCGCACTGGTCGAGGTAGACGGAGCACGCGGAACGACGGGCTCGCTTGAGGCCTCTGGAAGTGGAACCGTGCGCGGCACCTTCGGCTTCGGCGGCGGTCTCCTGCCAGGTTGACGGGTGTTCGCCAGTCGAGCCGCCTTTGTATTTGCCTGGGCGTCGGCCACGCGTGCGCGCAGGCGCTCGGTTGCCTCGAAAATGTGCGCTTCGTCAATGTCTTCGACACCTTCGGCCTTCAACATGGCCTGGGCTTTACGCAACTCCCACTCGCTGATCGGCGGATGGCTGACGTCGCGATATGCAATGCGCACGTATTGGCCATCGACAGGGTCTAGGAACCACAGCCCGCTGATGTCGCCAGGATCGTACCGAAACATTCGCCTCGGCATCGCCTTGGTCTTCTCGTCCTTCACGCCGATGTAAGGGTCGAGCACCGGATCGTAGTAGTCGATGTAATCCTTTCGCACGCCGTAGGGCTGGATAGTGCGTTTGGTAAACGGCAGAAAATCTAATCGGATCCGCTGCGGATCCTTCGGCAACGGTAGCGTGCCAATGCCGGGGGTCGTATCGTCGCCGAGGATGCCGCGTTTCCATGCCGCGAGAGGCGAGGTCCCCAGATCGGCATGTTTTCGCACGTGGTACTTGTTCACGATGAAGTCGACCAGGTAGGCCTCGAACTCCCGCAGCGTCATGACGGCCTCGGCCTCGGAGTCGTACCCTTTGCGCTGTTGGGTGTTGGAAAACGTCTTTCCCGGGATTTTCCGGATCTCGGACGCCATCGTGCCCATCAGGCGCTCGATATGCGCGCCGTAGTGTGGCTTTAGCACGGGGCGGAACTGGAGGTTGATGACGTACTCCTCGCAGGCCCTTCTCAGCTTCTCGCCACGGAATTCCTTGGCATTATCCGCGTGCACCGTGCCAGGCTTGCCCCAAACTGGCCATTCGCCCGAGACGCCCAGTGATGCCATGTACTCGGCCTTGGGGCAAAGCGCATTAGCCATGCACATGCCCGCTGACATGTACGAAGGTTTTTCAAACGTGATGTAAAGTCCAACAACAATCCTGGTACAGACGTCCAGCGCGAGCGTGAGCCAAGGCCGCCCGATCGGTTTGCGCGTGTACTCGTCGACCAGCATGACGTCCGCTTGGGTGTGGTCGATTTGGACGACGGCAAGTGGCACATCGCCCCCCGGAAATTCCCCCATGATCGGCTCATGGCGGTTGCGAGCTAGATCTCGACGACCCCTTCGACGAAGTACCGTAGCTTGGGGAATATCACGGAGTCGCGCACGGATCGTGTTGTGGTTGGGCACTGGCAACTTGGCAAGGCGACACATGCGTTGCGCCTCTTCAACCACCTCAAGAGCACTGCCGCGATGCTTGTTGAGATAGTTGTCCTCGATGGCGGACTGGATAATCGTTTCCTGTTCGTCGCTGAGCAGACGAGTGCCTTCCCGGCGGCCCCGCTTGTCCGGGACCAATGAAGACGTCTGGCCGGAGTCCTCGAACAGCCGCACCCATCGGTAGAACGTCGCGACATGAACTCCATGTTCGCCGGCAGCCTTGACGGCGTCGGCACGCGTCCGCAGGGGATCATCAAGAAACGGCTTGATGATGGCGAGCCGCTTCTGGGCGATGGCCCACGCTTCTTTTGAGAAGTGCTCGAGCTCTGCAGGTCTTGGAGCATCCCGGACCGTTTCAGCGCTCGCGAGTTTCAGCGCCTCCATGCGCAGCCGTGTGC
>JALYWW010000056.1 GCA_030852515.1 Pseudomonadota bacterium
GTCCATGCGGGGTCCGGGGCGGGGCAGCGCAGATTATAGGACGGGGCGTATTTTTCCGACCCCGCGGTGCGGCGGTCCCCGACTGGCGTCGGGCCCGGCGTTATACTTCACTGTCCCCATGCCCACTCCCGGGCGATACCGGAAGGACAGCCCATGGCCCGCGGCGTCAACAAAGTGATCCTGGTCGGCAATCTCGGCAACGACCCCGACATGAAGTACACCCAAGGCGGGATGGCGATCTGCACCCTTTCGGTCGCCACCACGTCCGTGCGCAAGGACAAGGACGGCAACCAGCAGGAAAAGACCGAGTGGCATCGGGTCAAGCTGTTCGGCAAGCTCGGCGAGATCGCCGGCGAGTACCTGCGCAAGGGCCGCCAGGTCTATATCGAGGGCCGGATCGAATACGGTTCCTACGACAAGGACGGGGTCAAGCATTACACCACCGACATCGTGGCCGACGAGATGCAGATGCTCGGCGGCGGTGGCGAGGGTGGCGGTGCCGGTGCCGGCGGTGGTCGCAGCGAGTCGCGCGGTGAGCGCCCGCAACGCAGCGGGCCGCAGCGCCGAGAGGCCCCGGCTGCCGCCAAGGCCGAGTTCTCCGAGGACTTCGCGGACGACGACATCCCGTTCTGATCCTGCCGCTGCCAACCCGCTGTCCCAGACATTGTTCATCCAGGAGTTTTCCATGCACCGCACCTTGCCGGTCGTTCTTGCTTGCGCCCTCGCCGCCCTGGCGCTGCCCGCCGCCGCCGCCGATCGTCCATTGAGCTACACCTACGTGGAGGCCGGCTACAGCCAGACCCGGATCGACGGCCTCGGTGACGTGCTGGATTCGGACGAGCTGGACGGCTACAGCGGCACGATCTCGTACGGCCATTCGAACGGCATGCTGCTGTTCGTGACCTACGGCACCCGCAGCAAGGATGCCCGCTACGAAGATGTGGACTTCAGCGCCGAGGGCGACCTGGACCTCGACCATTTCCGCGCCGGCATCGGTTACGCCTTCGGGCTCAGCGACAGCGCCGACTGGGTGACCAAGTTCGCTTACGAGAGCGCGACCCTGGGCGTGAACGCCTCGGCCGACTACCTGGACGAGAACGACCTCCCCGCCACCGGGTCGCTGTCTGGCGAGATCGAAGCGGACGCCTATACGCTGGAGACCAGCGTGCGTGCCCGCCTGGGCAGTCGTTTCACCGGTTACGTGGGCGCGGGCTACATCCGCGTCGACGATCCGACGGTGAAGCCGGTGACGATCGATGGCGAAACCTTCGAGGGCGGTTCGATCGACCTGGACGACATCGGTGCCGATCGCACCGAAACCTACGGATTGGTCGGCCTCGAACTCAACATTGGCGGCAGCTGGAGCCTGGTGGGCCAGGGTAGGGTCGCCAGCGACGTCAAGGATTATTTCGTGGGCATCCGATCGAGTCTCTAAGGTGGCGACCTGGCTCGTAACCGGCGGCGCCGGTTTCATCGGCGGCAACTTCGTGCTGGATGCCGTGCGCAACGGCGTCCGCGTCATCAACCTCGATGCGCTGACCTATGCCGGCAACCGCGACACGCTCGCGGCGCTGGACGGCAACGCCGATCATGTCTTCGTGCATGGCGACATCGGCAATGGCGCGCTGGTCGCGCGGCTGCTGGCCGAACACCGTCCCGATGCGGTGATCAATTTCGCGGCCGAGAGCCACGTCGACCGCTCGATCGACGGTCCGGCCGCGTTCGTGCAGACCAACGTGGTCGGCACGCTGGCCCTGCTGGAGGCGGTCCGCGATTACTGGAAGGCGCTGGAAGGTGACGCACGTGAGGCCTTCCGCTTCCTGCACGTGTCCACCGACGAGGTTTACGGTTCACTGGGCGAGACCGGCAAGTTCACCGAGACCACGGCGTACGCACCCAATTCCCCGTACTCGGCGTCCAAGGCCGCCTCCGACCACCTGGTACGTGCCTTCCACCACACCTACGGCCTGCCGGTGCTGACCACCAACTGCTCCAACAACTACGGTCCGTACCAGTTCCCGGAAAAGCTCATCCCGCTGATCATCGCCCGCGCCCTGGCCGGCGAGCCGCTGCCGGTGTACGGCGACGGCAGGAACGTGCGCGACTGGCTGTACGTGGGCGACCACTGCACGGCGATCCGCGCGGTGCTGGAACGCGGTCGCGTCGGCGAGACCTACAACGTCGGCGGCGACGCCGAGAAGCAGAACATCGAAGTGGTCGAAACCATCTGTGCGCTGCTCGACCAGCGCCGCCCGCGCGATGACGGCAAGCCGCGCAGCAGCCAGGTGACCTATGTCGCCGACCGTCCCGGCCATGACCGCCGCTATGC
This sequence comes from Pseudomonadota bacterium, assembly GCA_030852515.1. Lineage (GTDB taxonomy): Bacteria > Pseudomonadota > Gammaproteobacteria > Xanthomonadales > Xanthomonadaceae > Cognatiluteimonas. The sequence goes on from JALYWW010000056.1 coordinate 2,330, forward strand.
GATCGACGCGAGCAAGATCAAATCCGAGCTGGGCTGGGCGCCGGCGCACAGCTTCGAACAGGGCATCGCCGATACGGTGGACTGGTACCTGGACCACCAGGACTGGGTCCAGCGCGTGCTCGACGGCAGCTACCGGCTCGAACGCATCGGCGGGGTGACGGCATGAACACGACGCGCAAGGGCATCATCCTGGCAGGCGGCTCGGGCACGCGGCTGTATCCGATCACCCAGGCGATCAGCAAGCAGCTGCTGCCGGTGTTCGACAAGCCGATGGTCTATTACCCGCTCAGCGTGCTGATGCTGGCGGGCATCCGCGAAGTGCTGATCATCAACACCCCGCACGAGCAGGCGCTGTTCAGGCAGCTGCTGGGCGACGGCTCGCAATGGGGCATGCAGATCGAATACGCCGCGCAGCCGAGCCCCGATGGCCTGGCGCAGGCGTTCCTGATCGGTCGCGAGTTCCTGGCCGGCGCGCCCAGCTGCCTGGTGCTCGGCGACAACATTTTCTATGGACACGGCCTGACCGAACTGTTGCGCCGCGCCAACGAACGCAGCGACGGGGCCACGGTGTTCGGCTACTACGTGCGCGACCCGGAGCGCTACGGCGTGGCCGAGTTCGACGCCAGCGGCAAGGTGGTCGGGCTGGAGGAGAAGCCGGCCAAACCGCGCTCCAACTACGCCGTCACCGGCCTGTACTTCTACGACGGCCAGGCCAGCGACCTGGCCGCGCAGCTGAAGCCGTCGCCGCGCGGCGAGCTGGAGATCACCGACCTCAACCGCCGCTACCTGGAGCAGGGCAAGCTGCAGCTGGAAAAGCTGGGCCGCGGTTATGCCTGGCTCGACACCGGCACCCACGAGTCGCTGGTCGAGGCGTCCAGCTACATCGAGACCATCGAGAAGCGCCAGGGCCTGCGCGTGTGCTGCCCGGAAGAGATCGCCTGGAACAACGGCTGGATCGACGACGCGCAGCTGCGCGCGCTGGCCCAGCCGCTGGCCAAGAACGGCTACGGGCAGTACCTGTTGGGGCTGCTCGAGCACGGACCGATCGCCTGACATGAAAGTGGTCGAGACCGATCTCCCCGGTTGCCTGGTGCTCGAACCGCAGGTGTTCGGCGACGAGCGCGGCTTCTTCTACGAATCTTTCAACCGCGACAAGCTCGTTGCCATCGGCCTGCCGCCGCACTTCGTCCAGGGCAACGTCTCGCGTTCCACACGCGGCGTGCTCCGTGGCCTGCACTACCAGTGGCCAAAGCCGCAGGGCAAGCTGGTCAGCGTGCTCGACGGCGAGGTCTGGGATGTCGCGGTCGACGTACGCCGCGGATCGCCGACATTCGGGCGATGGACCGCGGTGGTGCTGAGCGCCGACAACAAGCGCCACTTCTGGATCCCGGAAGGTTTCGCCCATGGCTTCGTGACCCTGAGCGAGACGGCGCTGTTCAACTACGTGTGCACCGACACCTACGACCGCGATGCCGACGCCGGCATCCGCTGGAACGACGCGGACCTGGCGATCGACTGGCCGGTCTCGGCGCCGTCGCTGTCGGCCAAGGACGCGGCGCTGCCTTTCCTCGCCGATGTCCCGGAAGCGCGCCTGCCGGCATTGGCGCCGTGAGCAGTCGCGTCGCCGGAAGCCAGCGGATCCTGCTGCTCGGCGCCGATGGCCAGCTGGGTACGGAACTGCGGCGCGCGCTGGCCCCGTTAGGTGAGCTGGTCTCCGCGACGCTGTCCGGTCGCGTCGACGACGCGTCCTGCGAAGCCGCCGACTTCGCGCAGCCCGCCTCGTTGCGATCGCTGGTCGAGCGCATCGCCCCGGACATCGTGGTCAACGCCGCTGCGCACACCGCGGTCGATCGCGCCGAACAGGAGCGCGAGCTGGCCTTCACCATCAATGCGGAAGCGCCCGGCGTGCTTGCCCGGGCGTGCGCCGCACGCGACGCGCGCCTGGTCCATTACTCGACCGACTACGTGTTCGACGGGCGCGGCACGCGGCCGTATCGCGAGGAAGATCCGACATCCCCGCTGGGCGTTTACGGAAAGAGCAAGCGTGCCGGCGAGCTCGCGGTGCTCGAAAGCGGCGCCCGCCACCTGCTGTTCCGCACTGCCTGGGTGTACGCCGCGCACAGCAGCAACTTCCTGCGCACGATGCTGCGCGTCGGCGCCGAACGCGATGAACTGCGCGTGGTCGCCGACCAGGTCGGCACGCCGACGCCGGCCGCGCTGATCGCCGACGTCACCGCGCAAGCATTGCAGTCGGATCCGCAGCGTTCAGGCCTGTGGCACCTGACCCCGCTCGGACAGACCAGCTGGCACGGTTTTGCCGAAGCGATCTTCGCAGGCGCGTTCGAGCGCAGCCTGCTGTCGAGGCGGCCGCGGGTCGAGGCGATCGCGACCGCCGACTATCCGACGCCCGCGGCACGGCCGGCATACTCGGTACTCGACTGCAGCGCCCTCCAGCACGATTTCGACATCCAGCTCCCCGACTGGCGCGACGGCCTTTCCGCGACGCTGGACGCGCTTACCTGACGCCGTGCATCCAGCGCCGCAGCAGCGGCGACAGCAGCAGGAACACCAGCGCCGCGCCCAATCCGATCCACAGCAGCAGCTGGAACAGGTCGCCGTACTTCGCCGCCGCGACCGCCATGTCGATCGTGCCGTCCGCCGGGATCTCGAGCGACGCCAGCTTGCCGAACTGCGCCGCCAGCAATTCCGAGTACGCGGTCGCGAGCCAGAACGCGCCCATCATCAATCCGACCACGCGGGTCACCGACAGCTGGGTCACCGCGGACAGCCCGATCGGCGACAGGCACATCTCGCCCAGTTCCAGGGTGAAGTAGGCCAGCACCAGCCACCACACGCTGGCCATCGCGCCGGTGGCGGCGATGTCGGCCGCGGCGATCAGCGGCAGGAACGACAGCGCGGCGAACAGCAGGCCGATCGCGCTCTTCAGCGGCTTGGACGGGTTGCGCCCGCGCTTCTCCAGCCACGGCCACAGCCACGCGAACAGCGGCGACAGCACGACGATGAAGAACGAACCCAGGAAGGTCAGCGAGCCGGCGGTCTGCGGCACCAGCACGACGTCGCGGAAGCAGGCCACCGCCATCGCCGCGGCAAGCAGCAGCACCAGGTTGCGGGCAAGACCGCCCGCGCCGCGGTCGCTGGCACGCAGCGCCAGGACCATCAGGATCGGGCTGGCGGTCATCACGTACAGCGACCAGGGCAGGGTGCCGCTGGCATCGCTCACCAGCGACGGGAACATGTCCTTGGACAGCAACCGGTCGGTAAAGGTCAGCCACGAACCGTAGGTCTGTTCGTACAGGACGAAGAACACCAGCACGCCGACGATCATCATCACCAGCGACAGCATCTGCTGGCGCTCGACCCGGCTGCAGTGGCGGACCAGGAACCAGGCGAACCACAGCAGGAACGCCAGCAACACCAGGTGCATCGCGCCCTGCACGGTCCAGGTGCGCTGGATCAGCTGCCAGACAATGGCCACGCCGCCGAACGACGCGAGGTAGATCCATCCTTCGCGCGCCAGCGGGCCGATGCGTTCGCGCAACCGCGCCGGATCGCGCGGTTCGGCGTGCCCGTGCAGGTATTTCTGCCCCCACAGGAACATCGCCAGGCCCGCGACCATGCCGACCCCGGCCGCCCCGAAGCCGTACTTCCAGCCGTAGGTTTCGCCCAGGAAGGCGCAGATCAGCCCGGCGAACAGGCCGCCGACATTGATGCCCGCATAGAACAGGGTGAATCCGGAATCGCGGCGCGGATCGTCGTCGGCGTAGAGCTTGCCGACGATGGTGGAGATGTTCGGCTTGAGGAAACCCACGCCCATGATGATCAGCGCCAGCGACAGGTAGAACACCTGCAGCGCGCCCTCGTCGCGGACCATGACCCCGTCCACCAGGCGCGCGTCGGTGCCTTCGAACGCCATGCCGAAATGGCCCAGGCACAGCAGGACCCCGCCCAGCAGCACCGCCTTGCGCATGCCCAGCCAGCGGTCGGCGACCAGGCCGCCGATCACCGGCACCGCGTACACCAGGCCACCGTAGGCGCCGATCAGGTCGTAGCCCATGTCGTCGCCGAAGCCGTGGTGCTTGAGCAGGTACAGCAGCAGCAGGGCCTTCATCCCGTAGAAGGAGAAGCGCTCCCACATCTCGGTGAAGAAGCAGACGAAAACACCCTTCGGGTGGCCGAGGAAGTCTCCGCTGGTGGCCATGGCGTTTCCTGAACGGGAGTCGCCGGAGTATAGCGGCGCCACTGCGCGCGCCCGGCCTTTTGCGCCCGCCGCTGGCGGATGCCATCATCGGCCGATCATCAGGGGACACCCATGGGGAACTGGACCGAATGAGCACGACACCAAAGCGCATCCCGCAGTTGACCGCCCGCGCGATCATCCTGTCAGTGATCCTGGCGGTGATCCTGGCCGCGGCCAACGCCTACCTCGGCCTGTTCGCCGGCCTGACCATCGCCACCGCGATCCCCGCGGCCGTGGTGTCCATGGGCGTGCTGCGCCTGCTCGGCGGCGGCACCATCCTGGAAAACAACATCGTCCAGACCGGCGCCTCGGCCGGCTCGTCGATCGCCGCCGGCGTGATCTTCACCATCCCGGCGCTGATCATCCTCGGCTACTGGGACGACTTCCGCTATTCCTGGGTGCTAGCGATCGCCGGCCTCGGCGGCTTGCTGGGCGTGCTGTTCTCGGTGCCGCTGCGCCGGACCATGATCGTCGAGGATCCGCTGCCGTTCCCTGAAGGCAAGGCCGCGGCCGAAGTGCTGAAGGCGGGCGAGAACCCGGGCCCGGGACTCAAGCTGCTGGGCTTCTCCGCAGTTATCGGCGCGCTGTTCAAGGTCGGCGCCGCCAGCGGCATGCGGGTGCTGCCCGACACCGCGGCCGGCGCGGGCTTCTTCGGCAAGTATCTGGGCTACATGGGCACCAACCTGTCGCCGGCGCTGCTGGGCGTGGGTTACATCGTCGGCCTGAACATCGGCATCGTGGTGCTGTCCGGTGCGGTGCTGTCCTGGCAGTTCGCGATCCCGATCTACCACGCGTACTTCCTCGGCACCGATCCGGAGCTGGCGGCATCGATCGCCGGGGCATCGGCGGAAGATGCCGCGTTCGCGATCTGGAGCGCCAAGGTGCGCTACCTCGGCGTCGGCGCCATGCTGGTGGGCGGCATCTGGACCCTGTTCTCGCTGCGCAAGTCGCTGCTTTCCGGCATCCGCAGCGGCATTGCCGCCGCGCGCAAGGGCAGCGGCGAGGCCATCGCCGAGACCGAGCGCGACCTGCCGATGAAGTGGATGCTGATCGCGCTAGTCGCGTTCGTGATCCCGCTGGCGCTGCTGTACCAGGCGATCGTGGGCCAGTGGACGGTCAGCATTCCGATGACCATCATCATGATCGTCACCGGCTTCCTGTTCGTGTCGGTGTCGGCGTACCTGGCTGGCCTGGTGGGATCGTCCAACAACCCGGTGTCCGGAATCACCATCGCCACCATCCTGTTCGCAGCGCTGGTACTGATGCTGTTGCTCGGCCGGGATTCTCCGATCGGCGCGGTGGCCGCGATCATGATCGGCGCGGTCGTGTGCTGCGCGGCCGCGGTCGGCGGCGACAACCTGCAGGACCTCAAGGCCGGCTACATCGTCGGCGCCACGCCGTGGAAACAGCAATTGATGCTGATGATCGGCGCGTTCTCCTGCGCCCTGATCATGGCCCCGGTGCTGAACCTGCTGGCCCAGGCCTACGGCATCGGCGCGCCGACGGCAGAGCATCCGAACCCGCTAGCCGCGCCGCAGGCAACGCTGATGGCATCGGTGGCCAAGGGCATGTTCGGCGGCCAGCTGCCCTGGAACATGATCTGGATCGGTGGCGGGATCGGCGCGGTGATCATCGCCATCGATGGCTGGCTCAAGTCGCGCAACTCCAGCTTCCGGGTGCCGGTGCTGGCCGCAGCCATCGGCATCTACCTGCCGCTGGAACTGATGGTGCCGATCTTCCTCGGCGGCCTGCTGTCCTACCTGGTCGAGCGGCGCCATGGCGTCATCGGCACCAAGGATGAGTCGCTGCGCGACCGCATCCATCGCCCGGGCACGCTGTTCGCCGCGGGCCTGATTACCGGCGAGGCGCTGATGGGCATCCTGATCGCGATCCCGATCGTGGTCACCGAACGCGCCGACGTGCTGGCGCTGCCGGAGAACTGGCAGTTCGGCAAGTGGGTCGGGCTGACGGTGCTGGCACTGGTCGCCTGGCTGCTGTATCGCAGCGGTGCGAAGAAGGCGCTGGGCGACGTTGAACCGGGGCCGATGTGATTGGCGTCGCGGCTGCCGCCGCTCCCACATTCGATGCGAGGAACTGAAATGAAGATGCGTCCTGCCGTTCTATCCGCCGCGCTGCTGCTGTCGCTGCCGACCCTGGCGCTCGCCGGGCGCGGGTTCCAGGCCAGCGACCTGGTGTCGATGGACCGCTATTCGTCGCCGGTGCTCTCGCCGAACGGGCGCCAGGTCGTGTTCGCCAGGCGCGTCGTGGACATGGACAGCAACAAGGCCTCGACCTCGCTGTGGATCGAGGACCTGTTCGCGCGCGATGCGTTGCCGCCGCAGCGGCTGACGCCGGAAGGCTGGAACGTCAATTCGCCGGCGTTCTCCGCCGACGGCAACGCCGTGTACTTCCTCAGCGGCAAGTCCGGGCGCTCGCAGCTCTACTCGATTGCGCTCGATGGCGGCGAACCGGTGCAGGTCACCGACTTCGCGCTCGACGTCGACGGCTATTCGCTGTCGCCGGACGGCGAGCGCATCGCCTTTGCCGCTTCCGCGTTCGCCGACTGCAAGGGCGACCTGGATTGCAGCCGCAAGCGCCTGGATGCGACGCCCAAGGCCAGCGGCGTCGTCTACGACCGCATGTTCATTCGCCACTGGGATACCTGGGCCAACGGCAGCCTCAACCGCGTCTTCGTGGCGACGCTGCCCGATGGCAAGGCGCCGGTGAAGGCCGCGACCCTGGTCGGCGCCGACCTGGTCGCCGACGTTCCTTCCAAGCCGTTCGGCGATCTCTCCGACCTGGCCTGGTCGCCCGACGGCAAGTCGCTGGTGGTGAGCGCGCGACTGTCCAACGCAGACGAGCCGCGCTCGACCAACTTCGACCTGTACCGCCTCGCCGCCGACGGCAGCGGCAAGGCGCAGAACCTGACCGCGGCCAACCCGGCCTGGGATGCCGGGCCGGTGTTCAGCGCCGACGGCAAGACCCTGTATTACCGCGCGATGGAGCGCCCCGGCTTCGAGGCCGACCGCTTCGCGCTGATGGCGATGGACCTGGCCAGCGGCGCCACCCGCGTGATCGCTCCCGAATGGGATCGTTCCGCCGACGGCATCACCCTGTCGAACGATGGCAAGACCATCTACACGCCAGCGCAGGACCTCGGCCAGCACCCGCTGTTCGCGGTCGACATCGCCAGCGGCGAGGCGACGCGCGTCATTGCCGACGGCAGCATCGGCAGCTTCTCGATCGCCGGCCCGAGCAACGTGTTCACGCGCAATTCCATGAAGAGCGGCAACCAGGTGGTGACCGGCGGCATCGGCGAGGCGCCCGAGCGCGCGATCACGCCCAGCGCGTCGGAGATGCTGCCCGACGTGGCTTTCGGCCAGTACGAGCAGTTCTCGTTCAAGGGCTGGAACGACGAGACCGTGCACGGCTTCGTGGTCAAGCCATGGAATTACGAAGCAGGCAAGGAGTATCCGGTCGCGTTCCTGATCCACGGCGGCCCGCAGGGCAGCTTCGGCGATGGCTGGAGCTATCGCTGGAATCCGCAGACCTATGCCGGCCAGGGCTACGCCGTGGTGATGATCGACTTCCACGGATCCACCGGCTACGGCCAGGCCTTCACCGACGCGATCAGCCAGCATTGGGGCGACCGCCCGCTGGAAGACCTGCAGAAGGGCTGGGCCGCGGCGCAGCAGCAGTACGCCTTCCTCGATGGCGCCAATGCCTGCGCGCTCGGGGCCAGCTACGGCGGCTACATGATCAACTGGATCGCCGGCAACTGGCACACGCCGCAGAGCGGCGCATGGAAGTGCCTGGTCAACCACGACGGCGTGTTCGACCAGCGGATGATGGGTTACGCCACCGAGGAGCTGTGGTTTACCGAGTGGGAGAACGGCGGTACGCCGTACGACAACCCGCAGGGCTACGAGCAGTTCAACCCCGTCAACCACGTCAAGGAGTGGCGCGTGCCGATGCTGGTGGTGCATGGCCAGCACGACTACCGCATTCCGGTGGAGCAGGGCATCGCCGCGTTCACCGCGCTGCAGCGCCAGGGCATCGAGTCGAAGTTCCTGTACTTCCCCGACGAGAACCACTGGGTGCTGAAGCCGGCCAACAGCCTGCTGTGGCACGACACCGTCAACGCCTGGCTGCGCGACCACATCGGTGCCGGTGCCAGGTAACGAAACGACGACACCACGCGGCCCCTCGCGCCACTGGGGCCGCCACTGGCTGCGCGACCTGGAGCCGGAGGATCGCGCGCGCTTGACGACGGTGCAGGTGACAGCCACGCGTCCGGCTTTCACCGCCGTGCTGCTGGGCGGGGCGGCGATGCTGGCGGTCACCGCGATCCTGCAGGCGACCGACGCCGCGCCCGGGATCGGCTATCCATGGTGGCTGGTGCTGCTGGCGGCGATCGCGGTAGGCGCGATGGCCTGGGGCAACTGGATCCTGCGCGACTGGCGCCTGCGCCTGGTGGTGATGCTGGCGGCGACCGCGACCATCGGCGTGTTCCTCTCCGTCCCCGTGCCGGGATCGGTGGGCGCGGACCACCAGTTCCCGATCCGCACCGGCCTGTTCCACCTCATCCCGATCGCCTTGCTCGCGCTCACCGTGCGCATCTGGTCGGTGCTGTCGCTGATCGCGACGGTGGTCGCTCTGGCGGGCGTGCGGATGTGGCTGTTCCAGGCGCCGCCGTCCGGTGCGGCGATCTACTGGCTGTACACCGCGACCACGATCGCGTTCGGGCTGATGCTGTCGGGCTACCGCACCGATTTCGCGGTGGAAGCGTTCCGCGCACGCCAGGTTTTGTGGAAGCAGGCGGCGACCGATGCCCTGACCGGGTTGCCCAACCGCACCGGCTGGGAGCGCGACGTCACCCGCGTGTACGAGGACGCTGGCCGTCGCGGGGCGCCGCGCAGCCTGGTGTTCTTCGACGTGGACAAGTTCAAGGAAGTCAACGACCGCTGGGGCCATGCCGATGGCGACAAGGTCCTGCGCAGCCTGGGCTCGGCGCTCGCCGCGCGCCTGGGGCCCGACTGTTACGCCGCGCGCATGGGCGGCGAGGAATTCATCGCCTTGCAGATCGATGCCGCGCCGGCGGCGGTGGAGCGTTTCGCGCAGCGGGTGCGCGCGGATTTCGCCCTGCGCAATTCGAAGCACGGCTGCACGGTGAGCGCAGGCATCGCCTTCGCCATGCCCGGCGAGCCTCTGGCCGATTGCATGCGCCGGGCGGACGATGCGCTGTACGCGGCCAAGGAAGCCGGCCGCGACCGGATCGTCATTGCGCCCTGACTATAGCCAGCGCACCTTGCGCAGATAGGCGTAAAGGCCGACCACCACGACCACCACCACCCCGATCAGGACGGCGTAGCTGTAGCGCCCGTGCAGCTCGGGCATGTGCTCGAAATTCATGCCGTACCAGCTGGCGATCAGGGTCGGCGCGGCCAGCAGCCCGGCCCAGCCGGCGAGCTTCTTGACGACCTCGCCCTGGGCGATGGTCGCCATCGACAGGTTCACGCTCATCGCCGCGGTCAGCATTTCGCGCATGGTGTCGGTGGATTCATTCACCCGCAGGGCGTGGTCGAGCACGTCGCGGAAATACGGCCGCACGTCCCGGTTGACCAGCTCGCCATGCATCCGGGTGAGCTGGGCCAGGATGTCCTGCATCGGTGCCGTGGCCAGCCGCAACCTGGTCAGTTCGCGCTTGAGGTCGTACAGCGACATGATCGTCTTGCGCCGGAACTCGCCGGCGAAGATGTCCTTCTCCAGCGCCTCCAGTGCGTCGCGGAACGCCTCGACGATCGGCAGGTAGTTGTCGACGATCGAGTCGAGCACCGCATACAGGCCGAAGCTCGGCCCGAGCGCGAGCAGCTCGGGTTCGCGCTCGGCCTGGGCCCGCACCGCGGCGTACGACGTGGAGGCGCCATGGCGGATGGTCACCAGGTAGCGCTTGCCGAGAAAGGCATGGGTCTCGCCGAAGGCGATGGTGCCGCCCGGCTGTGCTTCACCGGTGTAGGCGACCACGAACAGGGACTCGCCATAGGCCTCGATCTTGGGCCGCTGGTGCGCATGCTGCGCGTCCTCGATCGCCAGGTCGTGCAGGCCGAACTCCTCCTGCAGCTTGTCCAGCAGCGCATCTTCCGGCTCGACCAGCCCGATCCAGACGAAGCTGCCGTCGTCGACGGCAAGCACGTCGCTGATCGCATCCAGGGTGATCGTGCGGCCGCGACCCTCGCGGTCGTACGCCACGCAATTGACTACACACCCGGGGAGGGACGGCTCCATTGGCGCATGCTAACCCAGAGCGCCACGTGCAGCGGCATCAGCAGCGCGATCCAGGCCTGGTTGGCCTGCGAGAACAGCAACACCCACTTGAGCACGAAGGCCGCGGCCGCCGCGGCTGCCACCAGCGCCAGCACGATCCGGAAGACGCGGCCCGGCGCGTTGCCGCCGGCGATCGCCCAGGCTCCGGGCAGGAGCAGCAGGCACAGTGGATTGAACAGCAGCAGGTTCTCGTTGGCCCAGGCGAAGCGGTGCTCGGTGCCCAGCCACAGGAACAGCATCAACGCGCCAAGGACGCCGCAGGCGACCCAGAGGATCGCCGCAGCGGCAGCAGCAAGGCGCGGGCGCCGGCGTGCCAGCATCGACAGCGCTGCGGCCCCGAGCAATCCCGCCAGCAACCACGGCCACCATGCGCGGGGCGACTCGCGCGGTTCCGGCGCGATCCTGTGCGGCAGCACTTCCTGCTCGGCGATCACCAGCGGGCTGCCGTCGTCCAGGCGCACCTCGCGCAGGCTGTCGGCCAGGCGCATCGGCACGAAGGCTTCCTCCCAGCGCGACAGCTGTTTGTCGCCGGCGCGGGCGATGCCGATGTCGAAACCCAGCCACATCCAGGTGGCCGGCGAGGCCAGGCGCACCGCCTCGCTGCGGTAGGTGTTGCCGCGCGAGCGCCCGGCGATGCGGTTGTGCAGCAGGCCATCGAGCGCATCGTCGATGGCATCGCGGACCCGGGTCGCGCAGTTGTTGGTGAAGTAGTCGTAGCGGTAGCGGGCGTTCTCGGGGCGCGCTTCCTCTTCCAGGTACGCGGCCAGCCCGTCCGCCTGCTCCGGGGTGAGCGCCAGCCACTGGATCGAGACGCCGCGGCCCTCGTACTGGTAGATCGCCAGGTCCTGTTCCAGCGGCTGTGCCACCAGCAGGTACTCCATCTGCCCGCGCACGAAGCGGCCGAAGAAGCCGGGCTCGCCAGGATCGAAGGAGCCGA
>JALYWW010000057.1 GCA_030852515.1 Pseudomonadota bacterium
TGCCAGGGGTTCTCGATGAAGTTGAGGCCCAGTTCCTTGTTGATGATCATCTGGACCGCGCCTTTCCATGGCCGTTCGATGTGAGCTCCCGCAGCGCCAGCCGCTCGGGCGACAAGGCGCCAGTCTTGTAGGCCAATTCGATCATTTCCTCGAAGAAGTCGACCTTCGCGGCCGTGCTGAGCCCGGCCCAGGCGCGAAGATGTTCGCGCTCGGCATCCTCGAACGTGCAGCTTGGCGGTGTGTCAGGAATGGTCATTGCGAATGTGTTGCAGCTTGTCGATATCGTCCAAGTCACGGGGGCGACCGCTTGCCCGCTTCATCCCGATCAGATGGTCGATGCTGGCGATGGGAACCTGGACTCCATCCAGGTCCTTGAGCACGGCATCCCTCGAGAGGTCGGCAAAGGCAATGGGTTCACTGATGAAAACATCCACTGAACGCAGCGGGTTGGCGGGATCCCACAGCGGAAAGACAAGCATGTTCCGATTCTTCAGCCAGTCTGCACGTTTGTCCGGATCGGCAAAATCGTCCAGCGGGACCGGCAATCTCGGTTGCAGGCCGATGGAAGCCAGCGACTCCATTCCACGCTTGGCATTGCCGGGTGACAATCCGATCGCGAGATCGAGATCGGCGGTAGCGCGCAGGTACCCGTGCAGGATGACCGCCAGGCCGCCAACCACGACGTAATCGACATTCGCGTCGTTGAGGGCGGCGAAGATCTGGCGGACGTTGAAGGCCATTGCGGCTAAGGACTACATGTTGCGGCGGTATTCGCCGCCGACTTCGTAGAGCGCATGGCTGATCTGCCCGAGCGAATGCGTCTTGACTGCTTCCATCAACGCGGTGAAGACGTTTTGGCGGTCACGGGCGGTTTGCTGGAGGGTGGTTAGCTTTCCGGCGCCCCCATTCGCGGCTTCCGCCGCTCCTACGTCCCCCAGATTCCCCAGTTCCCGGAATGTCCCCACATTGGCGATTTGTTGGGCTTTTTCTTCGGGGGTGCTGCGGATCAGCTCGATCTCGGTGACGATGTCGCCGGCGTGGTCCTTGGGCAGGAAGGTGTTGACGCCGACCAGGGGCAGGCTGCCGTCGTGCTTCTTGTGTTCGTAGTACAGGGACTCTTCCTGGATCTTGCCGCGCTGGTACATGGTGTCCATGGCGCCGAGGACGCCGCCGCGCTCGCTGATGGCTTCGAACTCCTTGTACACGGCTTCCTCGACCAGGTCGGTGAGGTAGTCGACGGCGAAGCTGCCCTGCCATGGGTTCTCGATGAAGTTGAGGCCCAGTTCCTTGTTGATGATCATCTGGATCGCGACGGCGCGGCGCACGCTTTCTTCGGTCGGCGTGGTGATGGCTTCGTCGTAGGCGTTGGTGTGCAGACTGTTGCAGTTGTCGAACAGCGCGTACAGGGCCTGCAGGGTGGTGCGGATGTCGTTGAACTGGATCTCCTGCGCGTGCAGGGAGCGGCCGCTGGTCTGGATGTGGTACTTCATCATCTGGCTGCGGGCGCTGGCGCCGTAGCGCTCGCGCATTGCCCTTGCCCAGATGCGGCGGGCGACGCGACCGATGACGGTGTACTCGGGGTCCATGCCGTTGCTGAAGAAGAACGACAGGTTGGGCGCGAAGTCGTCGACCTTCATGCCGCGCGCGAGGTAGTACTCGACGATGGTGAAGCCGTTGCTCAGGGTGAAGGCGAGCTGGCTGATCGGGTTCGCGCCGGCCTCGGCGATGTGGTACCCGGAGATCGAGACCGAATAGAAGTTGCGCACGCCGTTGTCGACGAAGTACTGCTGGATGTCGCCCATCATCCGCAGCGCGAACTCGGTGCTGAAGATGCAGGTGTTCTGGGCCTGGTCTTCCTTGAGGATGTCGGCCTGCACGGTGCCGCGCACGGTCTTGAGGGTCTCGGCCTTGATCCGCGCATACACATCGGGTTCGACGAGCTGGTCGCCGGTGACGCCGAGCAGGCCGAGGCCCAGCCCGTCGTTGCCTTCGGGCAGCATGCCGCCGTATTCGGGGCGCTGGCGTCCCTCGAACAGCTTGTCGATCTTCGCGCGCGCCACGTCCCAGCGCTGCTGGTCCTCGCGCAGGTACTTCTCCACCTGCTGGTCGACGGCGGTGTTCATGAACATCGCCAGGATCATCGGCGCCGGGCCGTTGATGGTCATCGACACGCTGGTGGTCGGCGCGCACAGGTCGAAGCCCGAGTACAGCTTCTTCATGTCGTCGAGGGTGGCGATGTTGACGCCGGAGTTGCCGATCTTGCCGAAGATGTCCGGGCGTTCGGCCGGGTCCTCGCCGTACAGGGTCACGCTGTCGAAGGCAGTGGACAGGCGCGCGGCCGGCTGGCCGATCGACAGGTAGTGGAAGCGGCGGTTGGTGCGCTCGGGCGTGCCCTCGCCGGCGAACATGCGGATCGGGTCCTCGCCGCTGCGGCGGTACGGATACACGCCGCCGGTGTAGGGATACGCGCCGGGCAGGTTTTCCTTCTGCAGGAAGGTCAGCAGTTCGCCCCAGCTGCGATAGGTCGGCGCGGCGATCTTGGGGATCTTCTGGTGGCTGAGCGACTCGCGATAGTTGTCGACCTTGATGCCCTTGCCGCGGACTTCGTACTCGGTGACTTCGTCGGTGATCGACTTCAGGCGGGCCGGCCATTCGCGCAGGAGCTTGAGGGCTTCGGAATCGAGGGACTGGATGGCGTCGTTGTAGCGCTGGCGCAGGGTTAGCAGGGTGCGATCGGGCTTGCCCTCATCCGCCCCGCTTCGCGCGGCACCTTCTCCCGCTTGCGGGAGAAGGGTGTTGGCTTCGTAGAGGCCCAGGGCAGCGGGGAGCTTGTCGTCGCCCAGTTCCTGCAGGCTCTGCCACAACGACTGCGCGCGATCGGCAATCTCCGACTGCGACTCGATCCGCGAGTTGATCGCCCTGCCCTGTTCGGCGATCTCGGCGAGGTAACGCACCCGCGCACCTGGAATCAGCACCGTCGCCCGCGGCTCCTTCAGCGAGGTATCGACCTTCGGTTCCCATTCGACACCGACCTTCTCGCGCAGCAGGCGGCAGAGGTTGGCGAACATCCAGCTGATGCCGGGGTCGTTGAACTGCGAGGCGATCGTCGGATAGACCGGGACGTCCTCGTCCTTGACCTGGAACTTGACGTGGTTTCGCTTCCACTGCTTGCGCACGTCGCGCAGCGCGTCCTCGGCGCCGCGCTTGTCGAACTTGTTGAGCACGACGAGCTCGGCGAAGTCGAGCATGTCGATCTTCTCCAGCTGGCTCGGCGCGCCGAAGTCGCTGGTCATGACGTACATCGGGAAGTCGACCAGATCGACGATCTCCGAGTCGCTCTGGCCGATGCCGGCGGTCTCGACGATCACCAGGTCGTAGCCCAGCGACTTCAGGAACGCGATGCAGTCCTGCAGCACCACGTTCGTGGCGGCATGCTGGCGGCGGGTGGCCATCGAGCGCATGAAGACGCGCCTGGAGCGCAGCGAGTTCATGCGGATGCGGTCGCCCAGCAGCGCGCCACCGGTGCGGCGGCGGGTCGGGTCGACCGAGACCACGGCGATATGCATGTCCGGGAACGACGCCAGGAAGCGGTTGAGCAGCTCGTCCGTCACCGAGGACTTGCCGGCGCCGCCGGTGCCCGTAATTCCGATGACCGGCGGGACGCCGGTCCGGGAGCCGGAAGCCGGGAATCGGGAGCCGGACGGCCCGCCTGCCCACTGCTTGCGCAGCTTTGCCAACTCTGCTTCTGAAAACGCACCGTCTTCGATCGCACTAAGCATCTGGCCAATGGCGATCTCGTTCTCGATCGCCGGCGCCACCGCCTTCTCCGGCTCCCGGCTACCGGCTACCGATTCCCGGGCGTGCTCCGCACGCCGCACCACATCCTCGATCATCGCCACCAGCCCCATGTGCATGCCGTCGTTGGGGTGGTAGATGCGCTCGACGCCGTAGGCCTCGAGTTCGCGGATCTCTTCCGGGGTAATGGTGCCGCCACCGCCGGCGAACACCTTGATGTGGCCGGCGTCGCGCTCGCGCAGCATGTCGACCATGTACTTGAGGTATTCGACGTGGCCGCCCTGGTAGGACGACAGGGCGATGCCGTCGGCGTCTTCCTGCAGCGCGGCGCGGACCACGTCCTCGACGCTGCGGTTGTGGCCCAGGTGCACGACCTCGGCGCCCTGCGCCTGGATCAGCCGGCGCATGATGTTGATCGCCGCGTCGTGGCCGTCGAACAGGCTGGCGGCGGTGACGAAGCGCAGGGGGGTGGGCTGGTCGGGCCGGGGGGCGGAAAAAAAGTTGGCGTCGGGGGCGTTGGGAGTGCTCATGGGCCCGATTGTAGCGCTACGCTAATGGCCCACCCGGAGACCACCCATGCACGACCGCCCTGCCCTGATTGCTTCCCTGCTTCTGGCCCTCCTCCTGGTTTCGGGCGGCACCCGATCCCAGGCACTGCTGCTCGGCGAGGTCCACGACAACCCCGATGCGCACAGCGGGGCTTATGCCCTGTTGGAGCAGCGGGTCCAGGCCGGCTGGCGGCCGGTCATCGCGATGGAACAGTTCGACCGCGAGCGCCAGGCCGACCTGGATCGCGCGCTTGCCGAATGCACCGACGCCAAATGCGTCGTTGACATGGCCGCCCCCGCCGATGCGGGATGGAACTGGGATTTCTATGCGCCGGTGATCGAACTGGCCCTGCGCGAGAAGCTCCCGCTGCTGGCCGCCAACCTGTCGCGCGCCGACGCAGACAAGGTGGTCTCTGGCGGCTTCTCCGCGGCGCTGGATCCGATGGTCATCGGCGGCTACGCCCTGGAAGATTCGCTGCCGGCGAGCGTACTGGCCTCGCAGGTCGAGGAAGTGCGCGAAGGCCACTGCAACGCCCTGCCGGCGGACGCGCTGGAGCCGATGGCCAAGGCCCAGATCGCCCGTGACATCGTCATGACCGAAATCATCAATGCGCACGCCGACAATATCGTGCTGATCGCCGGGAACGGTCATGTCCGCACCGACATCGGCGTGCCGTATTGGCTGCGCTCGCTCGGCATCAACGCGCAGAGCATCGGCTTCGTCGAGGACGCCGGCAAGGAAGCGCAGTTCGACGAGGTCCACCAGGTTCCGGTGGCGCCGCGCGCGGATCCCTGCGAGAAGTTCCGCGCAGCCCAGTGAGTCAGTAAGCCAGCGCCCCGAGGCGCTGGCGCAGGGGCGCCAGATGCGACTCGTAACGGCGCCACTGCAGCACGGGTGCTCCGGCCTGCTCAGCCTGGCCGGCCGGAACGCCCTCCATCCCTTCGTGCCACGGCAAGCCGCAGAACTCGATCGCCTCGCGTAGCGCGGCGCCGCGGTCGTTGGCCAACTCGTCGTGGCGCACGTCGTGGATCCGGTCCGGATACAGCGCGCGCAGTTGCGCCATCAGCGTGCGGTAACCGCGGTAATGGTCGGCGGTGTCGACCTGATCGTGGCTCCACCCGTGGCCGTCCTCGCTCCAGCGCGCCAGGTTGGCCAGGCAGGTGTCCATCGGCCCTCCGACCAGGTGCAGCACGCGCGCGCCCGGCAACGCCTGCATGATCCACGGTATGCAGGCGTAGTTGTCGGGATTGCGGTCCAGGAACACCGCCTTGCCGGTGGCCCGCCACTGGGTGCGGGCCAGGTAGACGCGGCCCAGGCCTGCAACATCGATGCTGGCCGCTGCCTGGGCCAACGCCAGGTCCAGCCTCCGGTCGCCGGTCCTGTCACAGGCCCAGCGCAGTGCCATCACCATGTCGTCCAGCGCGCCGGCATCCGCAATGGCCGGATGCCCGGCCAAATGCCGGGCCAGATGGCGGATTCCCGTGCCCGGCAGGCCGACCACGAAAACCGGCTGCGGCCCGGGGCCGGCGTCGCCATCGGCCGCGGCGATGCGCTGGTTGGCCAGGTACTCGACCAGGGCCGCTGCGGCTTCCGGGTCGTACCCCACCTGTCGCCTGCGCAATGGCAGGGCGCGATCCAGCGCCTGCCAGGCCGGTTCGGTCTTGCCCTGGCGATCCAGGATCGCGAACAGCGCGTACAACAGGGCTGGCAGTTGCCTGTCGCCATCGGCGCAGGCGGACACCGCCGCCTCCAGGCGCGCCTGCAGCTGGGCATCATCGACGACGGCGGTTGGCGCCATTTGCGACAGGGCCAGCAGCAGTGGTGCCGGTTCCTCGGTTGCGTCGAGCCCGTCCATGAACTCCCGCGCGGCGTCTTCATCACGCCCCAGCGCATGCAGGCACCGGCCAGTCACCCAGGCCATCCGAGGCCCACGCTGGCCGGCGTTGCGCGCCCGCTGCAGCAGTTGCAGCGCGTCGTCGTGAAAGCCCGCCCGATCGATCATCCTGGCCAGTTCGAGGATCACTCCCGGATTGCGCCCGCGCAGTACCGCCAGGTCGTGGGCACAAGCGTAGACCGCCCGCGATTCGCCCAGTTGGTGCAGGCGGCGGGCCAGGTCCCGGATCAGTTCCGGCTCGCCCTGGCGGGCCTTGAAAGCGGCCTGGGCAGCGGCCACGGCCTCCCGCTGGCTGCCATTGGCACCGGCGATCAGCGAGTGGCGCAGGTGGCTAAGTGGCACCAGCCAGGGATGATGGGCGGGGATCGGCGGAATGGGGCTGGGCATGGGCCGGGAAGCATACGGGCTTTTGCCGGCCGACCCGCGTAAAATACCGCGCCTGCGGCCCCGCCCCATTCCCCAGGCCGCTGCGTAATCCCAACGATTCAAAGACTTATCACAATAGTTGGCGACCTTCGCGAAACGCGAATCCGGTTGCCGGCGCTGGAGCACACGCGATGATCTTCGAAACCCTCGACACCTTCGGCCACGAGCAGGTTGTCTTCTGCCACAACAAGGACGCGGGCCTGAAAGCCATCATCGCGATCCACAACACGGTACTCGGGCCGGCCCTGGGCGGCACCCGCATGTGGCCGTACAAGAGCGAGGAAGAGGCGCTCAACGACGTGCTGCGCCTGAGCCGCGGCATGACCTACAAGAACGCGGTCGCCGGTCTCGACATCGGCGGTGGCAAGGCCGTGATCATCGGCGACCCGTCCACCGACAAGTCCGAGGCCCTGTTCCGCGCCTTCGGCCAGTTCGTGGAGTCGCTGGGCGGCCGCTACATCACCGCCGAGGACGTCGGCATCGACGTCAACGACATGGAGTACGTGTTCAAGGAGACCGAATACGTCACCGGCGTGCACCAGGTCCATGGCGGCTCGGGCGATCCGTCGCCGTTCACCGCCTACGGCGCGCTGCAGGGCCTGATGGCCACGCTGCAGGCCAAGTTCGGCGACGAGGAAGTGGGCAAGTACAGCTACGCCGTGCAGGGCCTGGGCCACGTCGGCATGGAGTACGTGAAGCTGCTGCGCGAGCGCGGCGCCAAGATCTTCGTCACCGACATCAACAAGGGCCTGGTCGACAAGGCGGTGTCCGAGTACGGCGCCGAAGCCGTGTCCCCGGACGACATCTACGACGTCGCCGCCGACGTGTACTCGCCGTGCGCGCTGGGCGGCACCGTCAACGAGCAGACCCTGCCCCGCTTCAAGTTCAAGGTCATCTGCGGCGCGGCCAACAACCAGCTGGCGAGCAATGCCATCGGCGACGAAGTGGTCAAGCGCGGCATCCTGTATGCGCCCGACTACGCGGTCAACGCGGGCGGCGTGATGAACGTGGCCCTGGAGATCACCGGCTACAACCGCGAACGCGCCATGCGCATGATGCGCACGATCTACCACAACCTCACCCGCATCTACGAGATCGCCGAGCGCGACGGCATCCCGACCTACATGGCCGCCGACCGCATGGCCGAGGAACGCATCGCGGTGATGGGCAAGCTGAAGCTGCCGCTGGGACGCGCCAAGCCGCGCTTCCAGGGCAGGATCCGCGGCCACTAAGGGCGGGCGGCTGGGGTTATGAAGATGTTCCCGCTCGGCGACGACATCGACGCACTGCGCGAGGCGGTCAGCCGCTTCGCGCAGGCGGAGATCGCGCCGCGCGCGGCGCAGATCGACCACGACAACGCGTTTCCGCAGGACCTGTGGCCGAAGCTGGGCGAGATGGGCCTGCTTGGCCTGACCGTATCGGGCGAGTTCGGTGGCAGCGACATGGGCTACCTCGCCCACCTGGTGGCGATGGAGGAAATCTCCCGTGCGTCTGGTTCCGTCGGCCTGAGTTACGGCGCGCACTCCAACCTGTGCGTCAACAACCTGTACGCCAACGGCAACGACGCGCAGCGCGCGAAGTACCTGCCGAAGCTGTGCAGCGGCGAATGGAAGGGCGCGCTGGCGATGAGCGAGCCGGGCGCCGGTTCGGACGTGGTCGGTTCCATGTCGTGCCGCGCGGAGCTGCGTGACGGCATGTGGGTCGCCAACGGCAACAAGATGTGGATCACCAACGGCCCCGAGGCCGACGTGCTGGTGGTCTACATGCGCACCGCGGGCAAGGACGCCGGCAGCAAGTGCATGACCGCCTTCATCGTCGAGAAGGGCATGAAGGGCTTCAGCACCGCGCAGAAGCTCGACAAGCTGGGCATGCGCGGCTCCAACACCTGCGAACTGGTGTTCGAGGACTGCGCGATCCCGGCGGAAAACGTGCTGGGCGAAGTCAACCAGGGCGTCAAGGTCCTGATGTCAGGGCTCAATACCGAGCGCCTGGTGCTGAGCGGCGGCCCGATCGGCCTGATGCAGGCCGCGCTCGACATCACCCTGCCCTACGTGCGCGAGCGCAAGCAGTTCGACCAGCCGATCGGCTGCTTCGAGCTGATGCAGGCCAAGGTCGCCGACATGTACACCGCGCTGCAGTCCAGCCGTGCGTTCGCCTACCAGGTGGCGCGCGACTACGACGCCGGGCACAAGTCGCGGGTGGATGCGGCGTCGTGCCTGCTTCACGCCAGCGAGTCGTCGGTGCAGGTCGCGCTGGAAGCGATCCAGGCGCTGGGCGGCAACGGCTACATCAACGAGTTCGACACCGGCCGGATCCTGCGCGACGCCAAGCTCTACGCCATCGGCGCCGGCACCAACGAGATCCGCCGCATGCTCATCGGCCGCGAACTCTTCGACGGCAAGAGCTGAGGGAGCATTAGCCACAGATTTCACAGATGAACACAGATGGAAAAGCTTTTTGATCTGTGCAATCTGTGAAATCTGTGGCTAAAATGCGCTTCTAGAACGAAACAGCCCAGTTCGCGGTGAGGCCGAGGTCGGTGCGGGACTGCCCGCGGCGGGCGTCGAGGTCGAGGGTGAGGCGCATGGCGTTCCAGTGGGCGTTGAGGCCGAGGCCGAGGATGCCGACGTTGTCGCCGAGCATGTCCAGCGCCAGCGGCGCACGTGCGTCGAGGGCGGTGAAGCTGGCTTCGATGGCGCCATGCTGCGACAGCGTGCGTTGCCATTCGGCGTGGGCGTTCAAGGACAGTTGCACGGGGCCCGCGTTCCAGCGCTGCTGGTAACGGGTGCCGACCAGCGCCTGGGTGATGTCGAACGCCGACTTGCCTGCGTCCAGGCCGAAGCCGGCGGCGCCGTCTTCGTGGAAGGCGCCGCGCTGCAGGTGCAGCGACTGCGCGCCTGCATATGGCGTCAGGGAGCCGCCCATGACGTCGAAGTGGCGGCCGGCCTGCATCCCGAGCGAAACGTACTCGTCGGCGTACCGCGCTTCGACGCCGTGGCGGGTGTCGCCCAGCAGGACTTCGCGCTGCAGGTCGCGCTGGATGCGGCCGAACGCGGCGCGGCCCAGCAGGTAGGTGCCGGCATCGTTGTTGCGGAAACCGTAGACCTGGCCTTCGACCTGCACGTCCTGGCTGCGGTCCTGGCGCTGGCGGTTCCACAAGGTGCCCTGGCTGCGCGAGAACGCGGTGCCCCAGGTCGCGCCGCCGGCGTCGAACTCCTGGCCGAGCATCCAGCCGCGCATGTCGGCGCCGATCGTGCCGCCGATGCTGCGGCGATCGTCGAGGTTCGCACCCCAGACTTGCGTGCGCAGTGGTGCATCGACGCGCGCTTCGAGTTCACGGCGACTGCCGTCCACCGCCAGCAACGCAAGCGCGGCGTCGGCGCCGTGCAGTTCGCCTGACAGGCTGGCCAGCGAACGTTCGGCCGCCGCGGCGTTGCGCGTGGACTGCAACGCACCGGCTGCCTGCACGAAGGCCGGCGCGACTCCCGGTTGCGCACCGGCGTCGAGCGCGCGGAATGCGGTTTCGACCAGGCCGGCGCCCGATTGCGAGGCGTCGGACAAATCCATCGCTTGCGCCGCTACGGTCACGTCCAGACGGGTGATGTCGACGAACACGTTGTTGGCGTCGTATTCGAGCGTGCCCTCGAGGAACACGCCGGTCGCCGCTGTCAGCGCGTCGAAGTTGCCGCTCACGCCGCCTGCGGCATGCAGCATGGTTTCGCGCGTACCCAGGGTGTAACCCGAATACACGCCAAGCACGTTGAGGGTGCCGCCCTCGAGCACCGCGCTGCCGCCGACCTGCAGGCTGCTGCCGACCCAGGCATCCAGCCAGCCGTCGGCGCCCTGCACGTAATCGCCGCCAAGCTGCAGTGCCTGCGTGGACTGCCCGCTGACCAGCAGGTGGCCATCGTTGCGCACGTCGCCGTCGATCGTGCCGCGTCCGGCCAGGGTGCCGGCTGCGCCCACGAAGAAATCCGAGCCGCTCATCCCTGCGCCCAGCTGCACGGTGCCGCCTTCGATCCGGGTGTCGCCGCTGTAGCTGGAATCCTGGCCCAAAACCAGGGTGCCGCTACCGCGCTTCACCAAGCCCCCCGCGCCAGAGATCTGGTTGCCCCAGATCGACGAACCGGCGAAGTCGACGGTCACGTCGCCCCAATCGAAGCGCGACGGTCCGCGGGCCGCCTCGGCAACATCGAGCAGGCCGTGACCGAACACCGCATCGACACCGGGCGCGCCGAGGTCGTTCGCGGTTCCGAGCAGCGTCTGCCGCACCAGGTCGTTGTCGAAATACGGGAAGGCCGACCACACCACCGCGGCGGCGCCGGACACCAATGGCGCCGCATACGAAGTACCGCCGCCGACCCAGTAGCTCGGGTTGCCGGCAGTGTCGTCGGCGCCGGTGAACACCACGTCGCCAGGCGCGACCATGCAGTAGTCCATCGCCACGCCGCAGGCCTGCGAGTAATCGGTCAGCTGGGTGGGATGCAAGGGATCCAGCGCACCGACGGTGATCCATCCCTGCTCGAGGTCGCCGGCCAGGCCGTCCTTGCTCGGCAGCGCTGCGTTGTCGGAAGGGTTCGCGCGCAGCGCGGGATCATCGCCGGCGTTGCCGTTGGCGAACACCACCAGGCCGCCGCGGGTGATGACGAAGTCGCGGTAGGCATCGGCGAATTCGACCGTGACCGCGGGATCGTCCCAGTACAGGCCGCCCCAGGAGTTGTTGATGATCGTCGCGCCGGCGTCCGCGAGCTCGGCGTTGATCGCGGCGAAGAACGCGCCGTAGCCCTGCCCGGTGCTGACCTCGTTGCCTTCGCCGGAACCATCGTCCTCGGGCGGATCGTCGGAGATGATGCGCGAGGACACCACGGTCGCGTCCGGGGCGATGCCGCCGGGCCATTGTCCGAACGCCTTGCCGGCGGCGAGCTGGGCGACGGTGGTGCCGTGGCCGACCACGTCGTCCACGGTCAGGTTGTTCTCGCTCGCATCGACGTGCACGAAGTTCGCCAGCACCCGGCCGGCGAGGGTCGGGTGGTTGCGGTTGATGCCGGTGTCGACAAAGCCGATCGTCACGCCGGCGCCGGTGTGCCCGGCAGCGTGGGCGGCATCGGCCGAGGTCAGGGCCAGGTGGTCGTCGATCGCGGGCTGGGCCTGGTTGCCTCCGCCACCGCTGGGCGGCGAATCGGGGTTGGCCGGCGGCGGATCGGAACGCACGTTGCCGCCGCCCCCGCCGCAGGCTGCCAGCGCCAGTGCCATGGCCAACGGCAGTGCGCCGCGTGCCAGCCCCCAGTCTTCCTTTCGCATGCCCGTTCCCCGGTCGACGGCGGCTCGACAGGCCGCGCGCGACCATTATGTATGCCTGCCGGTGGGTCCCCGCAAGCTTGCGGCACTGCAACATCGGGGCCCGTTTCGCGCCATAATCGGGGCATGCGACCCCACTGTCGCACCAGCCACGGAGACCCCCATGTCCGCTTCTGATGTCGTCATCGTCGGTGCCAAGCGCACCGCCATCGGTTCCTTCCTCGGTCAGTTCACAGGCGTCCCGACCCCGCAGCTGGGCAGCACCGCGATCGCCGGCGCCCTCGCCCACGCCGGTCTCGCGCCCGACCAGGTCGACGAGGTGATCATGGGTTGCGTGCTGCCCGCCGGCCTCGGCCAGGCGCCGGCGCGCCAGGCCTCGCTCGGCGCGCAGATCCCGCCGGCCGCCGGCTGCACCACGATCAACAAGGTCTGCGGTTCGGGCATGAAGGCGGTGATGCTGGGCCACGACCTGATCAAGGCCGGCTCGGCGACCGTGGTCGTCGCCGGCGGCATGGAATCGATGACCAACGCACCGCACCTGCTCAACGGTTCGCGCACCGGCATCCGCTACGGCAGCGCCGAGTTCCTCGACCACATGGCCTGGGACGGCCTGACCAACCCTTACGACGGCAAGGCGATGGGCGTGTTCGGCGACATGGCCTGCGCCAAGTACGAGTACGGCCGCGAAGCCCTCGACGCCTACTCGGCCGAGAGCGTCAAGCGCGCGCAGCACGCGCAGGCCTCCGGCGCGTTCGACGCCGAGATCGTCCCGGTCACGGTCAAGACCCGCAAGGGCGAGGTCGTCGCCGACAAGGACGAGGAACCGGGCAAGGTCGACGTGGCGAAAATCCCCGGCCTGCGCGCGGCCTTCGGCAAGGACGGCGTGCTCACCGCCGCCTCGTCGTCGAAGATCTCCGACGGCGCCGCCGCCACCGTGCTGATGTCGGCCGACGAGGCCGCCCGCCGCGGGCTCAAGCCGCTGGCGCGGATCGTCGCCCACGCCACCCACTCGCAGGAACCGGAGTGGTTCACCACCGCGCCGGTGTCGGCCTTGCGCAACGTCCTGGCCAAGGCCGGATGGTCGGTGGCCGACGTCGACCTGTTCGAAGTCAACGAAGCGTTCTCGTGCGTGGCCATGGCACCGATGACCGACCTGGGCATCGCCCACGACAAGCTCAACGTCAATGGCGGCGCGGTCGCCCTGGGCCATCCGATCGGCGCCAGCGGCGCGCGCCTGCTGGTCACCTTGATCCATGCCCTGCAGGCACGGGGCGGCAAGCGCGGGGTTGCCAGCCTGTGCATCGGCGGGGGGGAGGCCACCGCAGTGGCCGTGGAGATGGCGTGAGCCGGGCGGCGGGGATCGTTAAAACCGCTTAACCAAAAAAACACAATCCGCCGCTTGACACCCGACATGGGCTTGTCATCATGTTATCGGCGCGCAACTGCGCGTTGCCCTACTAACGACGAGGAAGAACTGATCATGACCATCAACAAGGCGCTGCTTGCCATTGCCATGGGCCTGGCCCTGGCCGCTTGCTCCAACCAGCAGCAGGCCGAGGATTCGGCTGCTGAAGCCGCTGCTGCCGCATCCGAAGCCCAGCAGGCTGCCGACGCTGCCGCCGTGACCGGCGACATGGCCGCCACCGACGCCGCCCAGGCTTCGGCCGACGCTGCTGACGCCGCTGCTGCTGCCGCCGGCACCTCCGCCGACGCCGCTGCCGCCGCTGGCACCATG
>JALYWW010000016.1 GCA_030852515.1 Pseudomonadota bacterium
GGCGACGGGCAGGGCGAGCAGGGCGATGGCGAGACGCTTGTTAATGGGCTTCCATCCCGCCGGCACCGATCGGCGGACCCTTGCGCGCCGCAGCAGCTTCAGCCTTGGTGATGTTGCCGCCCGGGTTGCCCCAGCTGTTGAGCACGTAGGTCGAGATGTTGGCGACCTCGTCGTCGGTCAGCTGGTTCATCGGCGGCATCACCGAGTTGTACTCGACGCCGTTGACCGTCACGTGGCCCGACAGGCCGTGCAGGATGACCTGCGGCAGGCGCTTGGGATCGGCTGCGATCCAGTCCGAACCGGCCAGAGGCGGGAACACGCCCTCCAGCCCCTGGCCATTGGCCTGGTGGCAGGTGGAGCAGGTGCCTGCGAACAGTGCTTCGCCGGCCTTGGACTGGCCTTCGACAGTGAGCTCGCCGGACTCGGCGGCAACCACTGCCTCGCCGACCGCGGCCATGTCCTTGTTCGCGTAGTCGCCGATGTAGACCGCGTCCACTTCCTTGCCCGAGTAGATTTCCGGACGTTCCTTGCCCTCGGCCTTGAGGATCGCCAGGGCGCCCTTGTTGAAGGCGCGGAAGATCGAGTGATCGACCAGCACGTAGCTGCCGGGAACCTCGACGTGGAAGTCGGCGATCGCGGCGCCACCGGCCGGGATCAGCGTGGTCTGCACGTTCTCGTTGAAGCGCGTGCCGCCCTCGAACCAGACCTTGTCGAAGATCTCGCCGATCACGTGGAAGCTCGTCACCAGGTTCGGCCCGCCGTTGCCCACGAACAGGCGCACGTTCTCGCCGGTGTTGGCCTTGAGCGCATTGTCGCCGGTGAGCGAGCCCTCGCGGCCGTTGAACAGCACGTAGGTCGGGTTCTCGTCCACGCCCTTCTGCATGTCGAAGCCCTGGTGTCCCTTCTCGCGGTACTTGCCCGTGGTGTAGAAGTCGCCCTGCATCACGTAGTACTCGCGGTCCACCGGCGGCAAGCCCTCCGGCGGCTCGACCAGGATCAGGCCATACATGCCGTTGGCGATGTGCATGCCCACCGGCGCGGTGGCGCAGTGGTAGACGTACAGGCCGGCGTTGAGCGCCTTGAAGGTGAAGCGCGAGACATGGCCGGGCGCAGTGAAGGTGGAGGAGGCGCCGCCGCCCGGGCCGGTGACGCCGTGCAGGTCGATGTTGTGCGGCATCTTGCTGTCGGGCATGTTGCGCAGGTGGAACTGCACCGTGTCGCCCTGGCGCACGCGGATGAAGCTGCCCGGCACCGTGCCGCCGAAGGTCCAGAACGTGTAGGTCACGCCTTCGGCGATCTCCATGTCCTTTTCGATCACGTCCAGGGTCACCACCACCTTGGCCGGGAAATCGCGATTGACCGGTGGCGGCACGTTCGGCGGCGAGGTCAGCACGGCGTCGATCGGTTCGCCTTGCGGCGGGCCGAAGTCGCCCTTGCTGGAGCCTCCGGTCTCGACCACATGGCTGTTGCCGGGGGCATCGGGATCCTGGCGGCAGCCTGCCAGCGCCAGCAAGGCGATGGCGGTGGCGACCAGGGCATGGCGAAACAATGGCGTCTTCAGCAGCGTCGATCTCATGGTGTTCAACCCCTTTCCGGATGGGCGCAGGATGCCACCCGGACATTCAAGATGCCCTGACCTGGGTCAAAGCCGGGTCACGGGCGGTGGCCGGGGAGGCCGAAAACCGGCAAAATCCATCGTTTCCGCCGGCTGGACCCCAACCGCATGACCCGACCCAGTTCCTTCGACCGCGAGCAGCTGCTTGCCTGCGCCCGCGGCGAGATGTTCGGCCCCGGCAATGCGCGGCTGCCGGCCCCGCCGATGCTGATGTTCGACCGGATCACCGAAATTTCGACCGAGGGCGGACGCTACGGCAAGGGCCTGATCCGGGCCGAACTGGATATCCATCCGGACCTGTGGTTCTTCGCCTGCCACTTCGAGGGCGATCCGGTGATGCCCGGCTGCCTGGGCGTTGACGCCATGTGGCAGCTGGCCGGGTTCTACTTGCCCTGGCTGGGCGAGCCCGGCCGCGGCCGCGCCCTGGGCGTGGGCCAGGTGAAATTCAGCGGACAGGTACTGCCGGAGGCCAAGGTGGTGAGCTACGAAATCGATATCCGCCGGATGATGCGCGGCAAGCTCGCGCTGGTCATCGCCGACGGCCGCACCCTGGTCGACGGCAACGAGATCTACGTGGCCGAGAACCTGCGCGTGGGCCTGTTCGGATCGACGGAGGCATTCTGATGGCGGCTGCGCAATCCCGGCGTCGTGTCGTGGTCACCGGCATGGGCATCGTCTCGTGCCTGGGCAATGAACTGTCGACGATCAGCGACGCGTTGCGGCAGACCCGGCCGGGCATCCGTTTCGTGCCCGAATACGCCGAACTCGGCCTGCGCAGCCAGGTGGCCGGCGTACCGGAGATCGACCTGGAAGCGCGCATCGACCGCAAGCTCAAGCGTTTCATGGGCGACGCGGCGGCCTATGCCTATGTCTCGATGGCAGACGCGATCGCCGATGCGGGCCTGAGCGACGAACAGGTGCGCAATCCGCGCACCGGTGTGATCGCCGGTTCCGGCGGCGGCTCGGCGCAGTGGCAGATCGAGACCGGCGAGCTGCTCAAGAACAGGGGCGTGCGCAAGGTCGGCCCGTACATGGTGCCTCGCACGATGTGTTCGACGGTTTCGGCGGCGCTGGCGACTTCGTTCGGCATCCGCGGCGTCAGTTATTCGATCTCCGCTGCCTGCGCGACTTCGGCGCACTGCATCGGCGCGGGCGCGGACATGATCCGGCACGGCATCCAGGACGTGGTTGTCGCTGGCGGCGGCGAGGAAGTGCACTGGGGCATGACCGCTCAGTTCGATGCCATGGGCGCGCTGTCCACCCATCACAACGACACCCCCGGCACCGCATCGCGGCCCTACGACATCGACCGCGACGGTTTCGTCATCGCCGGCGGCGGCGGCATGCTGGTGCTGGAAGACTACGAACATGCGAAGGCGCGCGGCGCCCGCATCCATGCCGAACTCGTCGGCTACGGCGTGACCTCGGATGGCGTCGACATGGTCGCACCGTCCGGCGAAGGCGCGGTGCGCTGCATGAAGATGGCGCTGGAGGGCGTGGACACGCCGGTCGACTACCTCAACACCCACGGCACCTCGACGCCGCTGGGCGACATCGTCGAGCTGGAGGCGGTGGGCAAGGTATTCGGCGACAAGGTACCGCCGCTGTCTTCGACCAAGGCGCTGTCCGGGCATTCGCTCGGCGCGGCCAGTGTGCACGAGGCGATCTACTGCCTACTGATGATGCGCGACGGTTTCATGGCCGGCTCGTACAACATCATGGAGCTCGATCCGCGCGCCGAAGCCTATCCGGTGCTGCGCCATGCCACCGATGCGAAGCTCGCCACGGTGATGTCGAACAGCTTCGGCTTCGGCGGCACCAACGGCACCCTCGTTTTCCGTACCGTGTAGGAGCGCGCCTTCCGCGCGATCAGGCCGCGTAGCGCAGCACCATCACCCCGTGGCACGCCGTGCCGGCGAGCACGAACAGGTGCCAGATGAAGTGCGCGTAGCGCATCCGCTCGTGCAGCAGGTAGAACGCCACGCCCGCGGTGTAAGCCAGGCCGCCGGCGAACAGCCAGCCCAGGCCGCCGGGCTGCATGTGGGCCCATAGCGGCTGGATCAACGCCAGTGCGGCCCAACCCATGGCCACGTAAAGCGCGACAGATACCTTCCGGTAGCGCGCACCCGCCAGCAGCTTGAACACGACGCCCGCCACGGCCAGCGTCCAGATCACGGCCAGCATGGCCCAGCCGATGCCGCCACGCAGGACGCCGAGCAGGACCGGCGTGTAGGTACCGGCGATCAGCAGGTAGATGGCGCTGTGGTCCAGGCGCCGCAGCCAGCCATTGCGGTCGGCTTGCGGGATCGCGTGGTACAGCGTCGAGGTGAGATACATCAGGATCGCGGTGCCGCCGAAGATCGCAGCGCCGACAACCGCCAAACCATCGGCCTGCAGGGCGTCAATGACCAGGAACGGCAGCGCGCAGATCGCCAGCACCAGGCCGATGCCATGGCTGAGGATGTTTGCCAAGTCCTCGCCCCGGGTCGGGACGCGGGAGGTTCGGGCGGGCAGCGTAGTCATGGCCCGCAGCATACGACATGACCTGCATCAGCCCTTCGTACCCTGCGCCCGCCTATCCTTGCACCATCCCTTATACCATCTGGAACGCCATGAAATTCCATCTTCTCGTCGCTTGCGCGCTCGCGCTCCCGCTCCCGGGCACTGCATTCGCCCAACACGTGCATGGTCATGACCATGGTGCAGCGCTCGAGGCGCCGGTGTCCGGCCAGCGCTGGGCCAGCGATGCGCCGTTGCGCAAGGGCATGGGCGAGATCCGGGCTGCCGTCGAAGCATTGGAGCACCACGAGCATGGCCACCTGAATGCGGAGCAGGCACTGGCCGCAGTCGCCATCGTCGAGCGCTCCATCGGCGACATCGTCGCCAACTGCAAGCTCGAGCCGGACGCAGACGCAGCCCTGCACGGCATCCTCGCCAGGCTCGCGCGCGGTACTAGCGCGCTGAAGGCCGATCCGTCCGACGTGGGCGCGGTCGCGCCGATGCGCGAGGCCGTGCAGGACTACGCCCGGACCTTCGAGCAGTAGCGATGCCGACCGTCGCCCGCAGCGCGTCCAGCTGCGGGTCCGGATCGATATCGCGTTGCGCAAGCCAGCGCCGGTCGAACAGGGTGTCGCTGTAGCGCTCGCCGCGGTCGCACAGCAGGCTGACGATGCTGCCGCGCTCGCCACGTTCGCGCATGCGCGCGGCGAGCAGCAGGCAGGCCGCCAGGTTGGTGCCCGAGGAGCCGCCGTAGCGGCGCCCGAGCAACTCTTCCAGCAACCAGGTCGCGGCAACCGATTGCGCGTCGGTAACTTCGATCACCTCGTCGACGATCTCGAACAGGAAGCCGGGTTCAACCCGCGGGCGGCCGATGCCCTCGATCACGGTGGTGCAGGTGGCGGGGGCGATGCGGTCACGGTTGCGCCAGCCTTGGGCAAACGCCGCGCCTGCCGGTTCGGCCACGCACAGCCGGGTATGCAGGCCGCGATAGCGCAGGTAGCGGCCGATGGTCGCCGAGGTGCCGCCCGTGCCCGCACCGCACACGACCCACGCCGGCTCTGGATGCGGCTCGTCCCGGAGCTGGCCGAGGATCGACTCGGCGATGTTGTTGTTGCCGCGCCAGTCGGTGGCGCGCTCGGCCAGGCCGAACTGGTCCAGGTGGCAGGCACCGCGGGCAGCGTGTTCCTGCGCACGCCCGTAGACGCTGGCCGGGTCGTCGACCAGGTCGCAGTGGCCGCCCAGTTCGCGTACGGCGGCAATCTTGCGTGGCGCGGTGCAGACAGGCATCACTGCGGTGAACGGCAGCCCGAGCAGGCGCGCGAACCAGGCTTCCGATATCGCGGTGCTGCCGGACGACGCGTCGACCACTGGCTGGTCCTGGCGCAGGCGTCCGTTGCACAGCGCGTACAGGAACAGCGAACGCGCAAGCCGGTGTTTCAGGCTCCCGCTGGGGTGCGCTGCTTCGTCCTTGAAGTAGAAATCGATGCCAGGGAACGCAGGCAGGCGCTGGTGCAGCAGGTGGGTGTCGGCTGAACGCGCGGCTTCCCGCTGAAGGGCCGCGACCGCCTCACGAATCCAAGCACGCACGGATGCGCTCCTCCAGATGGCTGAAGTACAGCTCGATGTAGCTGATGTCGTTTTCGCGATCGATCAGGTAGGGGTTCATCAGGGTGTGGCGCAAGACCACGAGGCGGTCGTCCTCGCCTTCGACCGGCAGGTCCAGGCCCAGCGCAGAGAGGATGCGCCCGCGATCGCCGGCCTGCAGCGAGCCCAGGCGCAGCGTGGTGACCGACCCGAAGAACTCGCGCGCCTGTAGCGGTTGTCGCGGATTGCTGCGCAGTCCGTCGTGGAGGCGCCGCACCAGGTCGCTGGCGGTGGCCGCCGAGCGGTTGCCGGTGGGGTTGATGGCCAGGCATACGAGATTGGTGTCAGGTTCGAACGGGATGCAAGCGCGGGCGATTCCGACGATGTCGTCGGCCAGCCGCAGTGCACGCGCGCGGAAGGCTTCGGCGGCCAGGATCGATTGCTGCTGCAGCACGCCGAATCCGCCATGGTCCAGCGGCAGCACCTTATGGGTGACATAGGCTGCCGCCGCCGCGGCGCCGGGCTTGGAACCCTCGATGGTGTACTGGCCCAGGTTGCGGAAATGGGCGAGGTAGCCAGCCGGCGATTCGCTGTGGAAGACGTAGTCGGCGCCTTCGGACAACAACCCGATCGCGCGATGGTCTCGGCAAACGAACGCCCCTGCGCCATAAGGAAGGTAGCCAAGCTTGTGCGGGTCGACCGTGATCGATTCGCAGCGCCCGAGCGCGGCGAAGGCGGCGTGCACCGCTGGCGAAGGAAATGCCTCGAACCCTTCGGCCACCTCGTCGCGGCTGCGCAGGCTGCCATCGGGATTTCGGAACAGGGCCGCAAGGTAGCCGCCCCAGGCCGCGTCGACATGCACGCCGAAGCCGAAGCCGCGTTCGCGGGCGCGGTCGCGCACATCGCAGATGCGGTCGATCGGATCGATGCCGCCGTATTCGGTCGTGCCCAGCACCCCCACCACCATCAGCACCGGCTGGCCGGCGTCCTCGCAAGCTGCCACCGCGTCCTCGAGCGCGTCGGCGTCCAGACGCATGCCGTGCTGGGGGATCGCCTGCAGCAGGTCGCGGCCGAGGCCGAGCAGCTTCAGGCCCTTGCTCCAGGAGTAGTGCGCGGTGGCAGGAGCAAGCACCAACGGGGGGCGCAGCGAAGGATGCATGGAGAAGAAGCCGGCGATGCCGCGCTGTTCCAGGCGTTGCGCCTGGACACGCTCGCGCCAACGGCGGCGTTGCGCGGGATCCTCCGCAGCCAGCCATTCCATCCATGCCTGCATCAATGCAATGGCGTCGTCGGCGCCGAGGTTGAAGGCCGCGGCATCGTCAACGGGCAGGTCGATATCGGGCACCTGCGCCGCGCGCAATGCGACCGGGAAGGCTTTCAGCGCCAGCGCAAGGCGCAGCGCCTGCAGGTTGGCCGAGGTTCCGCCGGACGTCAGGTGGCCAAAGGCGCAGCCAGGCGCGGCCGGATCGTGCACGTAGCCCAGCATGCGCGCCAGCTGCAGGCCGACCTGGACTTCCAGGTCGACGGTGACGGGCGCAGCGTCCTCGCTGACGTTGTTGGGGTTGTAGGGCAGGGTGAGGATCTGCGCTGCCAGTCCCGGCAGCAGCAGGTCCGACACCATGTGCCCGAGGTAGCGCGGGCTGTGGAACGGCACCGATTGCTTCAGCGCTGCCGAAAGCTGGTGCAGCTCGCGGCGCATCCGCGCCTCGAGCTGCTGGTACCCGGCCTGGCTGGCCGCGCTGGTCGGAATGGCTGGCGGGTCGCCGGGATGGAAGTTGCGCCGCCAGTAGACGTGGTCGCGCAGGAACTCGACCAACAGCTTCTCGAGCAGCGAGTCGTTCTCGCCATAGGGG
This sequence comes from Pseudomonadota bacterium, assembly GCA_030852515.1. GTDB lineage: Bacteria > Pseudomonadota > Gammaproteobacteria > Xanthomonadales > Xanthomonadaceae > Cognatiluteimonas. Next base: position 7,552 of record JALYWW010000016.1, read on the forward strand.
CCGAGGAAGCAGGCATCGACCATCCCGGCCATTGGGATCAGAACGGGATCGACATGTAGGTCAGCGGCTTGGCCTGCTCACTGCCGGCGTCGACGGCAAAGGCTGCACCGGTGGCGGCCAGCGCCACGAGCACGGCGGCTGCGAGGGAAACGATGAGGACGTTGCGGAGGATGAAGTCTTTCATTTCGAACTGCTCCAACGGATGTGTTGTTTCGTCGAAGCAGATTTTCCGCCGGTGGGGGCGGAGTTTCCCTGATTTGGGTCAAGCGTAGGGCAGCAGCCAGCCTAGGGGGTGGTGGTAGCGGGCGATGCCGAAGATCGTGGCAAAGACGAGCAGGGCGGCGACGTAGCAGGTGGCGCGAATGGCCGGCGTGCGCCCGCGCCGCAGGGCGAACACGCCCAGCACGACATACGCGACCAGCAACGCCAGCTTGGTCGTGAGCCAGCCGTTGGCGAACAGTGCGCCGGGCAGGATCGTGACCAGCATCAGGGCGGCGGTCAGCAGCACGGTATCGATGCTGTAACTCAGGTACCGGACTGGCGCGGCTTGCGGCCAGCGCATGCACGCCAGCACGCCCAGTCCGCGCAACGCGAACAGGCCGCCGCTGAGACAGACCGAGAGGATGTGGACGAAGCGGATCTGGGGGTAGAACTCGATCATGCCGGTGTCGTGCTCAACCAGGGCGCCCATCCGCCCGCGGGGTGAAGTAGATCCGCAGCGAGGCCAGCACCCACGGTGCGAACGCCAGCAGCCAGCCCGACGCGGCGATGGCCTGCCAGGCCCACTGGTCGGGCATCAGTTCGGCGACGACGCGTGTCGCCGCGACCAGCTGGATCACCACGAAGGCGAACGTGGCGGCCTTGCCGAACACCAGCGGGCGGCCGGAATGGCCCTGGGTGACGCGGGTGACCATCGCCACCAGCAGGCTGCCGAAGAAGCCGATGAACAACGCATGGGCCGGGGCGCGACCCAGCAGGTAGCCGCCATCCAGCGCGAAGATCGCGCTCTGCACGATGTACAGCAGCATCGCGATCGGCAACCACGCGTAGCCGAGGAACAGCACCCGTGCCAGCGCAGGCGCCTTGCCGCGCGGCCAGTTGCGCCACAGCCAGGTGGCCGACAGCGCGAGCAGGCCGGCGTCCGGGATCCACAGCCACGCATAGGCGTGGATGAGTTCCAGCGCCAGGTGCGCCAGCACCAGCGGCCAGAACACGGCAAGCACCCGGATTTCGCGCCATGGCTTGTAGCCAGGCACGACATTGGCGGCAAAGAACGGGAACATGCGATGGGCAACGGTGAAGTACACCGGCAGCAACAGGCCGAAGCTGCCGATCTTGATCGCGGCGAACATCAGCCGCGCATCGCCGCCATGCAGGTACGCGGCGTAGGCGATGAACCCGCCGAAGCCGGCGAGCATCGCACCGCCGCACGACAGCGCATGCCAGGTCTTGCCGGCGTCCTGCCACAACCAGCGCAGCAGGTGGAACAGGCCGGTCGCCCAGCCGGCGATGGTGAACAGCGCGCCCAGGTGCAGCAGGTGCGCCGGGCCGAATGCGCCGGCCAGGGTCAGCAGTTGCCCGCCGAACAGGCCGACGCCGACCGGTACGTAATGCCAGCGTGTCAGTTCGTTCAAACCCATCCAGCGCGGGAACACCGTGAGCAGGAAGCCGAACATGAAGGGTGCAAGCACCTGGTACTGCATCACGATCGCGTGCAACCAGCCGCCATACACCGCCGGTTGGCGCAGGCCGAACAGCTGCCAGCGCAGGTCCACCAGCCACAGTGCCCACCAGGCCATCGCCAGCAGGACGTTGCCTGCGCCGATGGCAAACAGGAGGCGGTGGGGGGCGTTGGCGATGTCCAGTTTCATGGTTGTTCCGGGTCCTTGTTCGCGGCTTCCGCCGCTCCTGCCGGGAACAGCCAGATGCGGAGCATGAACCAGGCCAGCGCCAGCGCGCCGACGCTGAAGATGGTGTCGCCCGGCACGCGCATCCACACCAGAAGGTCGACGATCGGCTGCTGCATGAACTCGGCCGAGCGCGCGTACCAGTAGCCGTGCTCGATCGCCGCCAGCAGTTGCATGGTGCCCAGCGGCAGCAGGGTCAGCGCGGCCATCAGCGCCAGGCCGATGTTGAGGCACCAGAATGCGACCTTCAGAGCGCGCGCATCCCACTGCACGTTGCCACGCAAGCCGCGCATGCAGAACAGCACCAGGGCGATGCCGAGCATGCCGTACACGCCGAACAGCGCGGTGTGGCCATGCAGCGGGGTCAGGTTCAGGCCCTGCATGTAGTACAGCGACAGCGGCGGATTGATCAGGAAACCGAACAGTCCGGCGCCGACCAGGTTCCAGAAGGACACCGACAGGAAGAACATGATCGGCCAGCGATAGCTCCGCATCCACGGCGTGGCCTTGCCCAGCTTCCAGGTGTGGTAGGCCTCGAAGCCGATGTAGGCCAGCGGCACCACTTCCAGCGCGCTGAAGCTCGCGCCCAATGCCACCACCGCGGTCGGGGTGCCGACGAAGTACAGATGGTGCAGGGTGCCGAGCACGCCGCCGGCCATGAACACGATGGTCGCGAACAGCACGGCGACGGTCGCAGTCGAGGTCTTCAGCAATCCAAGGCGGGTGAAGATCAGTGCCATCACCGCGGTGGCGAACACCTCGAAGAAGCCTTCCACCCACAGGTGCACCAGCCACCAGCGCCAGTACTCGACTTCGGAAATATGGGTGTGTTCGCCCCACATCAGCGCCGAGGCGAAGAACAGGCCGATGCAAACCGTGGACAGGAACAGCAGGCCGACGATGTGCCGCGACTCGCTTGCCTTGCCATCGGCGCCGCGGCCCATCAGCACCGGCCACAGGGCGCGACCGACCAGGGTCAGCCACAGAAGCAGGCCGATGAACAGGTACCACTGCCAGAAGCGGCCCATGTCCGCGTATTCCCAACCCTGGTGGCCGAACCAGAAATTGTTGTCCAGCCCGAGCTTCTGCATCACTGCCAGCCACTGGCCGGCGAACGAGCCGACCACGATCAGGATCAGCGACACGAACAGGAAATTGACCCCGAACCGCTGGAATTTCGGTTCATGGCCGCTCAGCGCCGGCGCGATGTACAGGCCGGTGCCGAGCCAGGCCACCGCGATCCACAGCACCGCCAGCTGGGTGTGCCAGGTGCGGGTGATCGAGTACGGCAGCACCTCGCTCAGCGCGTAGCCGTAGGCGACCTGGCCCTCGACCTGATAGTGCGCGGTGATCGCGCCGAACAGGATCTGCACCAGGAACAGCGCCAGCACCAGCCAGAAATACTTGGCCGTGGCGCGCATCGACGGGGTGATGCGCAGGCTGGCGAAGGGATCCCTGGCCGGAATGACGTGCGTTTCTTCGCCGCGGCCGTGGGTCACGGCATGGTGCCAGCCGAGCAGGGCGATGCCCAGGATCAGGAACAGCACGCTGAACGCCGACCACACCCACATCGACGGTGGTGGCTCGTTGCCGATCAGAGGCTCGCCGGGCCAGTTGTTGGTGTAGGTGACCTTCTTCGCTTCGCCGCTGTCTCCAGGCCGTTCGGTGCCGGCGGCCCAGGCCGTCCACCAGAAGAACGCGGTCAAGGCGCGCCGGTGCTCGGCATCGGGCACCGTGCCTTCCTTCATCGCGTAGGCTTCGCGCAGTTCCGCCGTGGTCGGATCGTTGCCGAACAGGCTCTGGTAGTGCGCAGAGACATTGGACAGCGCGGCGACGCGATCGCGCGACAGGGTGATCGTCCCGGTCGCGGGGTCGTAGGTGTTGGTGCGCATCTCGCGTTTCAGGCGCCCCTGCAGCGCCGCCTTCTCTTCATCGGGCAGCTGGTCCCAGGTAGCCATGCCGCCGTCGGCGCGTGCCCACAGGTCGAGCAGCTGCACGGCTTCGCGATGCAGCCAGTCCGCGCTCCAGTCCGGCGCGACGTAGCCGCCATGGCCCCAGATGGATCCCAACTGCATGCCGCCCATCGACTGCCAGACCTGGCGGCCTTTCTCCATGTCGGCGCGAGTGAAGATCACCGCGCCGTCGTCGGCCACGACCTGTTCGGGCACCGGCGGCGCGGCGCGGAAGATCTCGGTGCCCGCCCACAGCAATACCGAGAATGAAACCACCAGCAGGGTGGCGAGTGCGATCCAGAGCTTGCGGGTACTGTCCATGGTGGTTCTCCCGGAGTTGCGCGCATCATCGCGGCTGCGGGCGGGGACCTCCATGATGCAGGTCAAGCCCTAGGTGTGGAGGATGGCGCCGGCGATGGATTCGAGGCGCGAACGATCGAGCAGCTCGAGTTCGCGGCGGTCGACCGCGATGATGCCGTCGTCCTGGAAGCGCTTGAGCACCCGGCTGACGGTTTCCGGCGCCAGGCGCAGGTAGTTGGCGATGTCGGTGCGGGCCATGGTGAGCTGGAAGCGGTCGGCGGAGAAGCCGCGTGCAGACAGGCGACGCGACAGGCCGACCAGGAACGCGGCCATGCGTTCGTCGGCGGTCCAGTCGCCGGCCAGCAGCGAGGCGCGGCCGATATCGCTGCTGAGCAGCTTGAACAGAGTCTGCTGCAGGCGCGGCACCTTCGTCGCCAGCACCGAGATCTTGGGGAACGAGAATCGGCACAGCATCGCCGTGTCCAGTGCGACCGCGTTGCACGGATAGACGTCGCCGGCGATCGCGTTGAGGCCGATCACTTCGCCCGGCAGGTGGAAGCCGAGCACGTGCTCGCGGCCGTCGCGGTCGATGCTGTAGGTCTTGACCGTGCCGGCGCGTACCGCCGCGATCGCCTCGAACGGATCGCCTTCACGGAACACGTGGTCGCCGGCATGCAGCGGGCCGACGTGCTCGACCAGCATGTGCAGGTCGCGCAGCCCGGACTTGTCCATGCCTTGCGACAGGCAGGCCTGCGAGAACGCACATGTGGAGCAGAAGGTGAATGCGTCGCCGTCGTCGGCGAGCACGCTCGAGTCGAGTCGGGGGAAAGCCGTTGTCACGCCGGGGGACGCTCCAGATCTGCCGAGAGCAGCGCCTTGCGGCAACGGGTCAGATCGCGCGCGAGAACCTTGGCGCTGCTCCGTCTGCAGGGCGTTCGAGGTAACGGTCGAAACACATTGCAATATTACGCAATAGCAGCCTGCCTTGCGTAGTGGCCGTGATCCGGTCGGGGTCGATCCGGACCAGTCCGTCGGCCACCATCGGCTGCAGGCGGGCGATGGCGTCTGCGAAATAGTCGGCGAAAACGATGGCGTGGCGCCGTTCCAGTGCCGTCACCGGGATTTCGCCCTGGCACATCAGCTGCTGGATCAGGTCGGCCCGCAACACGTCGTCCTCGTCCAGGCGCATGCCGCGGAATACCGGCAGCCGGCCGTCGTCCAGGGCGATCTGCCAGCTGGGCAGGTCGCGGGGGTTCTGGCTGAAGCTGTTGCCGACGTGGCTGATCGCACTCACGCCCAGCCCGATCAGGTCGCTGTCGGCGTGGGTGGTATAGCCCATGAAGTTGCGATGCAGGCTGCCGCGCTCCTGCGCGCGGGCGAGGTCGTCGTCGGGCAGGGCGAAGTGGTCCATGCCGATGTAGACGTAGCCGGCGGCAGTGAGCTTTTCGATCGCCAGTTGCAGCAGCGACAGCTTGGTGGCTGCATCGGGCAGGTCGGCGGCCTCGATCTGCTTCTGCGCCTTGAACAGCTCGGGCAGGTGCGCATAGCTGTAGACCGCGAGCCGGTCCGGGCGCATCTCCAGCACGGTGTCCAGGGTGCGCGCGAAACCTTCCACGTTCTGCTTCGGCAGGCCGTAGATCAGGTCGATGTTGACCGAACGGAAGCCGCCTTCGCGGCAGGCGTCGACCACGGCGCGCGTTTCCTCCACGCTCTGGATGCGGTTCACCGCTTCCTGCACCGCCGGGTCGAAATCCTGGACGCCGAAGCTGGCGCGGTTGAAGCCGATCCTCCCCAGGGCCAGTACGTCGGCGGCGTTGGTGTAGCGCGGGTCCAGCTCGATCGACAGGTCGCGCGCAGGCGAATCGGAGAAGCGGAAGTGCGAGCGCAGGGTGTCGACCAGTTCGCGCAGTTGCGTGGGCGACAGGAAGTTCGGCGTGCCGCCGCCCAGGTGCAGCTGGATCACTTCGCGATCGCGATCGAACAACGCGGCGGTCAGCGCGATCTCGCGGTACAGGCGCACCAGGTAGGCTTCGCCGCGGGCGAGGTCGCGGGTGATGATGCGGTTGCAGCCGCAGTAGAAGCACGGACTCATGCAGAACGGCACGTGCACGTACAGCGACAGCCGGCGCGGGATGGGGTCGCCGTTGCTGTCGGCCACGGCGGCGCGCAGGGCGTCCTCGCCGAAGCCCGTGCTGAACTGAGGGGCGGTGGGGTAGGAGGTATAGCGCGGCCCCGGGCGGTCGTAACTGCGCAGGAGTCCGGCGTCGAAGCGGGGATTGGCGAGCATGCCGCAACGTTAGGGCGCGGCGGATCGCCGCGCCTTGATCCTGGTCATGCAACTCGACCGCAGGAGCGCGCCTTGCGCGCGATTTTCAGGCCGCCAGCCGAGCATGGCTCGGCTCTACGATCCGGCTGCGCGCCGCCGCCAGCAGTTGCGGCTTCCGGTCGGGCACTACGTTCAGGCCTTCGACGCGCACGAATTCGAGGTCGTCGATGCCGAAGAATCCGAACACGAAACGCAGGTACGGCTCCTGGAAATCCGAGGGCGCATCCAGGTGGTAGCCGCCGCGACTGCTGGCGACGATGACCTTCTTGCCGCCCGCCAGGCCCTCGGGGCCCTCGGCGGTGTAGCGGAAGGTCTTGCCGGCAACCGCGAGGCGGTCGATCCAGGCCTTGAGCGTGGACGGGATGCCGAAGTTGTACATCGGCGCGCCGACCACCACGACGTCGGCATCGAGGAACTCCTGGAGCGCCTGGGCCGCGGCTTCGGTCTCGGCCGGATCGGCCCCGGCCAGGGAGCCGCCGGACAGGTGCGGCAGGGGATTGGCATCCAGGTCGCGGCGGGTGACCTGCAGCTCCGGATGGACGGCCTGCCAGCGGGCGACGACGGCGGCGCTGAGATCGCGGCTGGCAGAATTGCCGCCAAGAATGCTGGAATCGACGTGCAGGAGTTTCATTGGCTGGATCCTTTGCCCTTTGGGGCGGTAGGAGCGGCGGCAGCCGCGACCAACCCAGTGTCGATCGTTGCGATATCGGGATAAATATAGTCTGATGCCACTATGCGTTCCGCTCATGGAACGACCAGCAGCCCGGGGGCGGCCATGCAGGACCTGAACGACCTGTACTACTTCGCGATGGTGGTCGAGCACGGCGGCTTCGCAGCTGCCGAGCGCGCCCTGGGCATCCCCAAGTCACGACTGAGTCGCCGCATCAGCCAGCTCGAAACCGACATGGGAGTGCGCCTGCTGCAGCGTTCCACCCGCCGCTTTGCGGTCACCGATGTCGGCAACGCCGTGCATCGCCATGCACAGACCATGCTTGCGGAAGCGCAGGCTGCGCACGAAGTGGTCGATCGGCTGAGCGCGACGCCGCGCGGCCTGGTCAGGGTCAGCGTGCCGGTGTCGCTTGCCCAGCAACAGATGCCGATGCTGTTGCCGGATTTCATCGCCCTGTACCCCGACGTGCGGATCCAGTTCCAGGTCACCAACCGCCGCGTCGACCTGATCAACGAAGGCTTCGACATCGCCCTGCGCGTGCGCAACAGGCTCGACGACGACGGCAGCCTGGTCATGCGCAACTTCGGCATGATCCAGGAAATGCTGGTGGCCAGCCCGCGCTACCTGGACGGCATGGGCCGTCCGGCGACGCCCGACGACCTCGCCGGACACGTCACCCTGAGCATGGGCGAGGACGACTCTCGCCAGCGCTGGGAGTTGCATGGTCCCGACGGCGAAGTACGGCAGATCGACCTGCGTCCGCGCATCGCCGGCTTCGATTTCCCGATGCTGCGTTCGCTGGCGTGGCAGGGACTTGGCATCACCATGTTGCCGGAGATCCTGTGCGCCGAACTGGTGCGCGCGCGCGAACTGGAAGTGGTGTTGCCCGACTGGCGCATGCCGCAGGGCATCTGCCATGCCGTGTTCGCCTCGCGCCGCGGCATGCTGCCGGCGGTGCGTGTCTTCATCGACTTCCTCGCCGAACGGTTGCCGCCGTTGCTGGAATCCGCGCGCCTGGAATGCACCGAGGTGCGAGTGGGAGCGGCCGAAGCCGCGAAGCGCTGATTTTGCGCTGGCCCGCATAGCTTGCTATGGTCGCATGGCGCATGTTCATCATGCCCGGCGGGGAGCCGGGCCGGCGCGCCATCCCGAAAGACCAGCCGAGCGAGCCCAGCATGCGCATACCTGTCCGTGTCTCCGCGTGGTTGCTTGCGGCCTTCCTGGCCGGCATGGGGCTTTCCCCGAACGCGCACGCGCAATCGGCAGGATGCAATGTAATCAATGCGACCTGGGGGGCGGGCGTTTCCCTCTCCAACGGCGGAGAACTTTGGCATCCGTCGCTTAGCGTGCTCGCCGGCGAGCAGCTGACCTACACCGTTACAACTTCCGGCGCGGTAAACCCGTCCAGTACCGGGTTCGCGATCTACAAGAACGGTGGTGCCGGCCCCGGCGATGTCCTTCTCGAAGAGTACGCACATCCCGGTTCGGAGTTGAACCTCAACGCGACCCTGACGATCCCTGAGGACGACACCGAATTCGTCCTCTATGCCTGGACCGATTTGTTGCCGACGGCATCCCTCCAGGCGACCGTCACCTGTGCGCCCGCACCAACGCCTGTCCCTGTAATCACCGGCGTGGCGCCGAGTACGGGCTCGACCGCGGGCGGCACCGTCGTCGTGATCACCGGCACCAACCTGGCTGGCGCCACCGCAGTCAGCTTCGGTGGCACGCCGGCGACCAGCTTTATCGTCGGTAGCGGCACCCTGATCACTGCAGTCGCGCCGGCGCATGCCGCAGGTACCGTCAACATTGCCGTCACCACCGCCAGCGGGACGGGGACCGCCGCAGGTGCCTATACCTACCAGATGCCGCCACCGACGATCAGCGGGGTGTCCCCGGCCAGCGGCGGGTTGGCGGGCGGAACCGTCGTCACTATCACCGGTACCAACCTCGGCCTTGCTACCGCCGTTACATTTGGCGGCACCGCAGCGACCTCATTCTCCTACGATCCGATGAGCGGGGGCCTCCTGGCAATCGCCCCCGCGCATGCGGCGGGCCCCGTCGACGTTGTGGTGACGACGCCCGGCGGGATGGCGACGGCAGCGGATGGCTATACCTATGCGAGTCCGCTGCCGCTGCTGTCGATCACCGATGCATCGTCGGGAGAAGGCAGCAGCCTGGTTTTCACGGTGATGTTGAGCGCTCCCGCCGGACCGGGAGGGGTCTCGTTCGATCTTTCCACGGCTGACGTTACGGCCACCAGTGGTACCGACTACTTCGCAATCAGCGCCACGGGGCGATTTATTCCCCAGGGGCAAACGACTTATCTCCACGTCGTCGCAGTTATCAACGACCTGGATGACGAGGCTGACGAAACCCTGTTCTTGAACGTCACCAATGTCGTTGGTGCAACCCTTGTGGATGCCCAGGGGCTGGGAACCATCATCGACGACGATGCGCCGGCCCCGACGATCACCAGCGTCGCGCCAGCCAGCGGCACGACCCTGGGCGGCAGCCTCGTGACGATCACCGGCACCAACCTGTCCGGTGCCACGGCGGTCAGCTTCGACGGAGCGCCGGTGCCTGGCTATACGGTCGACAGTGCGACCCAGATTACCGTCATGACACCAGTGCATGCAGCAGGCCAGGTCGATGTGGCCGTGACAACGGCGGGCGGGACCGCCACGTCCGTTGGTGCCTATACCTTCGTGGCGCCGGCCCCGACGATCACCAGCGTCGCGCCGGCCAGCGGTACGACCCTGGGCGGCAGCCTCGTGACGATCACCGGCACCAACCTGTCCGGTGCCACGGCGGTCAGCTTCGACGGAGCGCCGGTGCCTGGCTACACGGTCGACAGTGCGACCCAGATTACCGTCATGACACCAGTGCATGCAGCCGGCCAGGTCGATGTGGCCGTGACAACGGCGGGCGGGACCGCCACGTCCGTTGGTGCCTATACCTTCGTGGCGCCGGCCCCGACGATCACCAGCGTCGCGCCGGTCAGCGGCTGGACCCTGGGTGGTGCCAGTGTTGTCATCACCGGCACCAACCTGACCGGTGCCACGGCGATCAGCTTCGGCGGCACGGCCGCCCCCAGCTACACCGTCGACAGTGATACCCAGATCACCGCCATCACACCCGTGCACGCGGCAGAGGCCGTCGATGTTGCCGTCACCACCGCCAGCGGGACGGGGATCGCCTCTCTCGCCTACATCTACCTGCAACCGCCACCAACCATCACCGGTGTTGCGCCCGCAACCGGCAGCGCATTGGGCGGCACGAGCATCGTGATCACGGGTACCAATCTCACGGGTGCCTCGCTCGTCAGCATGGACGGCGTCTCGGCACCCAGCCATACGGTGGACAGCGACACCCAGATCACCGCCGTGACGCCGCCGCACGCCGTCGGGACCGTGAGTGTCATCGTGCAGACGCCGGGGGGAATCGCCATCGGCATTGCCGCTTTCACCTACGGGGTGCCGGCGCCGACCATCATGGCGGTCGCCAATGGTACCGGCCCGACAACGGGTGGTACCGCCGTCCTCATCAGCGGCACGAATTTCGTCGACGTGACTTCGGTGGCCTTCGAAGGCACGCCAGCAGCGAGTTTTACGGTCGATAGCGCGACCCAGATCACTGCAGTGTCCCCGGCTCATGCCGCCGGGCAAGCCGACCTGTCCATAACCACGGCAACCGGAACCGTTACGGTGCCGGATGTTTTTACTTACCTGGTTCCGGGGCCGATGATCAACAATGTCGCGCCGGCAGTCGGAACGACCGCGGGCGGAACCAGTGTCGTGATCACCGGCATCAACCTCACTGGTGTTTCCGACGTTTCCTTCGGTGGCGTCGCCGCGGCCGGTTTCACCGGCGACAGTGACACCCAGATCACGGCCACGACGCCGGGACACGCGGAAGGGGCTGTTATCGTGACCGTGAGTACGCCGGGCGGCACCGCAATGCTGGGCGGTGGCTACACCTTCGTCCAGGCACCAACGATCACCAACGTCGCGCCGGCCAGCGGCACTACCCTGGGCGGCGCCAGTGTCGTGATCACCGGCACCGACTTCACTGGTGCATCCACCGTCAGCTTCGGCGGGACCGCCGCGACCGGCTTCACTGTCGACAGCGATACCCAGATAACCGCGACCACGCCGGCACATGCTGCAGGCGTCGCTGATGTCCACGTGACCACGCCTGGCGGCACCGCCACGGCGACTGGCGCCTACACCTTCGTGACTCCCGCACCGACGATCACCAACGTGGCCCCAGGCAGCGGCACCACCCTGGGCGGCACCAGCGTCGTGATCACCGGCACCAACCTGACGGGCGCCACGGCAGTCAGCTTCGGTGGCACGGCAGCGACCAGCTTCACGGTCGACAATGACACCCAGATCACGGCGACGACGCCGGCGCATGCGGCGGAAGCGGCCGACGTGGCCGTGACGACCTCCGGTGGTACTGACACTGCGGCGGGTGCCTTTACCTTCGTAACCCCTGCACCGACGATCACCAATGTCGCGCCGACCAGCGGTACCACCCTGGGCGGCACCAGCGTCGTGATCACCGGCACCAACCTGACGGGCGCCACGACAGTCAGCTTCGGTGGCACGGCAGCGACCAGCTTCACGGTCGACAGCGACACCCAGATTACGGCCACGACGCCAGCCCATGCAGCTGGTGCAGCCGACGTGGATGTGACGACGTCGGGTGGCACTGACATTGCGGCGGCTGCCTTTACGTTCGTGACCCCGGCACCGACGATCACCAATGTCGCGCCGACGACCGGCACCACCCTGGGTGGTGCCAGCGTCGTGATCACCGGCACCAACCTGACGGATGCCACCGCGGTCAGCTTTGGCGGCACGGCGGCGATCAGCTATACCGTCGACAGCGACACCCAGATCACGGCGACGACGCCTGCGCATGCTGCAGGCGCCGCTGATGTCGGAGTGACCACGCCTGGCGGCACCGCCACAGCAGCCGGTGCCTACACCTTCGTGACCCCGGCGCCGACGATCACCAACGTGGCGCCCGCCAACGGCACGACGCTTGGTGGCACCGTCGTGGTGCTCACGGGCGCAAACTTTACCGGGGCCAGCGCGGTCAGCTTCGGCGGCACGGCCGCAACCGCCTTCACTGTCGACAGCGACACCAAGATCACGGCGACTACGCCCATCCATGCGGCAGGCGCCACGGATGTGGCGGCGACCACCGCCGGCGGGACGGCTACGGCAATCAATGCCTATACGTTCGTGACGCCGGCGCCGACGATTACCAGCGTTGCGCCGACGACCGGCACGACGCTTGGTGGCACCCGTGTCGTGATCACCGGCACCAACCTCACCGGCGCCACCGCGGTCAGCTTCGGCGGTACGGCGGCGATCAGCTATACCGTCGACAGCGATACCCAGATCACGGCGATTACGCCGGCGCACGCGGCAGGAGCCGCAGATGTAGCGGCAACGACGCCTGGCGGCACCGCCACTGCAGCGGGTGCGTTTACGTTCGTGACCCCGGCACCGACGATCACCAACGTCGCGCCGACCAGCGGTACCACCCTGGGCGGCACCAGTGTCGTGATCACCGGCATCAACCTGACGGGCGCCACTGCAGTCAGCTTTGGCGGCACGGCAGCGACCATCTTCACGGTCGACAGCGACACCCAGATCACCGCCACCACCCCGGCGCACGGGGCGGGCGCGGTGGACGTTGCCGTTACCACGCCTGGCGGAGCAGCCATGGCGGCCGGTGCATTCTCCTTCCAGGTGCCGGCGCCCACGATCACTGGCCTGTCGCCCGCCAGCGGCCCCACCGCCGGTGGCACCAGCATCGTGATCACGGGCAGCCACTTCACGGGTGCCACCGTGGTCACGCTGGGCGGAACCGCGGCCACGAGCCATACCGTCGACAGCGACACCCAGGTCACCGCCGTCGTGCCGGCGCACGCTGCCGGTGCAGTCGACGTTGCCGTGACCACGCCTGGCGGGACGGGCACGCTGGCCGCCGCGTTCGAATACATCGCTCCCACGTTCACGTTCTCGCCGGCCGCAGGTGCAATCCCGGATGGAACCGCAGGCCTGGACTACCTGCAGGCCATCGACGTTACCGGCGGCACGGGATCCTATGCGTTCACCGCCATCGGGCTGCCCGAAGGCATGGCTGTCGATCCCGCCACAGGGACGCTGCAGGGAATGCCGACGACGCCGGGCAATTACGTCGTCGTGGTGACCGTGGAAGACGGCGGCGGGCTTACGGGCAGCGTCGAATACAGGTGGACCATCGTCGGCACCTACCGGCCGGACCCGACGCAGGACCCGGAGGTGACCGGCCTTGTCAACGCGCAGGCGCAAAGCGCCGAGCGCATCGTGTCGGCCCAGCTGCTCAACTTCAACCAGCGCCTTGAGCGCCTGCACGACGATACGAGCAGGGATTCCCATTCGATTTCGTTCTCCAAACCGCGGGCGCCGGACGCGCTGATGGCGTGGAGGGACGGCGACGACGATGCTTGGCCGACAGGCGGTCCGTCGCCGTTCGCTACGGAGCGGGCACGCAACACCAATGACGCGAGTGCGCAGGCGGAGCCGCGACCCACTGCTGCTGTTGCCCGCGATACCTCCTTCTGGACCGGCGGCTTCGTGAACTTCGGCAGCAACGACTTCGCCAGCATCGGTACCGACCACACGGTCATCGGCGTCAGCGGCGGCGTGGATCATCGCTTCTCGACGGACTTCGTTGCCGGCGTTGGCCTGGGTTACGCCCGCGACAGTACCGATATCGGCAACAACGGCAGCGAAAACAACGGGCGTGCGATCAGCGGTGCGGTCTACGCCAGCTACCATCCGGCGCCGTTCTACATCGACGGGCTGCTCGGCGTCGGCAGGATCGACCTGGACAGCAGGCGCCATGTCACGACCACGGGCGGATTCGCCGACGGCAGCCGCGACAGCAGGCAGCTGTTCGGCTCGCTGTCGGCCGGTTACGAGTACCGCGAGGACGGCATCCTGTTCTCGCCCTATGGGCGGATCGACGCGGCTACGACGGAGCTGGACGCCTATGTAGAGACCGGGCCAGGGGCCTACAACCTCGCCGTGGGCAAGCAGGACGTCGAGATGCTGGCGGGCGTGGTCGGCTTGCGCGCCGAGCGTGCGATCGCGATGGAGTGGGGCGCACTGATGCCCCGCGGCAGGTTCGAGTACACCCGCGACTTCGCCGGATCGAGCCAGGCGACCCTGGGCTATGCGGACCTGGGCACCATGCCGTACACCTTCGAGCTGCATGGCTACATGCGCGAGTACGTGACCCTGGGGCTCGGGCTCGACGCGGTGTTCGGCAACAACATGCGCCTGAGCCTGGACTACCGGACCGCGTTCGACATCGACGACGACGCCCGCAACCACATCTTCGGCATCCGCCTGAGCGGGAGGTTCTAGCGCCTCGCCTCGAAGATGAGGTTGAACGGCGTTTCCGCAGCGCGGCGGAAATGCCTGAATCCCGCCTTGCGGAATACCTCGGCCAGGCGCGCTTCGCCCGCTTGCGCGCCGAGCACCATGGTGCCGCCCTCGGAGATTGCGTGTGCGCAGCAGATCGTGGTCGATGCTGCGTAGTAGAGTTGCCCGACCAGGCCGAGATTGTCCTCGAGCCGTTCATTGGCGAACGGCTCCACCAGTATGACGGTGCCGCCAGGCGCCAACGCCTCTGCTGCATGCCGGGCGGCCGCCACCGGATCGCCCATGTCGTGCAACGTGTCGAAGAAACAGATCAGGCCGTAGCCCTGTCCGGGATAGTTGTCAGCGCGCGCAAGGGCGAACTCGACGCGATCGGACACCTTGGCGGCCGCTGCATTGCGGCGTGCTTCGGTCAGCGAGGCCGGGTGGGTGTCGAAACCCCTGAAGCGCGAGTGCGGGAACGCGCTCGCCATCAACGTCGTCGAGTGGCCGTGGCCCGAGCCGATGTCCGCAACCTGGATGCCGGCTTCGAGCTGGTCCACGACGCCATCCAGCGCCGGCAACCATTCCTGCACCAGGCTGGCGCGGTACCCGTTGCGGTAGAACGCGGCAGAGCCACAGGACAGCCGCGGATCGTGGTTGCCCCATGACACGCCACGCCCGGTGCGGAAGGCGTTGAGGGTCAGCTCTTCGTCGGCCCACATCGAGGCCGGCACGTTCCAGGCCGGCGGGATGTGCAAGGGACTGTCTTCGTCGGCCAGTACCATGGCCTGCTCGTGCAGCAATTCGTAGGTATCGCTGGACGGGTGGTAGCAGAGATAGAGACTGGCTGCCTGGGCGTTGAGCCATTCGCGCACGTAGCGTTCGGCGCAGCCCGAGCGCATGGCCACTTCGCGCGCGCTCAACGGACCGGAGCCGGCCATCGTGCGGTACAGCCCGAGCTTGCTGCCGAGGCTGACCATCACCCCGGTGTAGGCTGCGGCCAGGTCGGACGTTGCACGCAAGGCGAAGGCATCCAGGCGGTCCTGGTCGAACGGCAGCTTGTCGTGGATCAATGCGGACATGGCGGTGGTGGTCTCGGGGAGGTGGCGACGATGGTCGCGGACCGCTAGGATTCGCGGCAGGGGCTAATCCGCCCGCAACCGGTCCGTTCGTGCCACCACGCACTCCCGCAGCCGGCAAGCCGCTCCGGGTCGCCCTCGTGGCGATACCCGACGCCGCGATTTCCACCTTGGCCGGCATCTACGACGTCATCAACGGCGTAGCCCTGATGGGCCTCGCGGCGCCCGGTTCCGGGCCGCCATTCCGCATCGAGATCGTCGGTGAAGCCCGCGGCCCGCTGCGCCTGGCCAGCGGCCTGCCGATCGAGGTACAGCGCAACATCGATGACGTTGCCGGCTGCGACATCGTCATCGTCCCGTCGGTGCTGCTCAAGCCCGGCGGCTGGGAGCGTGGCCGCCATCCGCGGCTGGTCGACTGGATGCAGCGCATGCACGCCGGCGGGGCACGGGTCTGTTCCGCATGCTCCGGCGTGTTCCTGATCGCCGAAACCGGCATGCTCGACGGGCACGAGGCGACCGTGCATTTTTCCTATGCACAGGAGTTCTCGCGACTGTTTCCCGCGGTGAAGGTCAATCCGGAACGGGTGCTGGTGGTGTCGGGTGCGCACGAGGAACTGGTCAGTTCCGGCGCATCCACGACCTGGCACGACATGGTGCTGTACCTCACCGCACATCATGCCGGGACGACCATCGCCCAGGAGATCGCCCGGCTGTTCGCCTTGCAATGGCACCAGGACGGGTTGAAGCCCTACATCGTGTTCGCGGGCCGGCGCGACCACGGCGATGGCGAGATCGGCAGCGCGCAGGATTGGCTGGACAGTCACTTCTCGATCGCCACTCCGGTAGAGGCGATGATCCAGCGCTCCAGCCTTGCCGAGCGCACGTTCAAGCGACGCTTCACCTTGGCGACCGGGCTGGCCCCGATCACCTACGTACAACGCTTGCGCATCGAGGACGCCAAGCGCCGCCTGGAACGCACGGACGCGCCGGTGGACGAAATCGGCTGGCGCGTTGGCTACGAGGATGCGGCGTTTTTTCGCAGGCTGTTCAAGCGCACCACCGGGCTGGCGCCGGGCGCCTACCGCAAGCGCTTCCGCATTCCCGACTTCGCCAGGCGCTAGATGGCGGAGAGGGTGGGATTCGAACCCACGGTGGTATCGCTACCACGGCGGTTTTCAAGACCGCTGCCTTAAACCACTCGGCCACCTCTCCAAGCCCCTATTGTAGAGCCGAGCCATGCTCGACTGCTGACCCGCGGTCTCGCGGGTTGTTGCTACCGGCGACGCCTGCCTAGGCTGCAGGCATGGCGATCCGGGTGTTCCTTGTCGACGACCACACGCTGGTGCGAACCGGCATGCGCATGCTGCTCGAGGGCGAGGACGGGATCGAGGTCGTGGGCGAGGCGTCCAGCGGCGAGGAGGCCTTGCCACTGGTGCGCCGGCTGCAGCCCGACGTGGTGTTGTGCGACCTGCACCTGCCCGGACTCAGCGGGTTGGAGATCACCACGCGACTGGTACGAGGCGGTACCCATGTGGTCGTGGTCTCGGTGCTCGAAGCTGGGCCGATGCCGCGCCGGCTGATCGAGGCTGGTGCCTGCGGCTACGTCGGCAAGGGTGGCGATGCGGGGGAACTGCTGCGCGCGGTGCGTGCCGCGGCGCAGGGCCGTCGCTATCTCGCCAGCAGCATCGCGCAGGGCATGGCGCTGTCCGGGCTGGATGAAGGGCGCTCGCCTTTCGACGCGCTTTCCGCGCGCGAGCTGGAAGTGGCGATGCTGTTGACGCGCGGTCTGCGCCAGGAAGACATCGCGCGCAGGTTGAGCCTGAGCGCGAAGACCATCAATACCCACAAGTCGCGGTTGTTCGACAAGCTCGGCATCCGCGACAGCATTGCGCTGGCGCGGATGGCGGGGCACTACGGCCTCGCTGAGCCAATGTAATCGCGGCTTCCGCCGCTCCTACGCGTTGTGCTTCTGCTCTTCGCCTTCGGTGGCGGCTTCGGCCGGATCATCGATGGGCGCGGGCAGGCTTGGCGCGGGCAGGGTGTCGAACAAACCCGGCGCGCTCGTCACCGGCGGCTCGATTTCGGCGACCTGGACCAGCGTGGGCGCTTCCGGTTCCGCGACGGGGTCGGCGACAGCTTCGGCAACGGGCTCGGCGACGGGTTCGGGCGCAGCAGCGACCGGACTTGCCTCTTCGTCCTCGAAGTCGAACTCGGGCTGGTTGCGCTGGGCGAGCGCGACATCGCCGGACATGGCGTCGTCGTGTTCGTTCGAGGCGGCCTGGGCGTTCTCGCCATTCGCTTCGCCGTTCGCCTCGCCTTCGCCACCACCGCCGCGACGGCGACGACGGCCACCGCGACGACCGCGACGGCGACGGCCGCTGCCTTCGCTGTTGGCGTCGCCATTGCCCTCGGCGTCGTTGGCCGGCTGCCGAGCGTCGGCTGCGTGGTCGACCACGGCGGCTGCGGCTTCGGCAGCAGGCGCGGTACTGGCGGCCACCAAGGCTGCAGTCTCGATCACCGCCGGAGTGGTTGCGACGATGTTCTCGAGCTCGGCCTCTGGCTTCGCGATCGACTCACGCGGCTCACGCGGTTCGCGTGGCGGACGCGGTGCCTTGGGCGGCTTCGGCTGCTTGGGCTGCTGCTGTTGCTTCGGCTTGTCCTGCTTTTCCTGCTTCGGCTGTGCAGCCGCCGGCTGGTTGCCACCGCTGCGGCGCTGGCCGCCATCGCGATTGCGCCCGTTGCGGCCGCCATCGCGACCACCGTCGCGACGCTGGTTGCGGTCGCCACGCTCACCGCGTTCGCCACGACCATCGCGCTCGTTGCGGCCACGCGAGTCCTGCTGGCGCGGCCTGGCCTGCGCGGGCAGGGTGGGTTCACCCGAACCGAAGAAGCCGAGGATGCGATCCCACAGGCCGATGTTCTTCGCCTGGGCGCGGACCGGTGCCACGGTCTCCACCACTTCCTCCTCGCGCGGTTCGCGGATCGGCGCCGGCTGGCTCGGGCGCACGTTGGTCACCGCGGCGGCGGCCGGCACGTTGAGGTTGGCCTTGGTCAGCGAGATCGTGGCCAGCTTGCGCGGAGTGCCGCGCTGGTAGCTGGGCTTGTTCGACTCTTCGCCGAGCTCGTTCTCGCGCAGGCGGGTCACCTCGAAATGCGGCGTCTGCAGCTGGTCGTCGCCGACGATCACGATCGGCGCCCCATGCCTCTGTTCGATCTCGGCCAGCGCGCGGCGCTTCTCGTTGAGCAGGTAGTTGGCGATCTCGACCGGGGCCTGGACCAGCACCTGCCCGGTGTTGTCCTTCATCGCGTGCTCTTCGGCCAGGCGGATGATCGACAGCGACAGCGACTCGATGCTGCGCATGCGGCCGTGGCCTTCGCAGCGCGGGCACACCAGCTGGCTGGACTCGCCCAGCGATGGGCGCAGGCGCTGGCGCGACATTTCGAGCAGGCCGAAACGCGAGATCCGGCCCAGCTGCACGCGTGCACGGTCCGAACGCAACGCGTTCTGCAGCTTGTTCTCGACGTCGCGCTGGTGCTTGTTGCTCGACATGTCGATGAAGTCGATCACCACCAGGCCGCCCAGGTCGCGCAGGCGCATCTGGCGGGCGACTTCCTCGGCCGCTTCCAGGTTGGTGTGGAACGCGGTTTCCTCGATGTCGCTGCCCTTGGTGGCGCGCGCCGAGTTGACGTCGACCGCGGTCAGCGCCTCGGTCTGGTCGATGACCAGCGCGCCGCCGGACGGCAGCCGCACTTCGCGCTCGTAGGCGCCCTCGATCTGCGACTCGATCTGGAAGCGGTTGAACAGCGGCACGTCGTCGGTGTAGTGCTTGAGCTTGCGCATGTTGTGCGGCATGACCTGCTGCACGAACTCGCGGGCTTCCTCGTACATTTCCGGGGTGTCGACCAGGATCTCGCCGATGTCCGGGCGCATGTAGTCGCGCAGCGCACGGATGATCAGGCGCGACTCCTGGTAGATCAGGAACGGCGCGGGCTTGGTCAGCGCCGCATCGGCCACCGCCTTCCACACGCTAAGCAGGTAATCCAGGTCCCACTGCAGTTCTTCGGCATCGCGGCCGACGCCGGCGGTGCGGATGATCACGCCCATTTCGTCCGGAATCTGCAGCGCGTCCATGGCGCGCTTGAGCTCGGCCCGGTCCTCGCCCTCGATCCGGCGCGAGACGCCGCCGGCGGTCGGGGAGTTGGGCATCAGCACCATGTAGCGGCCGGCCAGCGAGATGAAGGTGGTCAGGGCGGCGCCCTTGTTGCCACGTTCTTCCTTCTCGACCTGGACCACGACCTCCTGGCCCTCGCGCAGCAGTTCCTTGAGGCCGGCCTTGTTGTGGTCGACGCCAGCCTGGAAGTAGTCGCGGGAGATTTCCTTCAGCGGCAGGAAGCCGTGGCGCTCGCCGCCGTACTCGACGAAGGCCGCTTCCAGCGAAGGCTCGAGCCGGGTGATGCGGCCCTTGTAGATGTTGGACTTCTTCTGCTCTTTGGCAGGTTGCTCGATGTCGATGTCGTACAGCGCCTGGCCATCGACGATTGCGACGCGCAGTTCTTCTGCCTGCGTCGCGTTGATCAGCATGCGTTTCATTGTGGCGTTCCTCGCGCGCTCAGCCCCTTGCGGAGCAAGCTCGCGGCAACGCCGTGGGCGTACCGCCTCTGGATACCGCAGGTCCCTGCTGCGCGTGCGCTGCCGTTATGGGCGACGCAGGCCGCGCGGCGGGGCCTCAAGTTTTCCAGCGCTGCGACACCACGGCTGGCCGCGGGAGCGCTTCTCTCAAATTGTTCAGTGTTGCCAGGCCGATGTCGCACAATGTGGTGCGACACTCGGGTCGTGTTCAGCGCCGGCGTCTGACACGCCGGGCGATGGCCGGGTTTGCCGGCGAGCCGCTAACATGGCCGCCCCGGGGGCGGTGGTCGCGCACTACTGCCGGAATCGCGAGGGAGACGGGCTTTCGGCCCTTGCGTGAACTCCCTGCGAAATCAAACCCTTATCTCGCTCGGCGAGTGTATCAGATCAAGGCTGCCAATGACCCTGCCGGAAGGCCCCAATCGACCCGTGAACGGGGAAGCTGAACGCGGCCCGGGCGCCCGTACCGTACGGGTGCCGGAGGACCGTGCCGGTCAGCGCCTGGACAACTTCCTGCTGGGCCAGCTCAAGGGCGCCCCCCGCAGCCTGGTGTACAAGCTGGTCCGTTCCGGCCAGGTCCGGGTCAACGGCGGCCGGGCCAAGGCCGAACGCAAGCTCGAGGGTGGCGACGAGGTCCGGATCCCGCCGGTGCGGCTGGCCGAACCCGGCGAGAAGGGCACGCCGGCCAGGGGCCTGCTGGAGGCGATGGAAGCCAGCATCGTGTTCGAGGATGCCCGCCTGCTGGTGGTCAACAAGCCCTCCGGCGTGGCCAGCCATGGCGGCAGCGGCATTTCCTTCGGCGCGATCGAGACCCTGCGCGCGTTGCGCCCACGCGAGTCGCTGGAGCTGGTGCACCGGCTCGACCGCGACACTTCCGGTGTGCTGTTGGTGGCGAAGAAGCGCTCGGCGCTGTCCGAGCTGCAGGCGCTGATGCGCGAGGACCACGGCCGTGCCGGCGGCATCAGGAAGCGCTATCTCGCGCTGCTGGCCGGGCGCATGCCCGACGGCACCATGAGCGTCGACGCGCCTTTGCACGTGGGCCTGCGCCAGGGCGGCGAGCGCCACGTCCAGGTCAATGCGCAGGGCAAGCCGTCATTGAGCCATTTCAAGCTGCTCGAGCGCCGCGGCGGCCAGTCGTATTGCGAAGTACGGATCGAAACCGGCCGCACCCACCAGATCCGCGCCCATGCGCAGCACATCGGCCATCCGGTCGCCGGCGACGACAAGTACGGCGACCCCGAGGCCAACGCCCGCCTGCGCCGCGACATCGGCCTCAAGCGCCTGTTCCTGCACGCCGCCTCGCTCGAGTTCGCCCTCGACGCCGGCAAGACCCCCTACGTCCTCAACGCCCCCCTCGCCCCCGAACTCCTCGACGCCCTCGACCGGTTGGGGTAGGGCGAAAGGCTTTTGCCACAGATGACACAGATAGACACAGATAAACACGGATAGAGCAAAACAATAGTGGTTCCTGGCAGTTTGAGTTGCCTCGCACCACTCCTCTCTGCATTTTCTGCTTTATCCGCTCTTATCCGTGTTCATCTGTGTCATCTGTGGCTAAAAAGCTCTACCCGGCGAGGGCAGAAGCGTGGGCGGCGCAGATGAAGTCGTTCTCGGACAAGCCGCCGACGTCGTGGGTGCTGTAGCGGACGACGCAACGGTCGTAATGCACGGACAGGTCGGGGTGATGGTCCTCGCGGTTGGCCATGTGCGCCAGCGCGTTGACGAACGACATCGTGCGGTAGTAGTCCTTGAAGCCGAAGGTGCGGACCAGCGCCTTGCCTTCCTCGGCCAGCTTCCAGCCTTCCACCTGGGGCAGCAACTCGCGCACGCGCGCCTCGGGCAGGCGGTGTTCGCTGCCGCGGCGCGGAATGCAATGAGCCTGAACGAGAGGGACGAGGTCGGACATGGCGGGCATCCTCTGGAAGCAGGTGGACTCGCTAGAATACCGCCATGATCCAGATTTCCGAGTCTGCGCAGACCCATTTCCGCAAGTTGCTCGAGCGCGAGAGCCTGCCGGGCATTGGCGTGCGCCTGTCCGCGCACATGCCGGGCACGGCGCAGGCCGACGTGCGCCTGGAGTTCGCCGAACCGGCCGACCTGGGTGGCGACGAGTGGGCCATTGACTGCGAGGGCTTCACGCTGTGGGTGGAGGCGGCCAGCGTACGCTTCCTGGATGGTGCCGAGATCGACTACCAGCAGCAGGCGACCGGCGGGCAGTTGCAGATCCGGGCACCGAAGATCAAGGGCGAGGCGCCTGCCGAATCGGCGTCGCTGGTGGAACGGGTGCGCTGGGTGATCGAACACGAGATCAATCCGCAACTGGCCCAGCATCGCGGCAACGTGGCGCTGCAGGAGATCACCCGCGACGGCGTCGTGGTGTTGCGCTTCGGCGGCGGTTGCCACGGCTGCGGCATGGTCGACGTGACCCTCAAGCAGGGCATCGAGAAGACCCTGCTGGCGCGGGTGCCGGGCGTGACCGCGGTGCGCGACAGTACCGACCACGACACCGGCGAGGCGCCGTACATGCCGCGCGGCTCTGCCTGACACGGCCTCGGCACGAGTGTTCACCTCGGCCGAACTGATCGAAGCCCTGCGCCGGCGAGCGCGCAGGTCGTTGCGTCCCGAGTCCGCGCCCGGCGAGTATCCGCCGGGCTGGCGTGCGTGGTTCGCGGCGATGCGCGAGCGCGTGGGCGCGATCACCGGCGCAAGCGCCGATGCCCTGGTTGCGATCCTGGCCGCGCGACCGTTGCGCCATCCGCCGCGGCGCAGCCCGCAACTCAACCGGTTCCAGGCGTTCTCCATGTTGTGGCGCCAGCAATGGCAGCCGGCCGGCGAGGACGAGCGCTGGTTGCGCATCGTTGCATTCGCGGTATCGGCATTCATGCAGCTGGTGTTCGCGATCTTCGTGCTGTGGCTGGCGTACGCGCGCTACGGCGGCGCGCCACCGGTGCCGCCGGGCGAGGACGTGGTGCAGGTGGAATTCATCGGCGAAGGCACGCCGGAGGAGCAGGGCGGCGGCGAACCCGAAGGGCCGCGTCCCGATCCGGAGCCGGCGCGTTCGGCTGCCGCCGGCGCACCCGCGCAGGCACCGTCGAGTGCGGCCCCGGCGACGCAGCCGGAACCGCAGCCGCAGCCACCGGCGCCCGCCGCGGCTCCGGTCGCGGTGACCGTGCCGGTGCCGCAACCAGACGTGCCGACACCACCGGAGCCGCTGCCCGATCCCGAACCGGTGCCGCCCACGGTAGCGCCCCAGCCCTTGCAGACCACGGACGTGGTCGAGCCCGACATCGAACTGGTGGTGCCGCCGCCCTCGCCGATGCGCGCGGTCGAGATTCCCCGGGCGCAGGTGGAAGTGCCGCGGCTCCGCGCGCAGGTGCAGGCGCTGCCATCGCCGGTGCCCGCGCCGCGCCTGCCTTCGGCCGCGATCCGGGATGTGCCGGTGCAATCCGCGCAGGTCCGGGTGCCCGGGCTGCAACGCGAAGTGCAGGCGTTGCCGTCGCCGGGGCCACCGTTGCCTGGCGTGCAGGCGCGTTCGGCCGAGATCGGCCAGGCGCAGGTCAGCGTCCCCGGGTTGACCCGCTCGGTGCAGTCGCTGCCGTCGCCCGCGTCATCGCCGGCGCCAGCGCCGGGCGAAGGCATGGCTGCGGGCAATACGGGTGCGGCGCCAGCCGGCGGTGCAGGCGAAACCAGCGCGGCGGGCGCGGCGATTCCCGGCGCGGGCGCCGGTCCCGAGAAGTCGGCGCAAGCCGGCGCGTGGAGCACGCTCACTGCCGGCGACGACTGGGGCGAGTCCGATCGCAGTCGCGATGGTGGCCAGCGCGGTGCGCCTGGCCTGTTCGACGAAGAGGGCCGGCCGCGGCTGCCGCCGGGCGCCGGTGCTTCAGTCGGCGGCGGTTTGCCGCCCGGGATGATCACCGAGGAAATCCCCGACCTCGACCGCGCCGGCACCTGGCTCAAGCGTCCGCCGATCGATTACACGCCGACGGCGTTCGACCGTTACTGGATGCCGGGCGGCACCCTGCTCGAGGAGTGGGTGCGACGTGGCGTGCGCGAGGTGCAGATCGCCATCCCCGGCACTTCGAAGAAGATCCACTGCGTGGTGTCGCTGTTGCAGCTGGGCGGCGGCTGCGGGATCAACGATCCGGACATGCAGGACCAGGAGGCGGAGGCGCGGCCGCCGCCGGAGGTGCCCTGGAAGCCGGAACTGCAGGAGCGTTAGGGAGCGCTCAGGTCGCGCAGCTGCGAGGGCTGGGCGGCGAAGTAGGCCGCCAGGTCGTTGATCTGCTGGTCGGTCAGGTCGCGGGCCTGCTGCGACATCAGCGCATTGCTGCGCTCGCCGCTGCGGTACATCTGCAGCGCGTGCACCAGGTAGTCGCGGTACTGGCCGCCGAGCTTGGGATAGGTCGCGTCGATCGGCGCATTGCCGCTTGCGCCGTGGCAGTCGATGCAGCTCTGGCCGGTGGCGGCGCCCTTGGTGTTGGCCTGCTTTTCGCCGGCGGCGACGTTGCCGAGCGCGCTGTCTTCCTGCGAGCTGCAGCCGGCCAGGCCGAGTGCCGCGACCAGGGCGGTTGCGATGAATGCGTTCTTCATGGGGCGGCTCACTTCAGGCTCGACAGGTAGGCGGCGATGTCGGCGATGTCCTGGGCCGAGAAGCTTTCGGCCTGGACCTGCATCGTCGGGTGCTTGCGCTGGCCCGTCTGGTACTCGGTGAGCGCGTTGACCAGGTAGGGAGCGGCCTGGCCGGCGATCATCGGCACGTGGTAGTTCGGATAGGCGTTCTTGTAGCCGGTCACGCCGTGGCAGCCCTGGCAGGTGAACGTGAGCTGGTGGCCGCTCTCGGCATTGCCGACGGGGGCGGCGGACGGGGCGGCAGGCTCCTGGGCGGAGGCACTGGCAGCGGCCAGGCACAGGCAGGAGGCAAACAACAACGATCGGATCATCGGGCTTGTCCGGATTCAAGGGTGTTCGGAAGGTCGCACACTGCAACTGGCCGGCGTGCAATCGCATCAGTATAGCCACCTGACCCGCGCAAGCCCAACGCGGACCCTCCTTGTGGTCACCATGACCTCTGGCGGATATCGTTGCGGGGCAAGGTGATATACCTTGATACAACACCAAACAACGAGCCCCCACCGATGACTCGCAAGACCAATGCTGCCCGCCCGCTGCGGGCGACCCTGTTGCTGTGCCTGCTGGTGCCCGGAGTCCTGGCGCTGGGCGCCTGTGGCAAGCAGGGTGGCGAGGGCGATCCGGACAAGGCGGGGGCGGAAGGTGCCGAAAAGGCGCCTGAAGCGGTGCCCGTGGAAGTCGCCAAGGCGTCGCGGCGGGCGATCGCGGCGAGCTATGGCGGCACTGCGGCGCTGGAAGCACGCGCCGACTCCCAGGTCGTGGCCAAGACCTCCGGCGTGGCGCTGCAGGTCCTGGTCGAGGAAGGCCAGCGGGTGAAGGCGGGCGACGTGCTGGTGCGCCTGGATTCGGCGCGCGCCGAACTGCAGGCCGCCCAGACCGAGGCGCAGATGCGCAAGCTCCAGGCCAACTACGAGCGCTCGCTCAAGCTCGCCGAGCAAAAGCTGATCAGCGCCAACGACATCGACCAGATCAAGTATGACCTGGAGAACGTGCGCGCCAGCAATCGACTGGCGAAGCTCGAATTGTCGTACGCAAACGTCAAGGCGCCGATTTCCGGCGTCATCGCGTCGCGTTCGATCAAGGCCGGCAACTTCGTCCAGATCAACACGCCGATCTTCCGCATCGTCGACATCGACAAGCTCGAGGCCACGCTCAACGTGCCCGAGCGCGAACTGGCCACGCTCAAGGCGGGCCTGCCGGTGCAGTTGCAGGTCGATGCGCTGCCGGGAAAGACCTTCCCGGGCATCGTCGACCGCGTGTCGCCGGTGGTCGACGCGGGCAGCGGCACCTTCCGCGTGATCGCTGCGTTCGACAACGCCGACGGCCACCTCCAGCCCGGCATGTTCGGGCGCCTGCGCATCGACTACGACCGCCGCGCCAACGCGCTGGCGATCCCCCGCGCGGCGCTGATCGAGGACGACACCAAGCCGTCGGTGTTCGTGGTCCGCGATGGCAAGGCAGTGCGCGTGACCTTGGCCATCGGCCATGTCGAAGGCGCGTGGGTGGAAGTCCGTGAGGGACTGAAGGAAGGCGAGCAGGTCGTGGTGGCGGGCAAGACCGCGCTGCGCGACGGCACCAAGGTGCAGGTCCTCGCCCAATGAAAACCAATGGCTTGGTCGGGTTCGCGATCCGGCGTCGCGTGACCATCGCGATGCTGACGCTGACGTTCGTCCTGTTCGGCCTGATTGCGCTGGGCGACCTCAAGGTCAACCTGCTGCCGGACCTGAGTTATCCGACGCTGACCGTGCGCACGGAGTACACCGGTGCGGCACCGGCCGAGATCGAAACCCTGATCACCGAACCGGCCGAGGAAGCGCTGGGCGTGGTCAAGGGCCTGCGCAAGCTCAAGTCGATCTCGCGCACCGGCCAGAGCGACGTGGTGCTGGAGTTCGCCTGGGGCACCGACATGGACCAGGCCAGCCTGGAGGTGCGCGACAAGATGGAATCGCTGCAGTTCCCGCTCGAGGCCGAGGCCCCGGTGCTGCTGCGCTTCAATCCGTCGACCCAGCCGATCATGCGCCTGGTGCTGTCTCCGAAGGCCGCCGGCGACAAGGGCGAGGAGATCCGGCAGTTGATGGAGCTGCGTCGCTATGCCGACGAGGACCTGAAGAAGAAACTCGAACCGGTCGAGGGCGTGGCCGCGGTCAAGGTCGGCGGCGGCCTCGAGGACGAAGTCCAGGTCGACATCGACCAGCGCAAGCTGGCCCAGCTCGACATCCCGATCGATACCGTCGTCAACCGCCTGCAGCAGGAGAACATCAACATCTCCGGCGGCAGGCTGGAAGAGGGCTCGCAGCGCTACCTGGTGCGCACGGTCAACCAGTTCGCCAGCGTCGACGAGATCCGCGAAATGTTGCTGACCACGCGCAGCGCGCAGGCCAGCGACAGCGGCGCCGACGAAGTGGCGCGCGTGGCCGCGGCGTCGGGCGACGCGGCGGTGATGG
>JALYWW010000126.1 GCA_030852515.1 Pseudomonadota bacterium
CGCCGAGGATCTGCGCGCGCTGCTGCGCGAGCCGCTGCTGGTGCCGGCGGACGCACCGCTGCCGGCCGATCCGATGCCGGCCGTGCTCGCCGCCGGTCGCGCGCTGGCCGACGGCTTCCGCGCGCATGGCCCCGACTTCCTCGCGGTGCTGCTGGATGCGCTCGAACGCAAGGTCCTGCACGGCGGCAGCTACAAGGCCGACTGGATCCAGGCCTTGTGGAGCCAGCTGGCCGCTTGGTGCGAAGGCGGCGACTACACCGCGCCGCTGGACGAACGGCTGGCGCGGTTCACCGCGCAGGCGATGCAGGGCAAGACCAACAAGGCGCATGCCGGCAACACGCCGGGATCGCCGCTGTGCGAGCTGATCGAGACCTACCTGCAGGCCGTGGGCGCCTGCAGCGAGTTCCAGGCCCGGCGCCGCATCGCCCTGCTGCACCGTATCCGCGAGGATGCACGCGTGCGGCTCGCCATGTTCAAGCGCCAGCGCCAGCTGCAGACCTACGACGACCTGATCGACGGCGTGGCCAATGCGCTCGACGGTGAACGCGCCGAGGTGCTGGCGCGCGGCCTGCGCACGCAGTACGCGGTCGCGCTGGTCGACGAGTTCCAGGACACCGACGCGCGCCAGTGGAAGATCTTCGACCGCGTGTTCGGCAGCGGCAGCAGCGAGCCCGCCCTGTTCCTGATCGGCGACCCCAAACAGGCGATCTACGGATTCCGCGGCGGCGACGTGCATACCTACCTGGCCGCGCGCGACACCGGCACCGAGGCGCCGCCGCTGGGCCACAACTTCCGTTCGCGGCCGTGCGTGCTCGCCGCCATCGACGCCCTCTACGCTCAGGCTGGCGACGAAGCCTTCGTCGATCCGCGCATCGAGTTCCGCAAGGTCGAGGCCGGCGGCAAGCGCAAGGACGAGGACCTCCTGCGCGCCGGCGCGCCGGCGCCTGCACTGACCGTGTGGCGCGCACCACCCCGTCCGCCCGACAACGACGGCAAGCTCAAGCCGTGGACCGCGGAAGAGTCGCGCGTGCATTGCACCCGGGCCTGCGTCGCGGCGATCCATGCGGTGCTCAGCGAGGGCCGCGCCGGCAACGCCACGGTCGAAGGCAAGCGTGTGCAACCCGGCGACATCGCCGTGCTGGTGCGCACCCACCACGAGGCCACGCGCATCCAGCAGGCGCTGGCCGCCGTCGGCATCCCCGCGGTCGCCGCCGGCAAGCAGAGCCTGTTTGCCACCCTGGAAGCGCGCGAACTGCACACCCTGCTGCTCGCACTGCTGCAGAGCGGCGACGACGGCCGCCTGCGCGCGGCCTTGTCCACGGTGCTGGTCGGCGTCGATGCCGCCGCGATCGCCGCGCTGGACGACAGTGACCACGACTGGCAGCACCAAGCCCTGGCCTGGCGCGAACGCCTGCTGCACGGCGGGCCGCTCGCACTCGTCGGCGACCTGTGCGCGGCACAGGCACCGCGCCTGCTCGGGCTCACCGACGGCGAGCGCCGGGTCGGCAACTACCTGCAACTGGCCGAAGCGCTGCAGGAAGCGCAGGCCGGCACGCTCGGCCTGCACGGCCTGGTCGAGTGGCTGGGACAGCACATCGCCGACGCCGATCCCGACGACGAGACCCAGCTGCTGCGCCTGGAGTCCGACGCGCGCCGCGTGCAGATCGTGACCCTGCACAAGAGCAAGGGCCTGGAATACCCGCTGGTGTTCCTGCCGTTCGCCGGCATCGGGCGCAAGGATCCCGTACCGGGGCGGTTGTGCGTGGCCCACCACGAAGACAGCGAACGCCGCCTGCACTGGAACATCGCGGTCGAGGATGCCGACTGGGAGTACGCCAAACAGGCGTGGAAGATCGAGCAACAGGCCGAAGAGGCGCGCCTGCTCTACGTCGGCATGACCCGCGCGCGGCACGCGCTGTGGCTGGCCACCGGTGCGTTCTACAACAGCGACAAGGCGGCGCTGGCGCCGATGTTGCGCGACCTCGACGCGCTGGCCGAGCCGGGCATTCATATCGATGCCGTTGCAGCCCCACTCGACCGGCCGCGGCTGGCGCCCGAATCCGACGCCGCAGTGCCGGCGGCCGCCGTCGCCACGCGCGTGCTGTCCGGCGACTGGTGGGTCTACAGCTTCAGCGGCCTGACCCGGAAGACCGGTGCGGCGATCGACGTGTCGGCGGCCGCGACCCTGCCCGCGGCCGGCGGCACCGACGACACGACCGCGCCCGAGGACGACGCGCCCGCGGCGCAGGCTTTCGATGCGCGCTTCGTCGGCCCGCAGTTCGGCGTCGCCATGCATACCGCGCTGGAGCGCACCGACTTCGCTGCCTGGCAGGCATGGTTGCCAGGCGACGCCGCGCCCGGCGACGAAGCCGCGACTATCGCCCGGGCACTACGCGAGCAGGGCTACGCCGACGACGTGCTGGACGACGGCATCGCCGTGGTCACCGACCTGGTCGGACGCACCTTGCGCGTCGTGCTGCCCGAAGGCGTGGCGCTGTGCAGGGTGCCGGCAAGCGCGCGCCGCCCCGAGATCGAATTCCAGTTCGCGCTGCGTCCCACTCGAGTCGATGCGCTGCTGCGACTGCTGCACGAATACGGTGTGGTGGCCGATCGCCAGGGCTTTGGCTTCCGCCATCGCCTCGAGGGCCTGATGACCGGCCTGATCGACCTGACCTACCACCACGACGGCCGCTGGTACGTGCTCGACTACAAATCGAATCGCCTTCAGCGCTACGACGCCGGCGCGCTGCGCGAAGCGATGGCGCACAGCGAATACGACCTGCAGGCGCTGATCTATACGCTCGCCCTGCACCGCTGGCTGCGCTTCCGCCTGGGCGACGCCTACGACTACGACCGCGACTTCGGCGGCATCCGCTACGTGTTCAGCCGCGGCATCGAACTCGATGCACCCGAACAGGGCGTGCATACCCACAAGTTCGAACCGGCGCTGATCGACGCCCTCGACGCGTTGTTCGCGGGAGGCCAGGCATGACCGCCCAGTCCTTGCTCGACGCCCTCTGGCGTTCAGGCGCCCTCCGCACCATCGACCACGCCCTGGCGCAAAGCCTGCGCCGCCTGGATCCGACGACGCCGGACAACGTCCTCGCCGCCGCCGCGCTCGCATCGCTGGCCGTCGCCCAGGGCCATGCAGGCTTCGACCTGACCTCGCCGCGGACGCTGGTCGAGGCGCCCGACATCCCGTGGCCCGATGCCGATGCATGGCGCCGCGAGCTGGCCGCCTCTCGTTGGGTCGATACACCCACCGAGGCTGCCGAAGCATCCGACGCCAGCCGCCCGCTCGTACTCGAAGGCGCACCCGGCGCGTCCGGCCTGCTCTACCTGCGCCGCTACCGCGAGTACGAGCGCCGCGTCGCCACCGGCCTGCAGCGTCTCGCCCGCCAGACGGCCGACGCAGGCGGCGTCGACCTGGTCACCGGCGGCCCCGGCACCGGCAAGACCACCACCATCGCCCGCATGCTGGTGCAGCTGGTCGAACAGGCGCGCGCAGGCGGGCGCGACGACCCGCGCATCGCCCTCGCCGCACCCACCGGCCGCGCCGCCGAACGCATGGCCGAGAGCGTGCGCAACGCATTGCAGTCGATCGCGGCCGAAGGCATCGACGCCAGCGTCATCGCCGCGCTGCCGACCAGCGGCACCACCCTGCACCGCCTGCTCGGCACGATCCCCGACAGCCCGCGCTTCCGCCACGACGCCGGCAACCCGCTGCCGTTCGACGTGGTCGTCGTCGACGAGGCCTCGATGATCGACCTGCCGCTGATGGCCAAGCTGGTCGAAGCCGTGCCCGACGGCGCGCGCCTGGTGCTGATTGGCGACCCGGACCAGCTGCCCTCGGTCGAGGCAGGCGACGTGCTCAGCGGCATCCTCGCCGCGGCCGACGCCGGCGGCGACGCCTTCCCGGCGCGCCGCACCCACCTCACCCACGCCTGGCGCCAGCACGAAGCGCTGCAGCTCGCGCCGCTCGCCGCCGCCGTGCGCGAAGGCGACAGCGCCACGGCCCTGTCGCTGCTGCGCGGCGGCACGTTGTCCGGTGTGCACTTCCATGAAGACCTCGGCGACCCGCTGCAGCCGCCGCACCGCGACCGCCTGCTCGCCCACTGGCGCGCGC
>JALYWW010000058.1 GCA_030852515.1 Pseudomonadota bacterium
CTCTTACTTCGGCGCCAGGCGGGTGGCGCCGTCGAGGCGGATGGTCTCGCCGTTGAGGTAGGTATTGCCGAGGATGTAGGCGACCAGGTCGGCGAACTCTTCGGCCCTGCCCAGGCGCGAGGGGAACGGGATGGTCGCGGCCAGCGACTGCTGCACCGATTCGGGCATGCCGTCGACCATCGGCGTCCAGAACACGCCCGGCGCGACGGTCATCACCCGGATGCCGAAACGGGCCAGCTCGCGCGCCATCGGCAGGGTCATGCCGACCACGCCGCCCTTGGAAGCGGAGTAGGCCGCCTGGCCGATCTGGCCCTCGTAGGCGGCGACCGAAGCGGTGTTGACGATGACGCCGCGTTCGCCGTCGACGCCCGCTTCGTTGCCCTGCATCAGCGCCGCCGCGGCCTTGGCCACGTTGAAGCTGCCGACGAGGTTGACCATCACCGTGGCCTGGAACTGAGACAGCGGCATCGGGCCGTCCTTGCCGAGCACGCGGCCGGCGCCGAGGATGCCGGCGCAGTTGACCGCCACGTTGAGGCCGCCGAGGAAGTCCTTCGCGGCGGCGACGTTGGCGACCACGCCGGCTTCGTCGCTGACGTCGGTGCGGAAGTAACGGGCGTTGCCCTCGCCGAGTTCGGCGACCGCGGCGGCGCCCTTGTCGTCGTTCAGGTCGAACAGCGCGACCTTGCCGCCGTTGGCGACCAGATGGCGGGCCACGGCCAGGCCGAGGCCGGAGACGCCGCCGGTGACGATGGCGCGGGTGGCAGGAAGCTGCATGGGTGGGTTCCCGGAAGGCGGAAAGCCGGGAATTTTACAGGTCGCGGAGGTAGAAGGTATTGCAGCCGCCATGGCCGGTGGCGCCCATGGGGGCAGGGATGCGCTGGAAGCCGCTGCGCTCGTACAGCTTCATCGCCGCGTCCATCCCGCCCAGGGTTTCCAGGTAGCACTGGCGGAAGCCCGCCTCGCGGGCGGCGTCGAGGCAGCGGGCCATCATCGCGGCGCCGGCACCGATGCCGCGGGCTTCGGGCAGGAAGTACATCTTGCGCAGCTCGCAGGTACCGGCATCACCGCCTTCCAGCGGCGCCACGCCGGCGCCGCCCAGCACCAGGCCGCCGCGTTCCAGTACGAAGTAGGCGCAGCGCGGCTGCGCATAGGCGCGACTCATCCAGTCCACTTCCGGATCGCTGATCGCGAAACCATCGCCGCAGGCGCCGAACTCCGGCATTACCGTGCGGATGACTTCGGCCATCCGCGCGTCGTCGCCGGGCTGGATCGGCCGGATATGCCAGGGAACTGTTTCCATCGGTCAAGCCTGACGGAGGCGCTCGCGGAATTCCAGTGGCGACAACCCGGGGGCGAACAGGAACCCCTGCCCGGTCGTGACGCCCAGCCGCAACAGGAACTGCCGTTGCGCTTCACTCTCCACGCCTTCGGCCACGAGCGTGAGGCCAAGGCTGCGGGCGATCCCGAACACCGCCTGGCACACCGCCACGTCCGACTGGTTGTCGGGGACGCCCTGCAGGAACATGTGGCTGAGCTTGAGTCCGTGGATCGGCAGCCGGCGCAGGTAGTTGAGCGCGCTGTAACCCTCGCCGAAGTCGTCGATCGTCAGCATCACCCCCAGCTCGCGCAGTGCCGCGAAGGTGCGCTGGGTGTCGGGGGCGTCCTCGATCAGCACGCGTTCGGTGAACTCCAGCTCCAGTGCGCCGCCGGGCAGGCCGAACTCGTGCAGCAGGCCGCGCACCGTGCCGGCAAGATCGTCGCCGAGGAATTGCCGGTACGACACGTTGACCGCGACCCGGATCGGCGCGTGGCCGTCGTCGGCCCATTGCCGCACCTGCCGGCAGGCCTCGCGCAGGACCCAGCCGCCGATGCGGACGATGTCGCCGGTGATCTCGGCATGGGCGATGAAATGGTCCGGGCGCATCTCGCCCAGCTGGTCGTTCTGCCAGCGGATCAGCGCCTCGGCCGCGACGATCTTCCCCGTGCGCAGGTCGACCTGCGGCTGGTAGACCAGGTGGAACTCGTTGTTCTCCGCGGCGCGGCGAAGGTGCGCCTCGACCCGGTGGCGCTCCTGTTGCGATTGCGCCAGCGCCGGGCTGTACGCCTGCCAGCCGTTGCGGATGCGGCGCTTGGAGTCGTACATCGCGGTATCGGCATTCTGGATCAGCGCCTGGACCACGTCGCCGTCGGCCGGCGTGCGCGCGATGCCGATGCTCGCGGTGATCGCGAACTCCTCGTTGTCGAAGCGGAAGCTGTCGCCGAAGGCGTCCAGGATCGCATCGGCGATGCGCTCCGGGCGACCGGTGTCGTCGCCGACCCCGCACACCACCAGGAACTCGTCGCCGCCGAAGCGGGCGATCAGGCCCTCTTCGTTGACCGCGCGCACGATCCGGCGCGCAGCCGACACCAGCAGTTCGTCGCCTGCGCCGTGGCCAAGCACGTCGTTGACGACCTTGAAGCGGTCCAGGTCGATGTACATCACCGCCACCTGCGAGAGCGACGGATCGTCGAGCCAGTTGGACAGCTCGCCGAGGATGGCGTCGCGGTTGAGCAGCCCGGTCAACGGATCGGTCCGCGCCTGCACCCGCAAGGTTTCCTCGGCGCGCTTGCGCTCGGTGATGTCCTGCAGGGTGCCGGTGAGGTGCAGCGACAGCGCATTGCCGCCCACGGCCTCGCCGATCGCGCGCACCCAGAACAGTTCGTCGCCGCGTCGACCCTGCAGTTCCAGGTCGAAGCCCACGCCGGATTCCATGGCGCGTTCGAGCGCCGAGCGTGCGCGCAACCGGTCGTTGCCGATCAACACTTCCAGCGCGCCTTCCATGGAACGGGGCGTGTCGACCAGGCCCAGGATGTGCAGCGCTTCGTCGCTCAGGTACAGCCGGTCGCGACCCGCGTCCCACTGCCAGCCGCCGATGTGGGCCAGGGCCTGGACCCGGTCGAACAGGTCGCTGTCGCGCTTGAGTTCGGTGACGTCGGTGAACAGCGACAGCACCTGGTGCGGGACATCCTCGCCGGGCGCGAACTGCGGCACGGAAGTCACCGCCAGCCAGGTCAGCTTGCGCAGGCGCAGGTTGTAGTAACCCAGCACCGTGTTGTCCACGATCGTGCCGGTGCGCAGCGCGCGCATCGCCGGCAGTTCGTCGCTCTCGAGTTCGCGGCCGTACTCGTCGATGATCCGCCAGCGGCCCGGCTGCATTTCCTCGTCCAGGCTGAGGCCGGACTCGACGTTGAGCATGCGGTTCGCTGCGGCGTTGGCGTAGACGATGCCGCCGCCGGCCGCGCGCACCACGATGCCCTTGTCGACCACGCCCATCAGTTCGCGGTAGCGCAGTTCGGCCTCGGCGCGGCCGCTGATGTCACGCGCCACCGCCACCAGGCACGGCCGGCCCTCGAACTCGAAGTTGGCCGAATGCACTTCCACCGGGAAGCGGGTGCCGTCGCCGCGCATGTTGGTGACTTCGACCACGTAGGTGCCGCCGCGGCTGAGCACGTCATGCACCGGGCCCATGTGGTCGCGCGGAAGCTCCGGGTTGAGCAGGTGGATGGGTTGGCCGATGATCTCGCCGCGCGGCCGCCGGTAGGCGGCGATGCCGGCGCTGTTGAGGTCCAGCACGGTGCCGTCCCAGGCGATCACGCTGACCGGATCGGGCACGGCGTCGAACAACGCGCGATAGCGCTGGCGCTCTGCCGCCGCCACCGCACCGGCCACCTGCAGCGCGTCGCAAGCCTGCTGCAACACTTCGCGGTATTCGGGCGGCAGGTTCGGATCGGCAAGGTAACCCAGCAGTTCGGCCAGCGTGTCCTCGGCATCCATGCGCGTGGATGGCGCGGGCACGTGCCGGGGGGCGTCCTGGTTCACGCGACGGCGGCCCCCACGCCTGGCGACAGCGCCTGGGTGACCTTGCTGCCGCTGCCGCGGCCAAGCAGGTCGGCGAGCCAGCGCCCGGTGTCGACCAGCCGGTCGAGATCGACGCCGGTGTCGATGCCCAGGCCATGCAGCATGTAGACCACGTCCTCGCTGGCGACGTTGCCGCTTGCTCCTTTCGCGTAGGGGCAGCCGCCGGTGCCCGACACCGAGGAGTCGACCACGGCCACGCCTTCTTCCAGGCAGGCCAGGAGGTTGGACAGCGCCTGCCCGTAGGT
Organism: Pseudomonadota bacterium; assembly: GCA_030852515.1. Lineage (GTDB taxonomy): Bacteria > Pseudomonadota > Gammaproteobacteria > Xanthomonadales > Xanthomonadaceae > Cognatiluteimonas. The sequence continues at coordinate 4,144 of JALYWW010000058.1, forward strand.
GTCGTGGAAGTGCACCGCCAGCGCCTGCATCGGCACCTCGGCGGCGACGGCGCGCAGCATGTCGCGCGCCTTGCCCGGGGTGCCGACGCCGATGGTGTCGCCCAGCGAGACTTCGAAGCAGCCCATGTCGTGCAGCGCGCGGGCAACCCGGACCACGTCGGACAGCGGCACGTCGCCCTGGTACGGGCAGCCGAGCACGGTGGAGACGTAGCCGCGCACCGACACGCCGTCGGCGCGCGCGCGCTCCATCACCGGCGCGAAGCGCTCCAGCGATTCGTCGATGCCGGCATTGGTGTTGCGGCGGTTGAAGGCTTCCGATGCGGCGGTGAACACCGCGATGTCGGTCGCGCCCGCGGCGCGCGCGCGTTCGTAACCTTGCAGGTTCGGCACCAGCACCGGATAGCGCACGCCGGGGCGACGCTCGATCGCCGCCATCACCTCGGCGGCATCGGCCAGCTGGGGTACCCACTTGGGACTGACGAAGCTGGTGGCCTCGATGCATTGCAGGCCGGTCGCCGACAGGCGATCGATCAGCTCGACCTTGGCTGCCGTGGGGATGATGGATTTTTCGTTCTGCAGCCCGTCGCGCGGGCCGACCTCGACGATGCGGACGCTGGCGGGCAGGGCCATGTCAATGCTCCAGCGCCACGAGCACGGCATCGGCTTCGACGAAGTCGCCGGCCACGGCGGACACGCTGGCAACGACGCCGTCGCGCGGCGCCTTGAGCGCGAGCTCCATCTTCATCGCTTCCAGTACCAGCAATTCCTGTCCTGCCACGACCTTGTCCCCCTGGGCCGCCCGGACCACCACCACCTTGCCGGGCATGGGGGCCCGGACCCGGTCGTCCTGCGCTGCCGAAGCGTCGCCGTCCCGACGATACACCTCGACCGGCTCGAGGTGCAGGCGCCGGGTACCGTCATGCACGAGCAACCGTCCGCGCCCGCCGCGCACCAGGAAACGGTGCGCATCCCCGTTGAAACGGGCCGAGAGGACGCCGTCGGCCAGGCGTGCTCCCGAGACCAGGGCGGGGTCGGCCGCGGCCAGGGTCACCGCATACTCGCCGCCGCTGCCCTGGGCTGTGACCTGCAGGCGCTGGCCGCGGTGCAGGAACGCGAGGTGGCGCTTGCCGGCATGGCCCAGGCGCCAGCCGTCGGCCAATGCCCACGGCGAACCCGGATCGCTGGACGCCGCCGCGGCTTCGGCCTGGGCGTGTTCCTGCAACAGCAACTGCGCCGTGGCGGCGGCCAGCAGCGGCAGCGGTGCGACCGGCGCATCCGCGTCGGCGACGAACTCGTCCAGGTGCCGGTCCAGATAACCGGTATCGATGCTGCCATCGACGATGGCCGGATGCCGCGCCAGTCGCTCGAGGAAAGCGATGTTCGATTTCGGCCCAACCACGTCGCATTGCGCCAGCGCCTCGCGCAGGCGTGCCAGCGCACGCTGGCGGTCGGCGTCGTGGACGATGAGCTTGGCGATCATCGGGTCGTAGAAGATCGTGACCACGTCGCCCTCGACCACGCCCGAATCGATGCGCACATGCTCCGACGGCGCAGGCAGGCGCAGGCGCTGAAGCTTGCCGGAGCCGGGAAGGAAACCGGCCTCCGGATCTTCCGCGTACAGGCGCACCTCGATCGCATGGCCAAGCTGCGGCACCTCGTCCTGCGCCAGCGGCAACGCCGCGCCCGCGGCAACGCGCAACTGCCACTCCACGAGGTCCAGCCCGGTGGTCATCTCCGTCACCGGATGCTCCACCTGCAGCCGCGTGTTGATCTCCATGAAGAAGAACTCGCCCGACGGCGCAACGATGAACTCCACCGTGCCCGCGTTCGCATAATCGATCGCGCGCGCCGCCTGCACTGCCGCCGCACCCATCGCCGCGCGCATTTCCGGCGTCAGGAACGGCGAGGGCGACTCCTCCAACACTTTCTGGTAACGCCGCTGCGCCGAACACTCGCGCTCGTTGAGATGGATCGCATTGCCGTGCGCATCGCCGAACACCTGGATCTCGATATGCCGCGGCGATTCCACGTAGCGCTCCAGCAGCACCCGGTCGCGCCCGAACGCGCCCGCCGCCTCGCGCTGGCAGCTCGCCAGGTTCGGCAGGAACTCCGCATCGGAGCGCACGATGCGCATCCCCTTGCCGCCGCCGCCATGCGCAGCCTTGATCATCAGCGGAAAACCAATCCGCGATGCCTCGCGCGCAAGCACCTCCGGCGCCTGGTCCTCGCCCGTATACCCCGGCACCACCGGCACCCCGGCGGCCGCCATCAGGTCCTTCGCACCCGCCTTGCTGCCCATCCGCCGCATCGACGACGCCGACGGCCCGATGAACACCAGCCCCGCCGCAGCGACCGCATCGGCGAAGTCAGCGTTCTCCGACAGGAACCCGTACCCCGGATGGATCGCCTGCGCACCCGCACGCAACGCGACCTCGATGATCGCGTCCCCGCGCAGGTACGACTCCTGCGGCGCAGGCCCGCCGATCGGATAAGCCTCGTCCGCCAGCCGCACGTGCTGCGCGCCGGCGTCCGCCGACGAGAACACCGCCACCGTGGAAATCCCCATCCGCCGGCAAGTGCGCATGACCCGGCAGGCGATCTCCCCGCGATTGGCTATCAGTACCTTCTCGAACATCATTTTTTTGGCCACAGATTTCACAGATGAACACAGATTGGGTTCAGAACACGCGGCGATGCACTTGCGCGCGCGGACCGAAATTCAGCAACAATCCCAAACGGATGCCAGTCGCCTTAAGGTAGTTGAGGACTTGTGCATCGTGTGCGGGCATGAGGGTATCTACGGCCTTGATCTCTACTATCAGCTGTCGCTCGACAATAAAGTCGGCGCGAAACACACCGACGACCTTGTCTCGGAACCGGACATCGATTGGCGCCTGTCGTTCCCATTGCAAGCCTTCGAAATCCATTTCCAAAGCCAATGCGTTTTCATACACAGACTCAAGAAAACCATGCCCGAGTTCGTTATAGGTACGGTAGAACGCGCCAATCACGCGCCTGCTCAGTCCCGCACCAGGAGTATCCGGGAAATTCGCATCCATGCGATTTGTTCCTATCTGTGTTCATCTGTGAAATCTGTGGCTAAAAATCGCCTCTAATCGAAGACCCACTTTGGTTTGCGCTTGTCGAGGAACGCGGCGATGCCTTCCTGGCCTTCGGGGGAGACGCGGAGGCGGGCGATGAGGGCGGCGTTGGCGGCGTCGATGGCGACCGGGCCCGAGGCGGCCTGGGTGTTGCGGACCAGGGCCTTGGCGCTGGCGGCGGCGATCGGGCCGGCCTTGAGCAGCAGGTCGACCTGGCGCTGCACGGCGGTGTCGAGGGTGGTGGCGTTGACGACCTGGTGGAGCAGGCCGATGCGGTGCGCTTCCTCGGCATCGAAGATCTCGGCGCTGGCGAACCATCGCCTTGCCTGGCGCGGGCCGATGGCGGCGATGACGTAGGGGGAGATGACCGCGGGCAGGAGGCCGAGCTTGCTTTCGGTGAGGCCGAACTTCGCCTCCTGTACGCCGATGGCGATGTCGCAGGCGGCGACCAGGCCGACGCCGCCGCCGAAGGCCGCGCCGTGGACGCGGGCGATGGTGGGGCGCGGCAGTTCGTCGAGGGTGCGCAGCAGGCGGGCGAGGGCAAGGGCGTCGTCGCGGTTCTCGAGTTCGCCTGCGGCGGCCATGCCGCGCATCCAGTTGAGGTCGGCGCCGGCCGAGAAGCTCGCACCTTCGCCTTCGAGCACGACGACGCGCACGCCGGGGTCGGTGCCGAGGCGGGCGAGGGTGTCGGTCAGGGCTGCGACCAGCGCTGCGTCGAAGGCGTTGTGCAGGTCGGGGCGGTCTAGGCGGACGCGGGCGACGGGCCCTTCGCGGTGCAACTGGAGGGGGGCCTTCATGCGTCGATCCGGGGGTTCATGGTGGCGGCCATGATACCGGCCGGGTTGCAAGGCGAATGCGAGCCATTCTCGTTTCCAGTAGTATGGGGGTTCTGTCCGTACTTGCCCCAGGGCTGTCTCCATGCGCGCATTCCGTTGGCTGTTGGTCCCGTTCCTGGCCGTGGCATTGCTGGCCGCCGCGTCCACCGCCCGGGCCAATCCGCAGGTGCAGCTGACCTGGCAGTTGCTGGACTACATCGCGGTCGATTACGCCGGCGCGATCCAGGACGGGCAGGTCATCAGCGATTTCGAATACACCGAGATGCGCGAGTTCTCGGCGACGGTGGCCGAACGCCTGGCGCAGCTGCCCGAACACGAAGCGCGCGCCGGGCTGGAAGCCCAAGCCGCGGCGCTGCAGGCAGCGATCGAAGCCAAGGCCGAGCCGGCGGAAGTCGAGCGCCTGGCGCGCGCGCTGGCCGCCGGACTGCTGCAGGCCTATCCGATTCCGCAGGCACCGGCGCAGGCGCCGGACCTGGCCGGCGCTGCCGCGTTGTATCAGCAGTCCTGCGCCACCTGCCATGGCGCCAACGGCGCCGGCGACGGCCCGGCCGCGGCCGCCCTGGATCCGTCGCCGATCGATTTCACCGATGCGACCCGCGCGCGCCAGCGCAGTGTGTTCGCCCTGCAGCAGGTGATCGAGCAGGGCCTGGAAGGCACCTCGATGGTCAGCTACGCGCACCTGCCTGCCGCCGATCAGTGGGCGTTGGCGTTCCATGTCGGCCAGATCGCATTTCCGCCGGAAGCGGCGGCGCGTGGCGAAGCGCTGTGGAACGACCGCGCCGACGTGCGCGCGAAGGTGCCGGACCTTGGCGCGCTGGTGCAGGCGCTGCCGGCCGGCTTCGCCGGGCTCGACCAGGCCGCGGCCGACGACCTCACCGCCTACCTGCGCCGGCACCCGGAAGCGGTTGTCGCCAACGCGGCAGCTGCCGTGGGCAAGGGCGAGACCATGGCGCTGGCCCGCACTCGCCTGGCCGAGGGCATGGCCGCCTACGCCGCGGGCGACGCCGGCACCGCACGCGACAAGTTCCTGTCGTCCTACCTCGACGGCTTCGAGCCGGTCGAACCGCTGCTGGCCACCCGCGACCGCAAGCTGCTGGTCGAGGTCGAGGAAGCGATGATCGCGCTGCGCGCAACGGCGGGTGCCGGCGCCAGCAGCGACGAAGTGCAGGCGAAGGTCGCAACGGTGGAAGCCCTGTTCGATCGCGCCGAAGCCACGCTCGACAACCGCGGCGACGACAAGGCCGGTGCCACCACCGCGTTCGTCGGCGCCTTGACCATCCTGTTGCGCGAAGGCCTTGAGGCATTGCTGCTGGTGATCGCGATGGTCGCGTTCCTGCGCAAGGCCGAACGCACCGACGCGATGCCCTACGTGCACGCCGGTTGGATCGGTGCGCTGGTCGCCGGCGGCGCGACCTGGGTGATCGCCACGCGCCTGATCGAGATCAGCGGCGCCAGCCGCGAACTGACCGAAGGCTTCGCGGCTTTGCTTGCCGCCGCGGTGCTGGTGTCGGTCGGCATCTGGATGCATGGCAAGAGCCAGGCCGACGCCTGGCAGCGTTACATCCGCACCACCATGTCCCGGGCGCTGTCGCGCGGCTCGGTCTGGTTCCTGTTCGGACTGTCGTTCCTGATCGTCTACCGCGAGGCCTTCGAGACGGTGCTGTTCTACGCGGCGCTGTGGAGCCAAGGCAACCATGGCGCGGTGCTGGCCGGTGCCGCGACCGCGGCCGTCGCGCTGGTCGCGATCGGCTGGGCGATGCTGGGCTTCAGCCGCAGGCTGCCGTTCGGCAAGTTCTTCGCCATCAGCGCGATCCTGATCGCGGTCCTGGCGGTGGTGCTGGCCGGCAAGGGCGTGGCCGCGCTGCAGGAAGCCGGCTGGCTGCCGGCAACCCTGGTCGACTTCCCGCGGTTCGAGCTGCTCGGCGTGCACCCGACCCTGCAGGGCCTGCTGCTGCAGGCCGCGGTGCTGGCGGTGCTGGTGCTCGGGTTCTGGTGGAGCGGACGCCAGGCGCGATTGGCAGCCGCGGGACCTTAATGCTTGCGGCGCGACTTCGCGCCGCCGGCCTCGGTCATCTCGACCTGCAGGGTGAAGCTGCGCACGTCGTCGGGATGCAGCGCGCCCACGCCGATGACCTGCCGGTTCACTTCCTTGCCGCGTTCGTCGCGGATCGACAGCACCATCGAGTACTCGAACACGTTGTCGCCGTTCGGCGGCGACAGCGTGCCTTCGATCTGCAACGGCGTGACCCTGGTCTTCTCGCGCTCGATCGAGGCCTCGTCGTAACGCAGATGGCCCCGGCAGGCGGGGCACACGCTGGCGCTTTCGAGGATGACCGCCTTGCAGTGCGGGCAGGCGCGCGTTGCGCCCGCCGTTCCCGGGCGCAGGGTGCTCATGACGCGGAGTAGCTGTCCGCCTTGCTGCCCTTGCCGTCCTTGTCGTCCCAGCCGAAGTCGGCCTGGCCGCGCATGCGCGCGCCGGAAGCGACGGTGAGCGAACCGGCCTTGACGTCGCCGACGAGCACGCCGCCCTGCTGCAGTTCGACCTGCGCGGCGCCTTCGATGTTGCCTTCCAGCTCGCCGGCGATGATCACGCGCTTGGCGCGGACGCCACCGGTGAGTTTGGCGCCGGACTCGATGGTCAGGTCGCCCTGGACGTTGACGTCGCCCTTGAACTTGCCGGCGATGCGGACGTTGCCGGCGCCTTCGATCTTGCCTTCGATGGTCAGGTCGCCGGCGATCAGCGATTCCTTGGCCGGAACGCCCTGCGCGCGCGGTGCGCTGGCCGGCTGGGTCCCCGGGATGTCGGTGGCAGCCGGCGGCGCCTGGAACGGCGGCAGGTCGGAATTGAACGGCGCCGTGTCCTTCTTGGCGGTGGATTTCTGGTCGAAGATCGCCATGGTGTCTTGCCCTCTAAGCGGGGTTGGTGGTCCGGGCGAACGAGCCTAGCACGCCGCCACGGCAGCAGTGCTGTGACGCAGGCCTACATTCGGAACACGCCGAAACGGGTCCCGTCGCGGCCCGGGGCGCTCTCGATCGGCGCATTCAGCGCCGCCGAAATCCCCAGCCCGAGGACCCGCCGGGTATCGGCCGGATCGATGATGCCGTCGTCCCACAGGCGAGCGGTGGCGTACCACGGGCTGCCCTGGGTTTCGTACTGCTCGCGCAGCGGGGCCTTGAAGGCGTCTTCCTCCTCGGCATTCCACTGGCCGCCGCGCGCCTCGATGCCGTCGCGCTTCACCGTCGCCAGCACGCTGGCCGCCTGTTCGCCGCCCATCACGCTGATGCGCGCGTTCGGCCACATCCACAGGAAGCGGCCGCCGTAGGCGCGGCCGTTCATCGCGTAATTGCCCGCGCCGAAGCTGCCGCCGATGACCACGGTGAACTTGGGCACGTGCGAGCACGCCACCGCGGTGACCATCTTCGCGCCGTCGCGGGCGATGCCGGCATGCTCGTACTTCTTGCCGACCATGAAGCCGGTGATGTTCTGCAGGAACACCAGCGGGATGCCGCGCTGGTTGCACAGCTCGATGAAGTGGGTGCCCTTGAGCGCGCTCTCGGAAAACAGGATGCCGTTGTTGGCGACGATGCCGACCGGATAACCGTGGATGTGGGCGAAGCCGGTGACGAGCGTCTTGCCGTAGCGCGCCTTGAACTCCTGCAGTTCGCTGCCGTCGACGATGCGTGCGATCACTTCGCGGATGTCGAACGGGCGCCGCGGGTCCTTCGGCACGATGCCGTACAGCTCCTCGGGCGGATACAGCGGCTCGCGCGCCTCGCGCGTCGTGACCGGCAAGGTCTTGCCGCGGTTGAAGTGGCCGACGATGTCGCGCGCGATCTGCAGCGCGTGGCGGTCGTCCTCGGCGAAGTGGTCGGCCACGCCGGAGATGGAGGTATGCACGTCGGCGCCGCCGAGGGTCTCGGCATCCACGACCTCGCCGGTCGCCGCTTTGACCAGGGGCGGTCCGCCGAGGAAGATCGTGCCCTGTTCCCTGACGATGATCGACTCGTCGCTCATCGCCGGCACGTACGCGCCGCCGGCGGTGCACGAACCCATCACCACCGCGACCTGGGGGATGTTCTCCGCGCTCATCCGCGCCTGGTTGTAGAAGATCCGGCCGAAGTGCTCCTTGTCCGGGAACACCTCGTCCTGCAGCGGCAGGAATGCGCCGCCCGAGTCGACCAGGTAGATGCACGGCAGCTGGTTCTCGCGCGCGATCTCCTGCGCGCGCAGGTGCTTCTTCACCGTCATCGGGAAATAGGTGCCGCCCTTGACCGTGGCGTCGTTGGCCACGACCACGACTTCCTGGCCCATCACCCGGCCGATGCCGCAGACCATCCCCGCGGCGGGCGCGGCGCCGTCGTACATGTCCTCGGCGGCGAGCGGCGCGATCTCGAGGAAGGGCGATGCGGGGTCGAGCAAGGCGACGATGCGCTCGCGCACCAGCAGCTTCCCGCGCTCGGTGTGCTTGTCGCGCGCCTTCTGCCCGCCACCGTCGGCGGCATGCGCCAGGCGGCGGTCGAGTTCATCGACCAGGGCGCGATGGAAGGCGACGTTGTCGCCGAACTCCGCCGAACGCGGATCGAGTTGCGATTGGATGGCTGGCATCGGGCGATTGTAGGGCCAATAAAAAAGGCCCGCCGAAGCGGGCCTTCCAGAACAACGCTGGGCGTGGCTCAGTTCTGCGCTTCGTCGGCGGCAGCGTCGGCGTCGTTGGCCACTTCCTGCGCAGCGTCGGCGGTCGCCTGGGCGGCGTCGGCGGTGGCGCCGGCAGCAGCGGCAGCGGCTTCGTTGGCGGCAGCGACGGTGGCGTCGGCAGCCTGGTCGACGTTGGCGGCGACTTCGCCCACGGCTTCGCCGGTGGCGGCGGCAGCGGCTTCGGCGCTCTGCTGGGCGGCGTCGGCGGCGGCGGCGTCGGCGGCGTCGGTGGCGGCAGCGGCTTCAGCGGCCTGCTGCTGGGCTTCGTTGGTCTCGTTCTTGCAGGCCGAGAGGGCCAGGACGGCCGCGGCGGCGAGCACGAAAAGCTTGGTCTTCATGATGACTCCAGGTGTTGGGATCAGGTGATCGGGATTGGGATGATTGGGGCTGGTATCTGAAAAAGAGCCGCCGGTTTTGGCCGGCGGCTCGATCTTTTACCGGTACAACAGCCGAAGCTTAGTTACCGTCGGAGGCGGCAGCCGCTTCCTCGGCAGCGTCCTGCGC
>JALYWW010000059.1 GCA_030852515.1 Pseudomonadota bacterium
GTGTTCACCGTGGTCGAGCGCCCGGCGATCAACAAGCTCACCCTGGTCGGCAACAAGGACATCAAGTCCGAGGACCTGCTCAAGGGCCTGGCCGACATCGGCCTGGCCGAGGGCGACACCTTCAACCGCATGAGCCTGGACAAGGTGGTCCAGGAACTCACCCGCCAGTACAACAACCGCGGCAAGTACAACGTCACGATCGCGCCGACGGTGTCGCAGCTGGACCGCAACCGGGTCGACATCACCATCGACGTCAAGGAAGGCAAGGCCGCGCGCATCCGCCACATCAACCTCGTCGGCAACGAAAAATTCGACGAGGAAGCGATCATGGATGCGTGGGAGTCGCGCGAGCACAACTGGCTCAGCTTCTACCGCAAGGACGACCAGTATTCGCGCGAGAAGCTCTCCGGCGACCTGGAGAAGCTCAACAACTACTACCTGGACCGCGGCTACGTCGACTTCAGCATCGACAGCACCCAGGTCGAGATCAGCCCCGACAAGCGCGACATGTTCCTGGTCGCCGGCATCAGCGAGGGCGAGCAATACACCATCTCCTCGGTCGAGTTGAGCGGGGACACGGTCCTGCCCAAGGAAGACCTCGAGAAGCAACTGATGGTCCGCGAGGGCCAGATCTTTTCCCGTCGCCTGATCGACCGGACTTCCGATTCGATCTCGCTGGCGCTGTCGAACATCGGCTACGCCTTCGCCCGGGTCAACGTGGTCCCGCAGATCGACCGCGACGAGCGCACGGTCGGGATCAACTTCAACGTGCTGCCGGGCCCGCGCACCACGGTCCGCCACATCCTGTTCAAGGGCAACACGCGCAGCGCCGACGAGGTGCTGCGTCGCGAGCTGCGCCAGTTCGAGGGAGCGTGGTACTCGCAGGCCGCGCTGGACCGCTCCCGCGTGCGCCTGCAGAGCCTGGGCTTCTTCGAAACGGTCGAGATGGACAAGGCGCCGGTGCCCGGGAGCCCCGACAAGGTGGACGTGACCTACACGGTGAAGGAAACCACGTCGGGCACCTTCATGTTCGGCGTCGGCTACTCGCAGCTCAGCGGCGTCAACACGTCGGTGCAGGTCTCGGAAGCCAACTTCCTGGGGACCGGCAACCACGTCTCGCTGGCCGCGCAGAAGAGTTACTACCAGAAGGCGTACAACTTCTCCTTCCTCAATCCGTACTTCACCGACGGCGGCATGTCGCTGGGTTACAACCTGCGCTTCAGCGAATTCGACTTCTCCAACTTCAACGTCGCCCAGTACTCCGCCGACAACATCTCCGCGCAGGCGGTCCTTGGAATCCCGATCACCGAGTGGGACTCGGTGTCGATGATGTTCGGCATCGACAGCAACCAGATCAACCCCAGCGAGGGGGTCACCCCCGACGAGGTGATCGACTACATCAAGGCGATCGGAGCGCGCACCTTCCATTCCGCACGTACCCAGTTCCTCTGGGCGCGCGACACGCGCAACGAATACTTCATGCCGAGCGTCGGCTCCTACCAGCGCGCCAGCATCGAGATGACGCTGCCGGGGTCGACGGCCGAGTACTACAAGATCGAGTACGAATACTCCAGGTACTGGCGGCTCAACCCGGGCCTGATCATGCGCACCGGGGTCAATGTCGGCTACGGCGATGCCTACATGGACCCGATCACGCGCGACCTGTGCTACACCGCGCCGACGCCGCCGACCGAAGCCAACCCCAATCCGCCGGCACCGCCGCCGCCAAGCGATCCGTGCTCCCCGTCGTCGCCGGACTACGCCGAGACGGTGACCGCCGACGGCCTGCCGTTCTTCGAGAACTTCTACGCCGGCGGCACCAGTTCCGGTGGCCGGGTGCGCGGTTACACCGACAACACCCTGGGTCCGCGCGCCCAGAACTCCTACGGCTATTCGCGCGCGCTCGGCGGTTCGCTGAAGACCATCGGCTCGATCGAGCTGTTCTTCCCGCGACTGTTCGATACCAATGCGGCGCGCGTCTCCGCGTTCCTGGACTTCGGCAACGTGTACAAGGACTTCGATGCGTTCGACGCGGGCGAACTGCGCGCATCGACCGGCATCGCGCTGCTGTGGCGCTCGCCCATGGGCCCGATCGCGATCAGCTACGCTTTCCCGTTGCGGGACCAGCAGGGCGATGAACTGGAGCGCCTGCAGTTCTCCTTCGGCGGGCAGTTCTAGCGCGACCGGCATGGAGTTCAGCGCCGCCGAGCTCGCCCGCCGCCTGGGACTGGCCGTGCACGGCGATGCCACGGCCACCGTGTCGGGCGTGGCGACGCTGGCCCGGGCCACGCCGTCTTCGCTGAGCTTCCTGGCCAACCCGCGCTATCGCGGGCAACTGGCCGGCAGCCGCGCCGGCATCGTGGTGATGCGCCAGGCCGATGCCGAGGGCCACGACGGTACCGCCCTGGTCGCAACCGACCCCTACTCCGCGTTCGCCCGGGCCGCGGCGCTGTTCGAACAGCGCGAGGCGATGGTGCCCGGCATCCATCCGCAATCCGCGATCGACCCCACCGCCACGATCGATCCTGGCGCGCACGTCGGTGCCTTCGCCAGCATTGGCGCGCGCAGCGTGGTCGAGGCCGGCGCGACCGTCGGGGCCGGTTGCGTGGTCGGCGAGGACTGCATCGTCGGCGCCGGCAGCGAGCTGGTCGCGCGGGTCACCCTGGTCCGCCGCGTGCGCCTGGGCAAGCGCGTGCTCATCCATCCGGGCGCCGTGCTCGGCGCCGACGGCTTCGGCCTGGCGATGGACGCAGGACAGTGGATCAAGGTGCCGCAGCTGGGCGGCGTGGTGGTGGGCGACGATTGCGAGATCGGAGCCAACACCACCATCGACCGTGGCGCGATCGAGGACACCGTGCTCGAGGAGGACGTGCGCCTGGACAACCAGATCCAGGTCGGCCACAACGTCCACATCGGCGCGCACACGGCCATCGCCGGCTGCGCCGCGATCGCCGGCAGCGCCCGCATCGGTCGCTACTGCCTGATCGGCGGCGCCGCCGGCGTGCTCGGGCACCTGGAGCTGTGCGATCGCGTGGTGGTGACCGCGATGAGCCTGGTGACCCATTCGATCCGCGAGCCGGGCGAGTATTCGTCGGGTACCCCGCTGATGGACAACCGCAGCTGGCGCAAGGCCGCGGCCCGGTTCAAGCAACTCGACGCCCTCGCCCGCCGGCTGGGCGCTTTGCGCGATAATCGCGACTAGCCATCGCGCATCCAGGGAAGAACCCAGTGCAATTGCCGCTCGACGTCGTCGCCATCCAGAAGCTGCTGCCCCATCGCTATCCGTTCCTGCTGGTGGACCGGGTCACGGAGTTCGAGCACCGCTCGCACATCACCTGCTTCAAGAACGTGACCGCCAACGAGCCGTTCTTCCAGGGCCACTTCCCGGGCCAGCCGGTCATGCCGGGGGTGCTGGTCATCGAGGCGCTGGCACAGGCCGGCGGCTTGCTGACCCAGCTCTCGCAGATCACCGATTCCGCCGGCAAGGTGTTCTACCTGGTGAAGGTCGACAACGCCAAGTTCAGCAGCATGGTGGTCCCCGGCGACCGCCTCGAGCTTTGCGTGAAGCTCAAGCGCACGATCCGCAACATGGCGCTGTTCGAGGGCATCGCCCGGGTCGACGGCGAACAGGTCGCCTGCGCCGAGATCCTGTGCGCGGAAGTGAAGGACTGAGGATGGACGCGGACGGCGGCATCCATGCCAGCGCCGTCGTCGATCCGTCCGCACGGATCGGCAGCGGGGTCTCGATCGGCGCGTTCACCCAGGTCGGCGCCGGGGTCGAGATCGGCGACGGCACCCGTATCGGCGCGCACTGCAGCATCCAGGGGCCGACCCGGATCGGCCGCGACAATCGCATCCACGGCCACGCCGCGATCGGCGGCGACCCCCAGGACAAGAAGTTCGAGGGCGAGCGCACCGAGCTGGTGATCGGCGACCGCAACGTGATCCGCGAGTTCACCACCATCAACCGCGGCACCGGCAACGGCGGCGGCGCCACCCGCATCGGCAACGACAACTGGCTGTTGGCCTACGTGCACGTCGCCCACGACTGCCAGGTCGGCAACGGCTGCATCTTCTCCAACAACGCGACCCTGGCCGGGCACGTCGAGATCGGCGACCAGGTGATCCTCAGTGGCTTCGTCGGCATCCACCAGTTCTGCCGCATCGGCGCGCATGCCTTCATCGGCATGGGCGCGTTCGTCAACGGCGACGTGCCTCCATACGTGCTGGTCGCGCAGGAAGGCTACGGCAAGCCGCGCGGCATCAATGTCGAAGGCCTGAAGCGCCGCGGTTTCGACGCAGGGCGGCTGGCGGCGATCAAGCGCGCCTACCGCACCCTGTACATGTCCGGCGCGAAGCTCGAGGACGCGCGGGCCCAGCTGGCTGAACTGGCGCGCGACAGCGAGGACGTGCAACACCTGCTCGAGTTCATCGAGCGCAGCGAGCGTCCGCTGCTGCGATGAGCGAGCGCGCGCCACGCATCGCCCTGGTGGCCGGCGAAACCTCCGGGGACCAGCTTGGCGCCGGGCTGGTGGCCGAATTGCGCGCGCGTCATCCGGATGCGGAATTCGGCGGTGTCGGCGGCGATGCAATGCGCGCAGCCGGGGTCGAGACCTGGTCCGATGCCGGCGAGCTTGCGGTGATGGGGTTGTCGGAGGTGCTTGCGCACCTGCCGCGGCTGTTGCGGCTGCGACGCGAACTGCGCCAGCGGATCCTGGACTGGAAACCCGACGTGTTCATCGGCATCGATGCGCCCGACTTCAACCTCGGCCTGGAACGCTGGCTCAAGCGTCGCGGGGTGCGCACCGTGCATTACGTCAGTCCTTCGGTCTGGGCGTGGCGGGAATCGCGCGCGGCGAAGATCGGGCGCAGCGCCGACCGGGTGCTGTGCCTGTTCCCCATGGAGCCGGAGATCTATGCACGGCACGGCGTCGACGCGCGCTTCGTGGGCCATCCGCTGGCCGACGCGATCGCGCTCGAACCCGATCGCGCCGCTGCCCGCGCCGCGATCGGCCTGGCCTACCATGCGCCGGTCCTGGCGGTACTCCCCGGCAGCCGCCTGGGCGAGATCGAGCGGATGCTCCCCATCTTCCTCGAAGCCGCCGCGCTCATCGCACGCGAAATCCCCGGCCTGCAACTGGTCATTCCCGCCGCCAATGCCGAGTGCCGCAGCCTGATTGAACGCCTGCTCTCCGATTCCCGATTCCCGTTTCCCGATTCCCGGCTCCTGGACGGCCACGCCCAACAAGCCATGATCGCCGCCGACGTGGTCCTGCTAGCCTCCGGCACCGCGGCCCTGGAAGCGATGCTGTGCAAGCGGCCGATGGTCGTCGGCCACCGCATCGCCAACTCGACCTATCGCGTGGTCAAGGCGCTGGGCCTGCTCAAGTCCCGCTTCGTCAGCCTGCCGAACGTGCTGGCCGGCGAGGAACTGGTGCCGGAACTGCTGCAGGACGAGTGCACGCCGGAACGGCTGGCGGGAGCGGCGTTGCAATGGTTCGCGCAACCCGAGGCCGTGGCCGCGCTGCGGCCGCGCTTCCGCGCCCTGCACGAAACACTGCGTCGCGGCGCTTCCGCGCGCGCCGCCGAGGCCGTCGACGAATGGATCGGCTGAGCATCCACGGGCAAGCGCTGGTCGCCGGCATCGACGAAGCCGGGCGCGGACCGCTGGCCGGGCCGGTCGTCGTCGCCGCGGTGGTGTTCCCGCACGGCCGCACCCCCGTCAACGGCCTGGACGACTCCAAGCAACTGGATGCGGCGCGGCGCGAACAGCTGTACCCGCGCATCGTCGAACGCGCGCTCGCGTGGCAGGTGGTGTTCGTGGAGGTCGACGAGATCGACCGCATCAACATCTTCCACGCCACCATGCTCGGCATGCGGCGCGCGCTGGAAGGCGTGGCTGCGACGCTTGCCGGTACCGTGCTGGAAGCCCTGGTCGACGGCAACCGGGTGCCTCCCGGCCTGCCCTGCCCCGCCCGCGCGATCATCGGCGGCGACGCCAGCGAACGCTGCATCATGGCCGCTTCGATCCTGGCCAAGGTCACGCGCGACCGGCACATGCGCGAGCTGCATGCGCGCTGGCCCGACTACGGATTCGACGAACACAAGGGCTATGGCACGCCCGCGCACCTGGCCGCGCTGGACGTGCACGGGCCCTGCCCGGCGCACCGCCGCAGCTTCGCGCCGGTGCGTGCCTGCATGCAGGCTCCGGACCTGTTCGCTGAATGCGTCGCCGAACCTGCCGGCGCCTGAACGCACCGCAAGTCATGCCCACTTCCGGCGCATGCCGGGCGCATTGCAACGTCGCATCCTCATCGCGCATCCCATCGGGAACAACCGAGGAGGAACCTGCCATGCGTGCATCGAACGACTTCACCCCGCCGATCCCGGACGCGCAGGCCGTCGCAAGCTTCGAGGCGTTGCTCGCCAGCCTCGAGCCGGACGTCGCACGGGTGGTCCTGCGCGACTGCCTGGCCGAGATCGCGCTGTGGCAGCACCACCTGCGCGTGCAGCAGCGCCACTATGCAGCCGACGCGCGTCCGCGCGAGATGTTCCATATCGGCTGAGGCGCGCCGGCGGGGCCCTGCTGTCAAGCCTTGTTCGCCCGCGGGCGCCGGGCTAGGCTGCGGCGAGCCATGCCTTCCCGCTTCGTCCACCTGCACCTGCACAGCGAGTATTCGCTGGTCGATTCGACGATCCGGATTCCCGGGCTGGTCGAGCGTTGCGTGGCGCTGGGCCAGCCGGCGGTGGCGATCACCGACCACAACAACCTGTTCGCCCTGGTCAAGTTCCACAAGGCGGCCGAAGCGGCGGGGATCAAGCCGATCGCCGGCGCCGACATCCTGCTCGCCGACGGCGACGAGGCGGCCACCCGCCTGACCCTGCTGTGCCGGGATCGCGACGGTTACCTGGCGCTGTCGCGCCTGCTCAGCCGGGCATGGATGGAAGGCCAGCGCCACGACGGCGTGGTGGTGCGGCCCGAGTGGCTGCGCGACGGCAACCAGGGCCTGTTCGCGCTGGCCGGGCGCCACAGCAAAGCCGGTCGGCTGGCGGCAGCCGGCAAGCACGACCTGGCCGAGCAATGGCTTTCGGACTGGCAGCGCCACAGCGGCGAGCGCCTGCACCTGGAACTGGTGCGCAGCGGCCGCGATGGCGAGGATGCATTCAACGCCTTCGCCATCCATGCCGCCAGCACGCGCGGCATTCCGCTGGTGGCCAGCAACGACGTGCGCTTCCTCGACGCCGAAGGCTTCGAGTCGCACGAGGCGCGGGTGTGCATCGCCACCGGCCGCGTGCTCGACGACCCGCGCCGCCCGCGCGACTACAGCGACGGTCAGTACCTCAAGTCCAGCCAGGAGATGGCCGCGCTGTTCGCCGACGTGCCCGACGCGATCGACAACGCGGTGGCGCTGGCGATGCGCTGCAACTTCGAGCTGTCGCTGGGCACCTACCACCTGCCCGCGTTCCCGGTACCCAGCGACGCGACCCTCGACAGCTGGATCCGAAGCAAGGCGCGCGAAGGCCTGGAACGACGGTTGCAGAAGCAGCCGATGGCCGCGGGCCACGACCGCGCGAGCTACGAGGCGCGGCTGGAGACCGAACTCGACGTCATCGCGCGGATGGGATTCCCCGGCTACTTCCTGATCGTTGCCGACTTCATCAACTGGGCCAAGGACCACGACATCCCGGTCGGTCCCGGCCGCGGTTCCGGCGCCGGTTCGCTGGTGGCCTGGGCGCTGGGCATCACCGACCTGGACCCGCTGCCCTACGACCTGCTGTTCGAGCGCTTCCTCAATCCAGAGCGCGTGTCGATGCCCGACTTCGACATCGACTTCTGCATGGACCGGCGCGACGAGGTCATCGACTACGTCGCCGCCAGGTACGGCCGCGACCGGGTCAGCCAGATCATCACCTACGGCACCATGGCGGCGAAGGCCGTGGTCCGCGACGCCGGCCGCGTGCTCGGTTTCCCCTATGGTTTCGTCGACGGCATCGCCAAGCTGGTGCCGATGACCCTTGGCATTTCGCTGGACGATGCGCTGGGACGCACCGACAAGTCGCGCAGCGACGAGAACTGGCGCTCGGACGAACTGATCGCGCGGCATGCCGCCGAGGACGACGTCCGCGACCTGCTCGACCTGGCGCTGGAACTGGAGAACCTGACCCGCAACGCCGGCAAGCACGCCGGCGGCGTGGTGATCGCGCCGTCGCCGCTGTCGGACTTCTGCCCGCTGTTCGCCGAACACGACGGCCAGGGCGGCGGCCGCAATCCCGTGACCCAGTTCGACAAGGACGACGTCGAGGCGATCGGGCTGGTGAAGTTCGACTTCCTGGGCTTGCGGACGCTGACGATCATCGACTGGGCGGTGAAGGCGATCAACCGCCGGCCCTCATCTGCCCCTTCGGGGCATCTTCTCCCGCAAGCGGGAGAAGACAGGGCCAAGGCTCCACTCGACATCACGGCGCTTGCGCTGGATGACGCGAAGACGTACGAACTGTTCGCGCGCGGCGACACGGTGGCTGTGTTCCAGTTCGAATCGCGCGGGATGCGCGAGTTGCTCAAGCGCGCGCAGCCGGACCGCTTTGACGACCTGATCGCGCTGGTGTCGCTGTTCCGCCCCGGCCCGATGGACCTGATCCCGGACTTCATCGAACGCAAGCACGGCCGCGCCGAAGTGAAGTACCCGCATCCGTTGCTGGAACCGATCCTGGCGCCGACCTACGGCGTGGTCGTGTACCAGGAACAGGTGATGCAGACCGCGCAGGTGCTGGCCGGCTATTCGCTCGGCGGCGCCGACCTGCTGCGCCGGGCGATGGGCAAGAAGAAAGTCGAGGAGATGGCCAAGGAGCGGGCCAAGTTCGAGGCCGGCGCGCTCGAGCACCACGGCATCCAGCCGCGCGAGGCGGGTCCCATCTTCGACCTGCTGGAGAAGTTCGCCGGCTACGGCTTCAACAAGTCGCACGCCGCGGCGTACGCGCTGGTGTCCTACCAGACCGCGTGGCTGAAGACCCATTACCCCGCCGAGTTCATGGCCGCAGTGCTGTCCAGCGACATGGACAACACCGACAAGGTGGTCGGCTTCCTCGACGAGGCGCGGGCCATGGGCCTGGACGTGCAGGCGCCGGATGCGAATGCATCGGCGTACATGTTCGAGGCCATCGACGAAGCCACCGTGCGTTACGGGCTGGGCGCGGTGAAGGGCGTCGGTCGCGGCGCCTGCGAGGCGATCGTCGAGGAGCGCGCGCGCGGCGGTGCGTTCAGCGACCTGCTGGATTTCTGCCAGCGGGTGGACTCGACCAAGCTCAACAAGCGCGCACTCGAGGCACTGGTCAATGCCGGGGCGCTGGACGCACTGGGTCCGAACCGCGCCTCGCTGATGCTGCAACTGCCCGAAGTGCTGAAGGCGACCGAGCAGCTGGCGCGCGAACGCGACGCAGGCCAGGTGTCCCTGTTCGGCGGTGGCGACGGCGCCAGCGCGCCGGCGCTCGCGCTGGAACTGCCGCAGGTCCAGGAGTGGCCGCTGCTGCAGCGCCTGCAGGGCGAGCGCGAAACCCTGGGCCACTACCTCAGCGGTCATCCGCTGGATCCCTACCGCGATGAACTGCGCGGCCTGGTCGGCCACGACCTGGGCGACCTGGACCGGATCTGGAGCGGCCGCCCGCAGGAAGAACGCCGCGGCTGGCGCCAGGAAACGACCACGGTGGTGGCCGGCCAGGTCGTGGCGATGCGCAAGCGCGGCGACTCGCAGGCTTTCGTCCAGCTCGACGACGGCCGTGGCCGGGTCGAGTGCGCCTTCTTCGCCGAAGCCTGGCAGGACCATGCGCAGCTGCTGACCCGCGACCGCATCCTGGTGATCGAGGGCGGCCTGCGCGAGGACGAGTTCAGTGGCGGGTTTTCGCTGCGCGCACGGCGTTGCTGGGACTATGCCGAACTCTGCCGGCAGCACGCGCAGCGCCTGTCGGTCAAGCTCGACCTGCGCGATGGCGCCGCCATGGGGGGCTTCAGCCAGGCCCTGAAGGGCCACGCCGGGGCGACCCCGCTGCTGATCGAGGCGATCACCGACGCGGCCATCGGCCGCCTCAGCATCAACGGCGGCCAGGGTGTCCGCGCCGATGCCGCCCTGCCCGGGCTGCTGCGGGGCCTGCCGGGGGTACGCGGGGTGCGCCTGCACCTGAACAAGCCGTGGGCCACCTAGAACCGAGCCGTGCTCGGCTAAACTGACCGGATGAATCCGAACTACCTCGACTTCGAGCAGCCCATCGCCGACCTGGAAGCCAAGATCCAGGAGTTGCGCCATGCCAGCCATGGCCCGGCGGTGAACATCGATTCGGAGGTCCATGCGCTGCAGAACAAGCTGCGCCAGCGCACCGCCCACATCTTCCGCGACCTGACCCCGTGGCAGGTCTCGCAGCTCTCGCGCCATCCCGCCCGGCCCTACACCCTGGATTACCTGCGGGTGATCTGCGACGAGTTCCAGGAACTGGCAGGCGACCGCGCCTATGCCGACGACGCCGCGATCGTCGGTGGCCTGGCCCGGATCGACGGCCGCGCCGTGGTGGTGATCGGCCACGAGAAGGGCCGGGACACCAAGGCCAAGCTGCGCCGCAATTTCGGCATGCCGCGGCCGGAGGGCTATCGCAAGGCGCTGCGCCTGATGAAACTGGCCGAGCGCTTCCAGCTGCCGCTGCTGACCTTCATCGACACCATGGGCGCCTACCCCGGCATCGGTGCCGAGGAGCGCGGCCAGTCCGAGGCGATCGCGCGCAACCTGCTGGAAATGGCCGAGCTGCGGACCCCGATCATCTGCACCGTGATCGGCGAAGGCGGTTCCGGCGGCGCGCTGGCGATCGGCGTCGGCGACCGTACCCTGATGCTCGAATACAGCACCTATTCGGTGATCACGCCCGAAGGCTGCGCGTCGATCCTGTGGAAGACCGCGGACAAGGCCAAGGACGCGGCCGAGCAGCTGGGCCTGACCGCCAAGCGGCTCAAGGGCCTGGGCCTGGTCGACAAGGTCGTGCGGGAACCGATCGGCGGCGCCCACCGCAATCCGATGCAGATGGCCAGGCGGCTCAAGGCGGTACTGCTGAACGAGCTCGACGTCCTCGAGTCGCTGCCCATCGACGCCCTGATGCAACGCCGCTACGAGCGCCTGCGCGCCTACGGGGCCTACGAGGCGGCCTGAACCGCGTCGGGGCGTACCAACATCGCGCCATGGTCGACGCCGCAATCCCCAGCCCCCACCTGCCTGCCGGGGCCGAAACCGCCGCCAGCGGCCTCCTGGCCGGTCTGAGCGGCGGCCTGGACTCCACGGTCCTGCTGCACCTGCTGGCTGCCGCGCCCGGGCTCTCGCACCTGCCGCTGCGCGCCCTCCACGTCTGCCATGGCCTGGACCCCGCGGCCGAGCGCTGGATCGCCCACTGCCAGGCGGCCTGCGAAGCCTTGTCGGTGCCACTGGAGGTCGTTCGCGTCGAGGTCGCGCGCGACAGCGGCCTGGGCCTGGAGGGTGCGGCCCGCGCCGTGCGCCACGCGGCCTTCGAAGCCAGGCTCGGCGCCGGCGAAGTCCTCGTCCTGGGCCATCACGCCGACGACCAGGCCGAAACGTTCCTGCTGCGCGCGTTGCGCGCCTCCGGGCCGGACGGCCTGGCGGCGATGTCCCCCTGGCGCCGCCATGCTTCGGGATGGCTCTGGCGGCCGTTGCTCGGCCATTCGCGCGACGCCCTGCTCGCGCATGCACGACGCCACGGCCTGCGCTGGATCGACGATCCCTCGAACGCGGACACCTCGCTGGACCGCAATTTCCTCCGCCATGAAGTCATGCCCTTGCTGCGCCGGCGCTGGCCGGGCACCGATGCCGCTTTCGCGCGCAGTGCGGCGTTGTGCGCCGAGGCGAGCGGATTGCTCGACGACGAGGATGCGCGCGCGCTGGCCGCGGCGCTCGCATCGGCCGACACCGTGCGGGTCGACGCACTGGCCATGCATCCCCCGGCGCGCCGTGCGCGAGTGCTGCGTCGCTGGTGCGCCGGCCTCGGCCTGCCGCCGCTGCCCGGCAACGGCGTTGCCCATATCGAAAACGACCTGCTGCAGGCGGCTGCCGATTCGGACGCGGCCTTCGAGTGGTCTGGCGCGCGCGTCAGGCGCTGGCGCAACCTGCTCCATGCCGGCCCGGCGCATGCGGCGCTACCGGCGGACTGGAACGAAACCTGGACGGGCGAGCACCCGCTTGCGCTGCCGGGTGGCGGCACCCTGCGCCTGCTTGGCGCCGAACGTTTCGACGTAGCGGTCCGCGTGCACGCGCGCCAGGGCGGCGAGCGCATCCGCCTGCCGGGACGCGACCACCACCACGCCCTGAAACACGTCCTGCAGGAGCGCGGCGTACCGCCGTGGCTGCGCGAGCGCCTGCCGCTGCTGTCTGCCGGCGATGGCAGCGTGCTGGCTGCCGGCGACCTGGCGCTTGCGGACGGCTTCGACCAATGGCTGCGCGGGCATGGCGCATCCATTGCCTGGCAACCCTAGTAAACTCCAGCCCATGGCCAAATCGCCCACGCCCTCGCCGGTCGCCGACTTCGAGACCTCGCTCGATGCGCTGGAAAAGCTCGTCGACAAGATGGAGCACGGCGACATGAGCCTGGAGGAATCGCTGGCCGCGTACGAATCCGGGGTCGGCCTCTACCGTCGTTGCCAGGTCGCACTGGAGCAGGCCGAACTGCGGGTGCGCCTGCTCGGCGACCCGGAGGATCCGGCCGCGGCGCAGCCTTTCCCCGGGCACGATCCTGGCGATGCCTGACCCGACCACGGCCGCGCGCCTGGCGCAATGGCGGGCGCGGGTCGAGGCCACCCTGGCGGCGGCCCTGCCCGGAGCCAATGCCGGTCCGGGCACCGGACCGGTGCGCCTGCATGCCGCCATGCGCCATGCCGTGCTGGATGGCGGCAAGCGCATGCGCCCGTTGCTGGTGCATGCCACCGGCGACGCATTCGGTTGCGATCCAGCCGCGCTGGAGGAGCCGGCCGCCGCGGTCGAACTGATCCACGCCTATTCGCTGGTCCACGATGACCTCCCGGCGATGGACGACGACGCGCTGCGGCGCGGAAAGCCGACCGTGCATGTGGCCTTCGACGAGGCGACCGCGATCCTCGCCGGCGACGCGCTGCAGTCGCTTGCATTCGAACTGCTTGCGCGCGCGCCGCTGCCGGCGCAGGCGCGGGTGGAGATGCTTGCCG
>JALYWW010000127.1 GCA_030852515.1 Pseudomonadota bacterium
ATATTCCCCGGCGCCAAGATATAAATTAATAAACTCAACGGCGCGGGCAAGTCGACGGTCCTGAAGATCATGGCCGGCGTGGACACCGACTTCAGCGGCGAAGCGCGCCCGCAAGCCGGCATCAAGGTCGGTTACCTGGCCCAGGAGCCGCAGCTGGACCCGGAGATGACCGTGCGCCAGGCGGTCGAGGAAGGCGTGGGCGAAGTCCTGCAGGCGCAGGCGCGACTGGACGAGGTCTACGCCGCCTACGCCGAGGAAGGCGCCGACTTCGACAAGCTGGCCAAGGAACAGGAGCGGCTGGAGGCGATCCTCGCCGCCGGCGACGCCCATACCCTGGAAAACCAGCTGGAAGTGGCCGCCGACGCGCTGCGCCTGCCGCCGTGGGACGCAGTGATCGGCAAGCTGTCCGGCGGCGAGAAGCGCCGCGTGGCGCTGTGCCGCCTGCTGCTGCAGAAGCCCGACATGCTGCTGCTCGACGAACCCACCAACCACCTCGACGCCGAATCGGTCGAATGGCTGGAACAGTTCCTCGCGCGCTACACCGGCACCGTGGTCGCCGTCACCCATGACCGCTACTTCCTCGACAACGCCGCCGAGTGGATCCTCGAGCTCGATCGCGGCCGCGGCATTCCGTGGAAGGGCAACTACACCGACTGGCTGACCCAGAAGGACGCGCGCCTGAAGCAGGAAGAGTCGGGCGAAAAGGCACGGCAGAAGGCGATCCAGAAGGAACTCGAGTGGGCGCGGCAGAACGCCAAGGGCGGCCGTTCCAAGGGCAAGGCGCGCCTGGCCCGGATCGAGGAACTGCAGGCGGTCGATTACCAGAAGCGCCAGGAAACCAACGAGATCTTCATTCCGCCGGGCGAGCGCCTGGGCAGCAAGGTCATCGAGTTCAAGAGCGTGTCCAAGCGTTTCGGCGACCGCCTCCTGATCGACAACCTGAGCTTCATGGTCCCCCCGGGCGCGATCGTCGGCATCATCGGCCCCAACGGCGCCGGCAAGTCGACCCTGTTCAAGATGATCACCGGGCAGGAGAAGCCCGATTCCGGCGAGATCGAGATGGGTTCGACCGTGAACCTGGCCTACGTCGACCAGAGCCGCGACAAGCTGGAAGGCAACCACAACGTCTTCCAGGAAGTCTCCGGCGGCCTGGACATCCTCAACATCAACGGCATCGAGATCCAGTCGCGCGCCTACATCGGCCGCTTCAACTTCAAGGGCCAGGACCAGCAGAAGCTGGTCGGCACGCTGTCGGGTGGCGAACGCGGCCGGCTGCACATGGCCAAGACGCTGCTGCAGGGCGGCAACGTGCTGCTGCTCGACGAACCGTCGAACGACCTCGACATCGAGACCCTGCGTGCGCTGGAAGACGCGTTGCTGGAGTTCCCGGGCAACACCTTCGTGATCAGCCATGACCGCTGGTTCCTGGATCGCATCGCCACGCACATCCTCGCCTTCGAGGGCGACTCGCACGTGGAGTTCTTCCAGGGCAACTACCGCGAGTACGAAGAAGACAAGAAGCGCCGCCTCGGCGACGACGCCGGCCCCCACCGCCTCCGCTTCAAGGCCTTGAAGTAGGAGCGGCGGAAGCCGCGAAAGCTTTTAGCCACGGATTACACAGATGAACACAGATGAAAGAGCCGGCTCTTCGCTTCTCAATCTGTGTATATCTGTGAAATCTGTGGCTAATGGATTCGGGAGTCCGGCATGACTTTCATGCAGCAATTGCGACAGCGATGGGATCAGGCCGGGTCGCTGGTTTGCGTGGGGCTGGATCCGGAGCCTTCGAAGTTTCCGGCGAAGTTCGCGGATGATGCCGACGCGGTGTTCTCGTTCTGCCGCGACATCGTCGATGCGACGGCGGAGCATGTCTGCTGCTTCAAGCCGCAGATCGCCCACTTCGCGGCGCTGGGCGCCGAGTCGGCGCTCGAGCGGCTGGTCGCGCATATCCACGATGCGCATCCCGGCATCCCGGTGATCCTGGATGCCAAGCGCGGCGACATCGGCTCCACTGCGCAGCACTACGCTGCCGAGGCGTTCGACCGCTATGGCGCCGACGCGGTCACCGCCAATCCGTACCTGGGCCGCGACTCGCTGCAGCCCTACCTGGGCCGCGCCGACAAGGGCGTGGTGATCCTGTGCCGCACCTCAAATCCGGGCGCGGCCGACCTGCAGGACCTGGTGGTGGACGGGGGTCGCCCGCTGTACCAGCACGTCGCCGCGAAGGTCGCGCGCGAGTGGAACGGCAACGGCAACTGCATGCTCGTGGTCGGCGCGACCTGGCCGGACCAACTGCGCGAAGTGCGTGCCATCGTGGGCGACCTTCCCTTCCTGGTGCCGGGCGTCGGCGCCCAGGGCGGCGACGCGGCGGACGTCGTCCGCAACGCCAGGACCGCGGACGGTACCGGCCTGGTGGTGAGCTCCTCGCGCGCGATCCTCTACGCCTCGTCGGGAGGCGACTACGCTGAAGCCGCAGCTGCCGCTTCCCGCGACTTGCGCGACACCCTGGATCGGGCCCGCTGAAGCAGGACCCTAGTCCTGCGTCGCGGCCCCGGCCTCGGCCTGGGCCTGGGCCTGCACTTTGGGCTGGACCGGCCTGCTGCCGAGTCCGCACGCCAGGCCGATGATCAGCCCGATGGCCCCTTCGCGCCCGAGCATGTTGCGCAGTTCCTGCGCCGCGCCCGGAGTGGCGCCGAGCGCGCCGGCAATGTCGGCCGATGCCTGGCCGTTGATGAAGCTGGTGATGCCCGAGGGCGTGGTGCCGATGGTGGCCGCCAGGCCCGGACTGCCGCTGCCATGGCGGATCAACTGCTCGATGCCCGAAACCGTGGTGCCGGCGTTTGACGCGATTCCCGCGAAGTTCATTGGCTCTCCCCCTGGAGTTGGTGTCCGAGTTTAGCGCTTGAAGGCGCTGGCGATGGCAGCCACGGGAAACCTCGCAAAGATCGCGAGGAACACCGCAATGCGCGTCGCCGGGCCCCGCCCGGGCGCCTCGAACTTGCGGAAGTAACGCCACAGCCCGCGATGCTTGTGCCATTCGACAAAGACCGGCCGGGCGCGGCTGGAAACCCCGCGGACGTGCAGCACGCTGGCGTCGTTGGCGACCGCGACCGCGGCGCCCGCATCGCGCACCCGGCGGCACAGGTCCAGGTCTTCGGCGTGCAGCCGGTAGCCCGGGTCGAAGCCGCCGATGCGCTCGAACAGCAGGCGCGGCAGCAGCATCAGCGCGCCGGACACGGCGTCGACCTGCTGCAGGGCGCGCGTTGCGTCGCGGGCGATGTCGAGCTTCGCCGCCCCCGGCGAACGCAGCATCGCACCGAAGTCCGGATCGCGGCGCCGCGCCGCGCCATCGCCCCTGCCGTCTTCGCCGACCAGGTCGCCACCGACCAGCGCGTTGCCGCCGAGCTGGTGTGCGTGCGCGCGCAGGCGCGCCAGGGTGTCGGCTTCGACCATGCAATCGGGGTTGACGAAGGCCAGCCACGTTGCCGCGTTGCCCGCATCCGCGGCGCCCTGGTTGCAGGCGACGGCGAAGCCGGGGTTGTCGGGATTGGCGACGAAATGCACGCGCGGGTCCGCGGCGGCATGGCGCTGGACGATGGCGAGGGTGTCGTCGCGCGAATCGTTGTCGACCACCCGGATCGCGGCCACGCCGTCGGCGTTGCGCAGTCGCAGCAGGCAGTCGCCGATGGTCGACGCGCTGTAGTGGGTGACGACGATGGCGGCGATGTCGTTCATGCCGATGGCACCGGAAACGCCAGTTCGGCCTGCGCCTGTGCATCGCCGATGCCGGAATGGCGCCGCGACAGCTCCTCGCGCAATGCGGCCACCGGATCCTGCATCAGGAATTCCGCCAGGCGCGGATGCCACGCCGGCCAGCGTGCGGCGAGCACGTCGAGGTCGCCGTCGGCCGGCATGCCTTCGCCACCACGGGCGACGAAGGCGGTATCGCACAGGACATTCCGCCAGCCCATGCCGGCCAGGCGCAACGACAGGTCGACCAGCGCCGCGTACCACGAGCCGTAACTGGCGCCGTCGAGACCGCCGGTGCGCTTGCGGGCGCTGCCGCGCAGCAACAC
>JALYWW010000128.1 GCA_030852515.1 Pseudomonadota bacterium
CGCCGACAGCGGGGCCGATCCCGGTCCGGCTGCCGGCGAGGCACGCCTCGAGATCACGCCTGCGATCTCCGGCGCGGGCGAAGCAGGAACACGATCCGGCATCCAGGCCGGTGGCGAGGGACGGATGTTGCGACAGGAAATCCAGCAGACCCAGGAAACGCTCGCCGCTCGCGATGCCGAGCTTGGCGATCTCAAGGCACGCGTGGCCGAACTGGAAAAAATCCAGCAACAGCAGCAGCAGCTCATCGCCATGAAGGACAGTGCGCTGGCGACCGCGCGCGAAAACCTGGCCAAGGCGGGCACGGCACAGCAGGAAGCGCAGGCGGCGGCGCAAGGCCCGGTCCTGTGGCCGTGGCTGCTCGCCGGGCTGGCCATCGCGTTGCTGGCCGGGTGGTGGTTCATGCGCCGCCGTGCCGCGGCGCCGCGCCCGCGCCTGTTCGATGCAGCCGAAATGGCCGCCAGCGTGCCATCGAAGACAGCGCCGGCGCCCGCACCCGCGCCGACGCCAACACCGGCGCCCGCACCCACACCGGCACCGGCTGCGCCCGCGCCCGCGCCTGCGCCTGCGCCGGAACCGGCGCCAGCTCCGCACTGGACGGCGGCGCCGACCCTGGTCGGCACCGTGCCGGCGGAAGACTTCAGCCCCGCGCGCCAGGTCGAGCTTGCACGTGCCTACATCGACCTGGGCGACACCGCCGCAGCCAGGGACCTGTTGCAGGAAGTGCTCGCTGGTCGCGATCCGGTCGCGCGCGAGATCGCGACCCGGATGCTGCGGGAAATCGAATGAGCTGACCCATGCGCCTTGCCCTGGGCATCGAGTACGACGGAAGCGGATTTTCCGGCTGGCAGCGGCTGGACCGGCCCGGCGAACCGTCGCGGCGCAGCGAACCGACCCTGCAGTCGGCGCTGGAGGAGGCATTGTCCTTCGTCGCCGGCCAGCGCGTGGACACCATCTGCGCCGGGCGCACCGATGCGGGCGTGCACGCCGCCTGCCAGGTGGTCCACTTCGACACGGCAGCGCAGCGCGACCCACGCGGATGGATGCTCGGCACCACCTCGCGGATGCCGCCCGCGATCAGCGTGCTGTGGTGCGTGCCGGTCGCAGCCGATTTCCATGCGCGCTTCTCCGCGCGTGCGCGCCGCTACCGCTATCGCATCCTCAACCGCGCGGTACGCCCGGCGCTGGAGCGGCAATACCTGTCGTGGGAGCGCCTGCCGCTGGATGCCGGCGCGATGCATCGCGCCGCGCAGGCGTTGGTCGGCGAACACGATTTTTCCGCGTTCCGTACCGTGCATTGCCAGGCGCCGCATGCGCGCCGCAGCGTGCACGAGGTTTCGGTACGGCGTGAGGGCGACGTGATCGAGGTCGAAATCCAGGCCAACGCCTTCCTTCACCACATGGTGCGCAACATCGTGGGTAGCCTGTTGCCGGTCGGGCGTGGCCAGGCCCGGGAAGAATGGCCGGGCGAACTGCTGGCCGGGCGCGACCGGACCGTCGCCGGCCCGACCGCACCGCCGGACGGACTGGTTTTCGTGGGTCCGCGCTACCCCGCCACGTGGGGCCTGCCGGCGGCGGTGAGCATGGACGAAGGCAACCATATGGAGGCGAGCGCCCGATGATTCCCATCCAGATGAGACGGACCCTGTTCCGCACCCGGATCAAGTTCTGCGGGATGACCAGGGCAGGCGACGTGCGCCTGGCCAGTGAGCTGGGCGTCGATGCCATCGGTTTCGTGTTCGCCGGCGACGGTCCGCGCCGGGTGCATGCGCAACAGGCGCGGCTGATGCGCAATGCGCTGGCGCCACTGGTCGATGTCGTGGCGCTGTTCATGGACAACGCGGTCGAGGAAGTGCGCGAGGTGGTCAAGCTGGTGCGGCCAACCCTGCTGCAGTTCCATGGCAGCGAGGGCGATTCGTTCTGTCGCGGATTCGGCGTGCCGTACCTCAAGGCGATCCCGATGGGCGGATGGCGCACGCCCGGGACTTCCGAGCTGCGGAGGATGTTCCCCGCGGCGGCCGGGTTCGTGTTCGACAGCCATGCCGAAGGGACGCCGGGAGGCAGCGGACAGGCATTCGACTGGACGCGGCTGCCACCCGACCTGGACAAGCCGATGCTGCTGGCCGGGGGACTGGAGGCCGGAAACGTCTTCGAGGCGATCACCACGGCCCTGCCCTGGGGAGTGGACGTATCCAGCGGGGTGGAGTCCTCGCCGGGGATCAAGGACGGCGAGCGCATGCGCCGCTTCGTCGAGGAAGTGCGCCGCGCCGACTGCCACGTCGAACACGACGCCCCTTAGGCCGTCGCATTTTCGCCTACACTGGCCGGCCCAGTGCCGGATGCCGGCGCAAGCCCGCAGTCCGATGAGCGATCCGCAAGCTACCGACTACCACGCCTGGCCCGATGCCAACGGCCACTTCGGCCGCCATGGCGGCCGCTTCGTCGCCGAGACCCTGGTCGAGCCCCTGCGCGAACTCGCCGCAGCCTACGACCAGGCACGCACCGATCCGGCCTTCATCGCTGCGTTCGAAGCCGACCTTGCGCACTATGTCGGCCGGCCCAGCCCGATCTATTTCGCCCAGCGGCTCAGCCGCGAGGTCGGCGGCGCGCGCATCCTGCTCAAGCGCGAAGACCTGAACCACACCGGCGCGCACAAGATCAACAACACCATCGGCCAGGCGCTGCTCGCCAGCCGCATGGGCAAGACCCGGATCATCGCCGAGACCGGCGCAGGCCAGCATGGCGTCGCCAGCGCCACGGTGGCCGCGCGCCTGGGCCTGGAATGCGTGGTCTACATGGGCGCCACGGACATCGCCCGGCAGCAGGTCAACGTCGACCGCATGCACATGCTCGGCGCCACGGTGGTGCCGGTGCATTCGGGTTCGGCCACGCTCAAGGACGCGCTCAACGAGGCGATGCGCGACTGGGTCGCGAACGTGGACGACACCTTCTACATCATCGGCACCGTCGCCGGGCCGGATCCGTACCCGCGCATGGTCCGCGACTTCAACGCCGTGGTCGGGCGCGAGGCGCGCGCGCAGATGCTGGCCGAACATGGCCGCCTGCCGGACGTCGTCACCGCCTGCGTCGGCGGCGGCAGCAACGCGATCGGCATCTTCCATGCGTTCCTGAACGACCCCGGCGTGCGCCTGGTCGGCGCCGAGGCGGCGGGCGAGGGCATCGCCGGCGGACGCCACGCAGCCTCGTTGTCGGCCGGGCGCCCCGGCGTCCTGCACGGCAACCGCACCTACGTGCTGTGCGACGATGACGGCCAGATCGCCGAGACCCATTCAGTTTCGGCGGGGCTGGACTATCCGGGCGTCGGTCCCGAACATGCCTTCCTGAAGGATCGTGGCCGCGCCAGCTATGTCGGCGTAGGCGACGAGGCGGCATTGGCGGCTTTCCATCGCCTTGCTCGCTGCGAAGGCATCCTGCCGGCGCTGGAATCCAGCCACGCGATCGCCCAGGCGATCGAACTCGCGCGGGCGATGCCGCCGGAAGCGATCGTGCTCTGCAACCTGTCCGGGCGTGGCGACAAGGATGTGCATACCGTCGCCGCGCGCGGGACAATCCAAGAATCAACCAAAGAGGCAACACCGTGAGCGAAGAAAGCAGCAACGACAAGCAGGACCAGGCACCGGCACCGGCCGCCGAGGGCGGCAACAAGATCGACCCGGCGTTCTTCACCTGCGTCAACGAGTACCTGGAACTGACCAACCGCCAGTCCAAGCAGCAGGGCCTCAAGCGCATCAGCATGGCCAGCCTGTACGCCGCCTCGCGCTTCAACGCGCACGTGTACATGGCCAATGCCGGTGCCCGGGTCGGCGAGGAGCGCACCGAATTCCTCGACTACATGGGCACCATGTACCGCCGCATGCTCAACGAACACCTGGACGGGCTCGGCGCCGAGCGCGGTATCGACGTGGGCGAGTCCGAGCTGGCGGCCGAGTACGCGGAAGCCGGTTTCAAGGCTCCGGGCATCCCCGTGGATACCGGCGACAGCAAGGCCTGATGGACCGCTTGCGGGCGCGCCTGGACGCGCTGCGCGACAGCGGCCGGAAGGCACTGGTGCCGTTC